>NZ_JAEBDZ010000006.1:0-485512 GCF_046548675.1 Amycolatopsis sp. cmx-8-4
CGACTCACACCGCCCGCAACGTCAGCCTGCCCAGCAAAAGGAATGGTCACCGATAAATAATCGCACAACCGGCGATCAGCATCACAGACCGACACGCGAGATCTAGCCCTGTAGTACTAGACCTCGTTTTCGCCGATCATCGCGCGCAGCTTCTGGAGGGCGCGGTACTGCGTGATGCGGACGTTGCCCGGCGAAATGTCCAGGGACTCCGCCGTCTCGTTGGCCGACAGGCCGACGACGATCCGCAGTGACAGGATCGCCTGGTGCAGCGGCGGCAACGTCGCCATCAGCCGGCCCAGGCGGGCGCCGAGGTCCAGCTCCAGCACGTGGTTCTCCGGCTCGTTGCCGCCCAGCGGGCGGTCCGGCAGCTCCGACACCGGCTTCGAGCGGTCCCGCGCCACCGAGCGGAACGCGTCGGCGACCTTGTTCGCCGCGATCGCCCGCACCAGGTACAGGAACGAGCCGCCGCGGTCCTGGTAGCCCGGCAGCACCTTCAGCACCGCGAGTAGGACCTCCTGCGCGACGTCGTCGGCCGAGAGGTACGACAGGTCGCGGCCGCCGATCCGGGCGCGGCAGTAGCGGGCGACCGTCGGCTTGATCAGCCGCAGCAGCGCCTGGATCGCCGCCGGGTCGCCGGTGCGCGCCGCCGCGACCACCGGGTCGAGGTCTTCCTTGGTCAGCCGGCCTTCCGGCCGGGGCAGCTCCTTCAGCACGGTGTAGCCGTCGACCTCTTCGGCCGGAACCGTGTCCAACGCCATGGTCTCCATGGGGTTCCCTCCTCGTTCCGGCCACCCGGAAATACCTACTCCGCAGGAACTCCTTTTCTGTTCCCGCATTCGATTATCGAGGCGCTGACCAGCAACGTTGCAGTGCCGTGGTTCTTGTCCACATATTGTCCGTTAACGAGAAACGGCCCACTCGGCATACCCGGCGGTCGGCCCCGCCCGGCTGGTCAGATTCTTGACAGTAATCGCCACACCGCGGGAACCGGTAGCGAAATCGCGCCGCGCACCGATGCTTCGCCCGTGACCGCCCCCTGCCCCCAGGACCTCCACCGATGATCACCCATTGAACGCCACCGGAGAGTGTGCCCCGATGACGGATTCCGATTCCGGCCCGCACGGTTACCCCGTGACGGACCGGTTCGACGTCTTCCTGTGTTCCCCGCGAGCCGACCCGGCGGTGGAACGGGTCGAAGAAGCACTCGAAGCCGACGGGTTGCGGGTATTCCGGGCTCGATTCGACGATTTCGACGCGACTGTCGACGCCCTCGCCGGATCGCGTGTCCTGCTCGCCTGCTATTCACGCGCACTGCCGGCGGACTACGCGTGCCAATGGCAGCTGACGGCCGCGCTGGCCGCCGCCTGGCACCACGGCGACCCGGCGGACCGCGTCCTGGTGCTCAACCCCGAACCCGGCACCGCGCACCTCGCGCCGGCCGAACTCGGGGCCGCGAAGTTCGCTGTGACCTCGGCGAACCTCGTCGCCCAGGTCCGCGCGAAGGTCGCCGCAACCGACGTCCCCCTGGGCCGGCCGGGCCCGCCGGCCGGCCGGTACCCGGCGCTCTGGGCCGTCCACAGCGCGCTCTTCCCGGGCGCCACCGCGGATCCGCGGCCGGTGGTGGTCGTGCGCGGCCTGCCCGGCATCGGCAAGACGGCGCTCACCGAGCAGTACGCCTGCCTCTTCGCCGGCGCCTTCCCCGGTGGGGTGATCCGGACCGGCCCGTTCGGGCACCTCGACCCGGACGACTTCCTCGCGCAGTTCCCCCTCGCCCTCGCGCGCGCCGCCGCGGACCGGCTCGGCACCGACGTCTCCGGGCTGGACCTCGACCGCCTGCGCGCGCTGCTCACCGACCGGATCGACGCGGCCCGTGAGCGGGTGCTGGTGCTCGTCGACGACGTCCCGGCCGGGCTGCCGCCCGCGGTCCTCAACCGGCTCGTGCTGCCGGGCGACCACGTCCGCACCCTGGTCACCAGCCGGTCGGGCCGCTGGGACGCGGCGACCGTGGATCTGGCCGGCCTCACCGGCGAGGAGAGTCTGCGGCTGTTCCGGACGCCCATCGGTGACGCCGAGCGCGCGGCTGTGCTGCGGTTCGCCGACCGCTGCGACGGCCATCCGGTCACCCTGCGCGCCGCGGCGCTCCGGGCGCCGGCCGGCGAGGTGCTCGACGCCCTGCCGGACACCGCGCCGGAAGCCGTCCGGGACCTGCTCGCCGGCCTCGGCGCCGCGGCCCGGGACCTGGTCCGGCTGGGTGCGGTGCTCGCGCCCGTCCCGGTCCCGCCGGAGTTCGCCGCCGAGGTGCTGGGCGCTCGTGCGGAAGCGGCGCTCGTCAGCCGCGGGCTCGCCACCGAAGCAGACGGCGACCTGCGGTTCCTGGGCCTCACCCTCGACGTCGCCCGCACCGGGCTCGACCCGGGTGACCTGCCCGGCCGCGCCGCCGACGTCCTGCTCGCCTGGCTGGCCGGCCGGCGGGGCCGGCGTGACTTCCTGCTCCAGCACGCCCGCGCCCTCGCCGAAACCGCGCCGGCGCACCGGGTGCGGCTGCTGCGCCCGGTCGCGGCGGCGTTCGACGCCCAGGGCGATCCGACGACGGCCGGCGAGATCCACGCCGCGATCCTGTCGAGCGGCGAGGCGACGGCCGCGGACCACACCCGCGCGGCCCGCGTCGAAATCGCCTGTGGCCTGTACCCGGAGGCCGTCGGGCACGCGCGTGAAGCGCTCGTGCTGGCGGACGGTGAAGCCGAGCGGTACGCGGCCGGCCTGACCGCGGCGCAGGCCCTGGACTGCCAGGGCGACTACGCCGAAGCCGACCGGACGTTCTGGCGGCGCGTCGGTGACCGGCTGCCCGACGACGGCGACGAGCGCTACCGGGCCGCCGTCGTCGCGGCGCTGGCCCACCGGCTGCGCGGCCGGCCGCGGGACGCCGTCGCGCTCCTCGAACCGGTGCTCGCGGAACTGCGGGACGCCCCACCCGATCGCGACGAACCGGCGGCCGTCCGGCTCGAATACGCGCGCAGCCTGCAGCTGTCCGGGCAGCCGCGGCGGGCGCGGGAGGTCGCCGGCGAGGTCGTCGCGGCCTACCACGCGGCGGGCCGGGAGCGGCACGTCCGCTGCGGTGAAGCGGAGCTCGTCCGCGCCGACGCGATGCTGGCGCTCGACCTGGCCGACCTGCGGGCCGCCCCGGCCGACTGGGAGCGCTCGGCGGCCGAACTGCGCGAACTCGAGGAGAGCTACGCGCGCCGCTACGGCTCGGAAAACCCGCTGACCCTGACGGCCGCGGCGCACGCCGACCGCGCGCTATTGGCGTTGGGCCAGCCCAAACGCGCGCTGGCCGTGCTGTCCGCGACCGAGCGGGTGGTGCTGCGGGTGCTGGGCGAGGACCACCGGCTGCGGTACCGGATCCGGCACGGCATGGGCCTGGCGCACGCCCAGCTGCGCGAGTTCGGCCGCCAGGCCGAGCTGCTGGAAGGCATTGTGGAGCCGCAGATCCGGCTCCTCGGCCGGACCCACCCGGAGACCATCGAAAGCCGCCTCGACCTCGGGATCGCGCTCGCGCTGAGCGGCCACGGCCCGCGTGACCGGGCGACCGGGCTGGTCGACGGCGCCGCGCTGGACGTCGTCGACGCGCTCGGCGTCAGCACCGAACTGGCGGCCAAGGCCCAGGCCGCCCGGCAGGTCGTGCGGCTGCCCCAGCCGTTCGTGTCGGCGTTGTTCACCGTCGAACGGCTGATCTGGCCCGGCCGGGCCGGGGTCAGTTGACGTCCGCGGGCTCCCAGCGGATGCCGTAGGCGAAGCCGGGGGCGAGGTGCCGGAACCGGACGTGCACCTCGCCGGAGTCGTCGGCCTTGAGCAGCGTCCCGCGCCGGGACGTGTCGCGCGCGTCCTCCTGGAAAGCCTTTTCCAGGAGGACGATGTGCTCCGGCACCCGGGCGCCGAACTTGACGTGCAGGTCGAACAGATCGCACGGGTGCCGCGGCACGCACACGTAGTGCGGTTCCCGGATGCTCGCCCGGAACCGCAACGCGATTTCGTGCTGCTCCCCGCGCCGCAACGGTTCCGGCAACCGCAACGCCAGCCCGATCCGGTCGCTCGACTCCATCGCCCGGCTGGTCAGCACACCACCGTGGAAGACGTCCACTTCCAGATCCGACTCGTGCACGGATTCGCCTGACTTCGCGGCCGCGCTCAGCGTCAACGCCAGATCCAGCTCGGTGATTTCGTCGGCATCCGCGACCACCCGCCGGAATTCGAACGCCTCGGCCGACGGGTCGCCCAACGTCAGCGCGACCCGCAGTTCTTCGGTGTGCCAACTGCGGCTCGGATACCGCGGCCCGGGATCCGGCTCGGCCACCTTGACCGCCATTGCCGCGATCTGTTCGATGCCTTCGTCGATACGCCGGCGCACCGTCCGGTCGTCGCGCTGCAGCGTGGTCGCCGCCCACCGCACCCGTTCCTGGTAGAAGGGCTTGCGGGCGCTCTCGTGCAGCGCGAACGCGGCGAGCAGGACGATCTTCAGGTCCTCCGGCAGCGCCTCGACCAGCGGCACCAATCGGCCGGACAGTTTACGCTGCAGCACGGCCTGGTCGTCATCTTCGAAAATGCCGCATATCTCACGCAGCGCCGGCCCGACCCGGTCCCCCAGCGGTGTGGTGAAAATTCCCCTCCCCTTGCGGAGAATCTTCAGCTCGCCGACCACTTCCGCTGCTTTGAGGACCACCGTTCCTCCCCTCGCCGTTCCGCGCACGGTCGTCAATACTCGTCAGCCCCGCGGCCCCTGTCCAGTCGATCACGGCACGACATACGGATCGTTATCCCGCGGTTTCCTTTCCTCTCGTTGCAGGAAACGGGAAACTCCTTGCCGGGCCGTTCCCGGCGGCCGCATTCTTGGCGGGCCGCGGCGATTTCGCGGCAAAAAACCCGAAGACCACGGGGTGAACCCCGCGCCGAGTGCTGCCCCGGTGCGCACTGTCGAAGGAGTCGAAATGACGGTTACCGGTTCGTTTTCGCTACTCCGGTGGCCGGGCCGGCTCCGTGGTCGCCGCCCGCGGAGAGGAGGTGCGCCAACCATGCAGACCCACGCGATCGGGCTGATCCTCGCCCTGCTGACCGTCGTCTTCGGCTGAGGACGGGGCCATGCGTGACGAACACGGGCTGTGCGCACAGCGGCCGGCCGGGTCCCGGGACCCGGCCGGCCACCCCCGGCGACGCTCCGGCGCCGTCATAATGCTCCTGCGACGAGGGTGGGTACTGATGAACGAACGAGCGACGTTCGGCGCGGAACTGCGGCGCCTGCGCCGGGCGGCCGGGCTCTCCCTGACCGGCCTCGCGGACCGGGTCCACTACAGCAAGGGTTATCTGAGCAAAGTGGAAACCGGGCTGACCACACCGAATCCCGCACTCGCCGCGCTGTGCGAGGCCGAGCTGGACGCGCCCGGGGCACTGACCGCGTTGCTCCCCCGCGAACCCGCGCGGCGGCGCACCCGCCCCGACGTCCGCGCGTCCGGGCTGCCGCCCGCCACCGGCGACTTCACCGGCCGCACCGCGGAGCTACAGGCGGTGCGCGACGCGCTGGAAGCCGAAAACGGCGTCTGCGTGATCTCCGGGATGGGCGGGGTCGGCAAGACGGCGCTGGCCGTCCGCTCCGCGCACCGGCTCGAAGCGGTGTTCGCCGACGGCTGCCTGTTCGTCGACCTCCGCGGGCACGGCGAGACACCGGTCGATCCGGCGGCCCTGCACGACCGGCTGCTGCGGGTGCTCGGCGTGCCCGCCGAGCGGATCCCGGCCGACCCGGACGACCGCGCCGCGCTCTACCGCTCCCGGCTGCGCGGGCGCAGCCTGCTGCTGGTGCTCGACAACGCGGCCGACGCGGCGCAGGTGCGGCCGCTGCTGCCGGCCGAGCCGAAGTGCCGGGTGCTGGTGACCAGCCGGTCGCGGCTGAGCGCGCTCGACGAGGCCCGGCACGTCTCGCTCGACGTCCTGCCCGCCGGCGCGGCGGCCGCGCTCTTCACCGCGCTCACCGGCGCGGACGCCGCCGACGCGGCCCGCGTCGCCGACCGCTGCGGGCGGCTCCCGCTCGCCGTCCGGATCGCCGCGGCCCGGCTGCGGGCCCACCCGGCGTGGGACGTGGCCGAGCTGGACCGCCGGCTGGCCGTCGAAGCCGACCGGCTCGGCGAGCTCGACGACGGCGAGCGCAGCCTGTCCGCGGCCTTCCGGCTGTCGGCGCGTCAGCTCAGCGACGCCGAGGCCCGGCTGTTCGGCCTGCTCTCGCTGCACCCCGGCCACGACCTCGACGTCCGCGCGGCGAGCGCGCTGGCCGGGCTCGCCCCGCGGGAGACCGACCGGCTGCTCGACCGGCTGCACGACGCCTACCTGGTCACCCAGCCCGCCGCCGACCGGTACGGCTTCCACGACCTCCTCCGCGCCTTCGCCGTCGAGACCGGCGAAGCCGCTCTCGAGCCCGAGGAGCGGCAGGCGGCCTTCCGGCAGCTCGCGGCGTTCGCCGTGCGGGACGCCGAACGGGCCGACCGGCTGCTGGCCCCGCAGCGCTACCGGCCGGTGGTCACCTACCCCGGCGGCCTGCCCGAGCCGGGACCGCTGGACGGCGTCGCGTGGTTCCGCGCCGAGTGGCCGAACCTCGTCGCCCTGTGCCGCCGGGCCGGCGAGCTCGGCGAGCACGAACGGTGCTGGCAGCTGGCGTTCTTCCTGCGCGGCTACTTCTTCCTGGCGAAGCTGTGGGACGAGTGGATCGCGACGCACCGCTGGGCCCGCGCGGCGGCCGAAGCGGCGGGCGACCGGTGGGCGCTGGCGACCACGACGGCGAACCTCGGGATCGCCCTGATCGACCGGGGCGACCTCGACGGCGCGTCCGAGTGCTACCGCGAAGCGCTCCGGGAGTACCGCGCGATCGGTGACCGCCACGGTGAGAGCACCGCGCTCGCGCACCACGCCTGGACCGACCACTACCGCGGCGAGCACCACGCGGCCCTGCGCGATTTCGGGACGGCGCTGGAGTTCTACGAGCAGACCGGCAGCCGCCGCAACGCCGCCATCACCGAACGCGGCATCGCGCTGGTGCGCGTCGCGCTCGGCGAAGCCGCGGAGGCGGCGGAACTCGCGGCGGCCACGCTGAGCGTGTTCGACGAGCTCGGCCTGGACCTCGACGCCGTGCTGGCGCTCAACTGCCTGGGCTGGGCCCGGTTCCACACCGGTGAGCTCGACCTCGCCGCGGCGGCCTACCGCGAAGCGGCGGCGCGGGCGGAGGCGTGCGAGAGCGACCACGAAGCCGCGCGGGCCTACACCGGCCTCGGCAACGTCGCGGCCGCCCGCGGCGCGGCTTCGGAGGCGGCGGGGTACTGGGCGCAGGCCGACGAGAACCACCCCGGCCTCGACCCGGTCGTGGTCGGCGAAACCCGCGTCCGGCCGGTGTAACGGCGGCTCCGGACCCGCCGACTCCGGGGTCATGCCGAGCCGCCCCCGGGTCTTCGTGTCGTATTCGCACGACGACGAGGACCACAAGACGCTCGTGCGCCGGTTCGCCGAGTTCCTCCACCGGCACGTCGGCCTCGAGGTGCACCTGGACCAGTGGGCCGACGGCGCGCGCGTCGACTGGTCCCGGTGGGCCCTGCGGCAGCTGAAGGCCGCCGACTACACGCTCGCCATCGCGTCCCCGAAGTACCGGCGGCGCACCGACGGCGAGGAGCCGCCCCACGCCGGCCGGGGTGCGCAGTTCGAGGGCGCGGTGCTGCGGGACCAGGTGACCGGCGACATCGACGAGTACACCGCGCGGATCCTGCCGGTCGTGCTCCCCGGCCGTGCGGTCGACGAGATCCCGCGGTTCCTCAACCCGTACTCGACGACCCACTTCGTGGTCCGGCAGTTCCAGGTGGCCGACAGCGGCGTCCAGAGCCTGGTGCGGGCGATCGCGCGGCGGCCGGAGCACGCTCCGCCGGACGACGGCCCCGCGGTGTTCGCCGGCGGCGAGTTCACTCCGTTCCCGGCACGGCGGAAACTGCTGCTCACCACCGAACTGAACCCGGTCTCGAAAGGACCGGACGTCCGGCTTTCCGCCGTGCGCATCGACGGCACGCACTACGGGCACGGCATCGCCTACCGCTGCTCGATGTTCTGCGGCGAACCCCGCGGCGTCGTCGAGTACGACCTCGGGCGGAAGTACCGGAGGCTCGAGACCGCGGCCGGCGTCCTCGACGACGCCGCGGACTCCGGCCAGACCGGCCACTTCGAGGTGTTCCTCGACGGCGTCGCCCAGCCGGGCGCCACCGTGCGGCTCGGCACGCCCGCCCACTTCGAGCTGGACGTCACCGAGGTGCTGCGACTGCGGCTCGTGGCCTACCGGCCCGACACGACCGGGTCACCACTGCTGGCGGGCGCGCGGATCGCGGGCGGCCTGTCGAACGGCCTGCCGGAACTCGGCTGGGGCAACCCGGTCCTGACCACTTGATCGCCGTCCTCGTGCCCGCGCCGCGGAGCACGAGCAGCTGAGCGAACGCTAGCCGGCCACGATCCGGGTCATCACCGACGGGACGGCGCGTTCCAGCTCCTCCGGGACGTCGGGCGCGCCGGCCAGGTGCCGCAGCAGGGCTTGCTGGAACAGGCCGTCGAACATGGCGTACGCGACCGGGGCCGGGACCTCCACCGGGGTCGTCGCCAGGTCCGCGTAGCGCGTCACCACGTGCCAGATCATCTCTTCGCGGCGGCGGTCGATCTCGAGGACGTCCGCGCGGAACGACTCCTCGAACAGGCTCTGGTTGCGCAGGTCGTACCAGAGGCGGTGCATCTTCGCGTCCGCGCGCAAGGTGGCGGCCATCGCCGCCGCGAAGTCGCGCTTCAGCTCTTCGGCCGTCCGGGCGCGGGCCACGATCTCGTCGTAGCGGGTGACGCAGACCTCCTCGAACTGGCGGACGCAGTGGGTGAGCAGGTCCACCTTGTCGGCGAAGTAGTAGTGCAGCACGCCGTGCGAGAACTCCGAGTTCTGCGCGATCTCCCGCAGGCTCGTGCGCGCGTAACCGAGTTCGGCCAGCGTCCGCAGCGCCGACCCGGCCAGCTGCGCCCGCCGCTCGGTGAACTTGTCCACCCCGCTGCGGGAGATGCGCTCCCGGGTCCGCTCCTTCGCCTGCGTCACCTGCACCACCTGCCGGTTCGTCCTGCGTGCCGGGTTCAGTCTACGGGGCACCCGGGGAGGCGGCCGGTCACCGCTCGGCACACCACACCCGACGTACCCGGGGTACGCGCGCTGCCGTAGGCCCAAGTGCCGTACGCCGGGGGACGCCCCCGGCGGCCCGGATCCCGAGGATGGGAGGCAGCGAAAAAGGAGGGACCCATGACACGCCGTCTCGGCGCCCGGGCCCGCAAGGGGTACCTGGTGGCCCACATCGTCTCGGGGGGCGCGTGGATCGGGATCGACGCGGTCCTCGGCATCCTCGTCGCCACCGCGCTGATCTCCGGCGACCCCGCCGTCGTCGCCACGAGCCTGCGGGCGCTGGAGCTGTTCGCCGTGTGGCCGATGCTGATCGCCGCGATCCTCACGCTCGGCACCGGCGTCGTGCTCGGGCTCGGCACGAAGCACGGCCTCGTCCGCTACTGGTGGGTGGCCGTGAAGCTGGCGGTGAACGTCGTGATGGCGCTGCTGATCCTCTTCGCGCTGCGGCCGGGGCTCTACGACGCCGCTGAGTACGGCCGTCAGCTCGCCGCGGGGGTGCCGCCCGAAGGCGACCCGGCCGGCCTGCTCTACCCCGTGATCATCGCCCCCGGTCTGTTGCTGTTCGCCAGCGTCCTCTCGGTCTTCAAGCCGTGGGGCCTCATCCGGAAAGGCAAGGAGACCCGTGAACCTGCCCGTCGAAACGATCGCCCTGACCAAACGCTACGGACCGGCCGCCGCGGTGGCGGAGCTGAACCTGTCGGTGCGCGCCGGTGAGGTCTACGGCTTCCTCGGCCCGAACGGGGCCGGCAAGACGACGACGCTGCGGATGCTGCTCGGCCTGATCCGGCCGACGTCCGGCCGCGTCCGGCTCTTCGGCGCCGAACCCGGCCCGGCCGGCCTCGCCCGCGTCGGCGCGCTCATCGAAGGCCCCGCCTTCTACCCGTACCTCTCCGGCCGGGCGAACCTGCGGGTCCTCGCCGACCACGCCGGCGTCCCCCGCACCCGCGTCGACGCCGTGCTCGACATCGTCACCCTCACCGACCGGGCGAAGGACAAGTACGCGACGTACTCACTCGGCATGAAACAGCGGCTCGGCCTCGCCGCCGCGCTGCTGAAGGAGCCCGAACTGGTGGTGCTCGACGAGCCGACCAACGGGCTCGACCCGGCCGGGATGGCCGACATGCGCGTCACCCTGCGCAAGCTCGCCGCGGACGGCTGCACCGTGCTGCTCTCGAGCCACCTGCTGGCCGAGGTCGAGCTGATCTGCGACCGCGTCGGCGTGCTCGACCACGGCCGGCTCGTCGCCGAGACGACCGTGCCGGACCTGCGGGCGGGCGGCGCGCTGCGCGTCGTCGCCGGGCCGCTCGACCAGGCCCGCGCGCACCTCGGCCGGCTGCTCGGCGCGGACCGCGTGCACGCCGACGGCGCCGCGCTCGAGCTCGACGTCGACCCCGGTGAGGCCGGGCGGATCAACGCGGCGCTCGTCGGCGCCGGCCTCGACGTCAGCGAGCTGCGCTGGCGCGAACCCGACCTGGAACAGACGTTCCTCGCCCTGACCGGAGGTACCACCGATGCCGCGTGACATCCGAGCCGAGCTCCTGAAGCAGACGCGCCGGCCGGCGAGCTGGCTGCTGCTGGCCGTCGCCGTCGTGCTGACGCTGACCTTCGGCTACGCCGTCCCCTACGCGGGCCTGGGCGGTGCCCCCGCGTCCGGCGGGCCCGGCGCCGGACGCGGGCTGAGCGCGATGCTGCCGGACGCGTTCGTCGGCAGCGCGCTGGGCGGGCTGCCGATCTTCGTCGGCGCGCTCGCGCTGATCTTCGGCGTGCTCGTCGCGGGCAGCGAATACGGCTTCGGCACGTGGAAGACCGTGCTGGCGCAGAACCCTTCGCGCGTCACGGTCTTCGGCGCGAAGCTGGCCGTCGTCACGCTGGCGGCACTCGCCACGGTGCTCACGCTGTTCGCGGCGACCGCGGGCGCGAGTGCGCTCGTCGCCGCGCTGCAGGGCCAGGCGCTGGTCTGGCCGAGCGCGTCCGACGTCCTGCTGGGCCTCGGCGCCGGCTGGCTGGTGACGGCCATGTGGGGCGTGCTCGGCGTGCTGCTGGCCATCGGCCTGCGCTCGGTCGCGCTGCCGATCGGGCTGGGCCTGGTGTGGCTGCTGGCCGTGCAGAACCTGCTCGCCTCGGTCGCCGCGCCGCTGCTGGCCTGGGTCGCCGAGTTGCAGAAGGTGCTGCCCGGGCCGAACGCCGGCGCGCTCGCCGCGTCGTTCGGGGCGAGTGCCCCCGGGGTCGGGCAGATCGTCGGGTCCGGGCAGGCCACGGCGGTGCTCGCGGGGTACCTGATCGGGTTCGCCGTCCTCGGCGGGTGGCTGCTCCACCGGCGTGACATCGCCTGATGGTGCCGGTGCGGTGAGCCGGTCCCCGGTCGAGTCCGGTGTACTGTTTCTCAGTTCGACAGACCGGGTTTGACCACGTGAGGTGCCATGACAGTGCGGCGGTACCCGGTGGCGATCGTGCTCGTCGTCGTCACGGCGGCGCTGATCGCCGGCAACGGGTTCGCGTTCTGGGGCGACACCTTCGCGTTGTGGATCGACGACGCCATGCAGCTGAGCGCCGGGGTCGCCGCGGTCGTCTGCGGCTGCCTGGCCGCCCGCCGCTTCGGCGGGCACCAGCGCTGGTGGCGGCTGCTGATCGCGCTCGGCATGGCCGGCTGGTCGCTCGGGCAGTGCGTCTGGTCCTGGTTCCAGCTGATCGACGGCCGGGGCCTGCCGTCGCCGTCGCTGGCCGACGTCGGCTACCTGAGCTTCCCGGTCTTCGCGCTCGCCGCGTTGTTCACCCTGGCCCGGGCGCGGATCCGGCCGGACCGCGAGCGCTGGCAGCCCGCGCAGTGGACCGCGCACTTCGGCATCGCGGTGGTGCTCGACGGCCTGGTCGTCACCGGCTCGCTGTTCATCCTCACCTGGACCGCGGCGCTCGGGCAGCTGGTCCGGGCCACCGCGCCGGACGCCGGCTCCTGGGCCGTGGCCATCGCCTACCCGCTGTCGGACCTGGTCATCGTGGTCGTCGCGGTGCTGCTGGTGGTGTTCGACCGGGTGGACCGGCCCTACCGCGCGAACCTCATGCTGCTGGCCGTCGGGATCGTCGCGCTCGCCTGCTCCGACAGCGTGTTCGCCTACCTCGTCAGCATCGGCGCGGAGAGCATGAAGCCGTGGGCCGACGCGGGGTTCGTGCTCGGCCCGATGTTCATCGCGTTCGCGCTGCTGGCGACGCCGAACGCGCGCCGGCGCGACGACGCCGGCCAGTCCGGCGGCGTCGACTGGTGGCAGCTGGCGCTGCCCTACATCCCGGTCACGGCCGTGGCGCTGCTGATCACCGCGCAGCTGGTGGCCGGGGCCGGACCGGACGGCGTCGAGGTGTTCGTCGGCGTGCTCGTGGTGTTCCTGGTGCTCGCCCGGCAGCTGCTTTCCGTGCTGGACAACCGGTTGCTGCTGCGGCGGGTGTACGAGGGCCAGCAGCAGCTGACCCACCAGGCCTACCACGACCCGCTCACCGGGCTGGCCAACCGCGCGTTGTTCGGCGACCGGCTCGACCGGGCCGTCGCCGACGGCGCGGAAGCCACCGGAGACCACCGCCCGCTCGTGCTGATCTTCGTCGACCTCGACGACTTCAAGGAGGTCAACGACCGGTTCGGGCACGCCGGCGGTGACCTCCTGCTGCACGGCGTCGCGCAGCGGCTGCTGAGCTGCGTCCGCTCGACCGACACCGTCGCGCGCCTCGGCGGCGACGAGTTCGCGATCCTGCTCGAAGGGGAGGTCGAGGCGCCGCAGGCGGTCGCGGACCGGATCCGCGGCGCGCTGCGCCGGCCGTTCTCGGTGCACGGCACGCTGGTCGTGGTGCGGGCGAGCATGGGCCTGGTCGTGCCGGACCCGGCGGAGCCGCTGGTCACCTCCGACGTGCTGCTGGGCCGCGCGGACACGTCGATGTACGCGGGCAAGCGCCTCGGCAAGGACACGACCGTCGTCTACCGGCCGTCGCAGGACGGCCCGCCGGACTTCCCGTCGGCGCTGCGCCGCGCGGCCGGGGGCGTCCCGGAGGGCTTCGGGCTGGTGTTCCAGCCGATCGTGCGGCTCGCCGACGAGACGCCGGTGGCCGTCGAAGCGCTGGCCCGCTGGCGGGCCCCGGACGGCACGCCGGTCTCGCCCGAGACGTTCGTCCGCGCGGTCGAAGGCGCCGGCCTCGGGGCCGAGCTGGACGCGCTGGTGCTGGACCTGGCCTGCCGCGAGATCACCGCGGCCGGGCTGGACCTGACGGTGCACGTCAACGTCTGCGCCAGCCGGCTCGGCGCGGCCACGCTCGAACAGAGCGTCAGCGCGAGCCTGGCCCGGTACGGCCTGCCCGCGGACCGGCTCGTCGTCGAGATCACCGAGACGGTGCCGGTGCCGGACCTCGCGGCCGGCGCCGACGCGATCCGGCGGCTGCAGGCCCTCGGCGTCCGGGTGGCGCTCGACGACTTCGGGGCCGGGTACAGCTCGCTGACCGTGCTGCACGCGCTGCCGGTCGACCTGATCAAGCTGGACCGCGCCCTGACGACGGGCATCCAGCCGGAGCGCGACGCCGCCCTGTGCCGCTCGCTGGTCGGGCTGTGCGCCGACCTCGACCTGGCGGTGGTCGCGGAAGGCATCGAGACGGCCGAGCAGGCCGAGCTGATCACCCGGGCGGGCTGCACGACGGCCCAGGGCTACCGCTTCGGCCGCCCGGCGCCGCTGTCGGCGTTGAACCTGTCGGAAAGGCTGAGCGGTCTGCCGCAGCCCTCGTGAGTGTTTAGGGCGGTTAGAACCGCCCTAAACACTCACGAGCCCCAGCGCTCAGTCCGCGTGCACGCCCGGCGGGAGCACGCCGAAGATCGTCGCCGTCGAGCCCGCGCCCCTGCGGTTGATCGGGCCGCCCGCCAGCACCCACGCGCCCGTCGTCGGCAGCGCCTTCAGGTTCGCCAGGATCTCCAGGCTGATCCGGTGGCGCTGGTAGACCAGCTTGGACACGGTGTAGGTCTCGTCGGTGCCGACGTCCGGGCTGAACGTGTCGGTGCCCGTGCCGCCCTGGCGGCCCAGCCGTCCGGTGTCGATCAGCCACTTGACCGCCGGGATCGAGAAGCCGGGCTGGTGCAGCACGCCGTCGGCGCCGGTGTTCGGGTAGGCCGGGGTGCCCCACTTGGCGTCCCAGCCGGTCCAGAGCACGACGACGGCGTCGTCGGGGATCCGGCCGTGGCGCTTCTCCCAGGCCTTGAGGTCGTCGATCGTGACGCCGTAGTCCGCGTTCGCCGCGGCCTTCGCTCTTATGTCGATCTTGACGGCGGGCCGGAATAGATCCGCCGGGTCCATCGCGTCGGCGAGGGGCTGACCGGTGTTGAAGTGGCCGGGCGCGCCCCAGTGCGTGCCCGTGTGCTCGCCTTCGCGGACGAACTGCAGGTAGTAGCCGTCGTCCGGGATGGTCGCGATGGTCTCCAGCGAGAACGCCGGATCGCCGGGGAACACGTTGGTCTTCGCGGGGTCGTTGACGTGCGACAGGTTGACCAGGTTCAGCTGGTCGAGCCGCACCGGCGGGGTCGGCGCCGTCGCGGCCTGCGCGGTCCGCCCGGACACCGCGGCGCCGAACACCCCGGCCAGCCCCGCGGCCAGCACCCTGCGTCTCATCGGCATGGGGAATCACCTTTCACCGGAACACCGCCCGTGCGGCGGCCTGCACGTGATATCACCCGGACCGGGTGCGGCCCAAGGAACTGGACGAAGATGGGGTCCATGGACGACGACATCGAAGACAACGCCGACAACGGCGTGCTCGACCCCGAGGACACCCTGCTCGACCGCGACGAGCTGGCGGAGGGCTACTCCCCGCCGGAGCACACGCGCGCGACCGAGGGCTGGGGCACGACCGCGCGGGAGACGGCGGAGGGCGAAAGCCTCGACGGCCGGCTCGCCCGCGAGGTCCCCGACCTGGCCGACGACGCCGACGACGACGGCCTGGGCGACAGCGAGGACACCGACGGCGAACTGGTCGACGACGAGGTCGGCGACGTCCGCGCGGGCCGGCTCGTCGCTTCGGACGAGGGCTTCGGCGCGGACACCGACGAAGAGCTGTACGCCTCCGACGCGGGCGTCGACGGCGGCGCGGCTTCGGCGGAGGAAGCCGCCGTCCACGTGATCGACCCGTCCCGCCGCTGGTGAGGTTGCGGGGCCGGACCCGGCCCCGCAACCCGCCGGACCTCGACGGTCCGGTCCGCGGTCGTCGTGCTGGGGAACACGACCCGCCCCCTCGGCGGTTCGTGCCGGCCACGACGGCGTCACCGTGCCGCAGTCCGCTCGCACGACGCTGTCCGACTCCTGTCGGGTTCGGTCGGGTCCGCCGCCGGACCTGCCCCCTCGACGGGTCCGGCGGCGAAGTTTCCCGACCGGCCTAATCCTTTCCGCCGTCCGGCGCGTGGGGTAGGTGGCAGAGCGGACACCGGCCGGATCCGGCCGTCCTCGTCCCCGCCGCTGCCGGAGGAGGGGCACGGATGCTCGAGGGCTTGCTGACGCCCGGCGCGGGCGCGCTGTACGACGCGATGGTGCGCACCGGGCCGTTGCCGCTGGACGATCCGCGGGCCGAGAGCCCGGAGATGCGGGAGCTGTTCGACCAGGGTTTCGTGCGCCGCGACTACCGCGACGACCCGGTGATCGCGCCGATGGAGCCGGTGCGTGCCGTCGACCACGCGATCCTGGGCGCGCAGCAGCGGCTCGTGGAGCAGCAGCGCCAGATCGTCGCGGCGCGCCAGCAGCTGGACATGCTGCAGGCGGTGTACCGCGCGGCGCACGGCAGCGGCGGCGACCCGGGCGTCGAGGTGCTGACGGACCCGCAGCGCATCGGCTCGCTGTCGCTGGAGCTGTGCCTCTCCGCGCGCGAGGAGTTCCTGACGTTCACCACGCGGCACTTCAAGCGGAAACCGGACGCGGGCACGGTGCTGCGCCTGCCGGACGCGGTGACCGAACGCGGGGTGCGGCTGCGCAACGTCTACGAGCGCGCGGCCCTGGAGTTCGACGGCGCCAAGGAGGTCGTGGCCGCCAGTGTCGCGGCCGGGTGGGCCATGCGGGTGGCGCCGGAGCTGCCGATGAAGATGGTCGTCGCCGACCACCACTCCGCGCTGGTCCCGCTGGACCCGAGCGGCATGGACGGCGCGCTGTTCGTCCGCAGCCCGACGATCGTCGCGGCCCTGCGGATGCTGTTCGAGCTGGTCTGGAGCCAGGCGGTCGCGGTGGACGGCGGCGGCCGGCCTCGTCACGGCCTCACCCCGACCCAGGCGAAGGTGCTGGACCTGCTGGCCACCGGCATGACGGACGGCGCGATCGCGCGGCACCTCGACGTCAGCGAGCGCACGGTCCGGCGGCACGTCCAGGGGTTGCTGGAGGCGCTGCAGGCGGACAACCGGGTGGCCGCGGTGTTCGCGGCGACCCGGCTGGGCTGGCTCGGTTGAGCCGGCGCTACTCGAGCTTCCGGCACTGCGGCGGGCCCTGGGTCCACATCCAGACGCAGTCGGTCCCGGGCGGCCGGACCGCCGGAGTGCCGTTTCCCGGCGCCGCGGCGGCCGCCGGGACGGCGAGGGTGCCGATGGCCGCCGCGGCGAGCAGGCCGGCCAGCGCTCGCTTGATCATGGTCTTCCTTCCGGAGCGGGGATCTCCCGGCCAAGTCAGGCCCGCCCGGCCGGCGGCGGCAGGGGCGGTTTCGGTCAGTGTCCGGTACCGGCCACCGGCCGGCTGGCCGGTACCGGACGTTGGCCGCACCCGACCGGTGCGCGGGCCGGCGCGGCTCTCCTACGGTCGGGGACATGGGTGACGAGGCGCCCCCGCGCTGGTGGGGTGAGGAGGGCGCCCGTCCCCGCCCGGACCCGTCCGGCTGGTGGCCGGAAGCCGACACACTGCACTGGGTCGCGGCGACGACCCCCGCCCCGGCCGACCCGGCCGCCGTCGCAGGTCCGTGAATGGCATATCGAAGGACTCTGAGTCCTTCGATGTGCCATTCACGGACCTGGGCGAGCGGACAGCGGGTCAGGCGCGGTTGTACTCGCGGACCGCGTCCAGGTAGCCGGAAATCGCGTCGCGGTTGCGCAGCAGGCACTCCGCGCGACGCGCCATGCGGTCGCGTTCCGCTTCCAGCGTGGCCAGCATCTCCGGGGTCGCGTCCGGGAAGTAGATCGCCCGGGGTTTGTCCAGGCACGGCAGGATCTGCTTGATGATCCGCGTCGGCAGACCGGCGTCCAGCAGCCCGCGGACCTGGATCACGCGGTCGACCGTGGCCTCGTCGTAGTCGCGGTAGCCGTTCGGGCCGCGGGACGCGATGATGAGGCCCTGCTCCTCGTAGTACCGCAGCAGCCGCCGGGACGTGCCGGTGCGCTCGGACAGCTCGCCGATCCGCATGTGCGCCACCTCACGTCCGCCGGGCTGGACCTTCACATCCATGTGAGGGTTCGAGCATATCCCCATGAGGACTCCCGCTCTGCTCGCCCTGACCACCGCCGCCTTCGTCACGGTGCTCACCGAGGCCCTGCCCGCGGGCGTGCTGCCCGGCATGAGCGCCGGCCTGCGCGTCGGCGAGTCCGCGGCCGGGCAGGCCGTGACGATCTACGCGCTCGGCACCGCCCTCACCGCGATCCCGCTGGCCGCGGCGACGTCGACCTGGCGCCGCAAACGTTTGCTGCTCACCGGGGTGGCCGGGTTCGCCGTGGCCAACACCGTGACGGCGCTGTCCGCGGACTACGCGCTGACGATGGTGGCCCGGTTCGTCGCCGGGATCGCGGCGGGCGTCGTCTGGGCACTGCTCGCCGGGTACGCACGACGGCTGGCGCCCGCCGGCCGCGAGGGCAAGGCCATCGCGGTCGTGATGGCCGGCATCCCGCTCGCGCTGTCACTCGGCATCCCGGCCGGGACGTTCCTGGGCGGCCTGTTCGGCTGGCGCTCGGCGTTCGGGGTGATGTCGGCGATCGCCGTCGTGTTGCTGGCCTGGATCGCCATCGGCGTGCCGGACCACCCGGGGCAGGCCCGCGGCGGCCGGCTGCCGGTGCTGCGCACGCTCACCGTGCCGGGCGTAGCGCCCGTCCTGGTCGTGACGCTCGTGTTCGTGCTGGCGCACACCGTGCTCTACACCTACGTCGCCGCGTTCCTCGGCCACGCCGGGCTCGGCGGCTCGGTGGACGTCGTCCTGCTGGTGTTCGGCGTCGCGTCGCTGGCGGGCATCGGGATCGTCGGCGCCCGGATCGACCGCGCGCTGCGCCGGCTCACGATCCTCAGCACGATCCTGGTCGCCGTCGCCGCCGCGCTCATGATCGCGGACAGTCCCGCGCTGATCTACGTCGCCGTCGCGCTGTGGGGGCTCGGCTGGGGCGGCGTCCCGACGCTGCTGCAGACCGCCGCCGGCAACGCGGGCGGCGAGGCCGCGGACAACGCGCAGGCCATGCTCGTCACGTTGTGGAACGCCGCGATGGCCGCGGGCGGCGTGGCCGGCGGCGTCCTGCTCGACGCCGCCGGTCCCACGGCGTTCCCGTGGACACTGCTCGTGCTCCTGGTGCCGGTGCTCGCCGTGGTGCTCGGCGCCCGGCGGCACGGCTTCCCGCAGCCGTCTTGAGCGGTATTGAGTTGGACGAAGGACCCGGGCGGGCTCGCGCCCGGGCCCTCCAGCTTTCAGCAGCGGCCGGACGAGATGGCCCGCAGCAGTTCCGCGTTGGTCGTGTCACCCGACAGCTCCCAGGCGAACACCCCGCCGAGGCCCTGCGACTTCGCGTACCCCGCCTTGGCCGCCGCGGTCTCGGGGGTGTCGTAGCTCCACCACTGCGAACCGCACTTGGCATACGCCGTGCCCGCGACCTTGCCGTTGGCCGGGCAGGTCGTCTTGAGGACCTTGTAGTCCTCGACGCCGGCTTCGTAGGTGCCCGGGGCGGGGCCGGTGGCCGTGCCGCCCGGCTGCTTCTGCGTCACGCCGTCCCAGCCGCGGCCGTAGAACCCGAGGCCCAGCAACATCTTCGACGACGGGACGCCCTGGTGGCGCAGCTTCTGGATGGCCGCGTCGGCGTAGAACCCGGCGGTCGGGATGCCCGGGTAGGACCGCAGCGGCGAGTGCGGCGCGGTGGGCCCGGTCGGGCTGCCGCCGGCGACGAAGTAGTCGTAGGTCATCACGTTGTACCAGTCGAGGTAACGGCTCGCCCCGGCGTAGTCGTTCGCGTCGATCTTGCCGTTCTTCGAGCCGTCCGCCGTGATCGCGGCCGTGACGAGCTGGTGCCCGAACTTCGCGCGCAACGCCTTGACCAGGCCCGTGAACGCCTTCGGCCCGCTGGTGTCGCAGGTCAGGCCGCAGGCGTTGGGGTACTCCCAGTCGATGTCGATGCCGTCGAAGACGCCGGCCCAGCGCGGGTCGTTGACGACGTTGTAGCAGGACTCGGCGAACGCGGCCGGGTTCTTCGCTGCCTCGGTGAAGCCGCTCGACCAGGTCCAGCCGCCGAACGACCAGATCACCTTGAGCTTCGGGTGCAGCTTCTTCAGCTCCAGGAGCTGGTTGAAGCTGCCGTGGAGGGTGCCGCTGTCGGCCTGGCCGTTGACGCTCGTGGCGGCGTCGTAGGGCTGGTCGTGGTCGGCCCACGGGTCGCCGACCGCGCAGCCGCCGCCGGTCACGTTGCCGAACGCATAGTTGATGTGGGTCAGCTTCGCGGCCGACCCGGACGTCTCGATGTCCTTGACGTGGTAGTTGCGGGCGTAGACGTCCCAGTCGGCGAAGTAGGCCATCACCTTGCCGTCGGACTGACCGCCGTGGGCCGGCCCGGCTTCCGCGGGCGGCGCGACGACGGCGGCGGCGGCGAGCGCCAGCGCGATCACGGCGATGCGTTTTCTCATGCGGAGCACGGCTTTCCCTTCGGGGGTCACCGCCCTTTCGGGACCGGCTGGGCGGACCGGCTGAGGCTAACAGGTCCAGACCACTGCGGACAGAGCGAAAAGGTGGCGGCGAACAGATTTCCCGGTCGTGTCGCAGCCGGGTGCGGATTCACCGTGTGCGAAGATCCCCGCATGACGGAGTTCGGCTGCGCCCGCTGTTGCGGCAAAGACGCATTGACCGCGATGGCGTTCTGCACGACCCGGCTCCGGGAAACCCACCGCTTGGTGGAGCAGTCGCACTTCGGCGTTTCCCTGCGCGAATGTCCGGAATGCGGCCAGGCGTTCGCCTCGATCTTCACCGAGTTCGTCGACTGGACCGGCGGTGCGGACGCCCAGTTCTTCGACATCGTGCCCTTGACCGGCACCGAGGTGAACTCGTTGGCAGCGCAGGGTTCCGGCGTCGACCTGGTCACCCTCGGCGCGCTCGGCAGCGTGCGGCGGCGGCTCTCGTCGGCGTGGCCGACCGGTGGCGCGAAGACGATTTCGTGGAAATCGGAGCCGCTTTCGGTGCGCGAAGGCTACTGAAGCCCCGGGGTGCGGCCGGCCAGCCGCAGGATCGCCGCCGCCGAACGGTCGACGTCGGCCTCCGTCGTGGACCAGTTCGACACCGAAATCCGCACGTAACGGCGGCCGCGCCAGGTGGTTCCGCCGAGCCAGCACGTGCCGTCGCGCTGGATCGCCGTGACGAGCGCGTCGGTGCGGGCATCGTCGCCGAAGGACACCAGGACCTGGTTGAGGACGACGTCGTTGGCGATCTCCGCGCCGCCGTCGGCGAGCGTCGCGGCGAAGCGGCGGGCCAGCCGGCAGCAGCGGTCGACGAACTCGGCCACGCCGTCGCGGCCCAGTTCGCGCAGGGCCGCCCAGACGGCGAACCCGCGGGCGCGCCGCGACGACTCCGGCGTGAGGTCGCCCATGCCGGCCACCTCGCCCGCGCCGACGAGGTAGGCCGCGCGGTTGGCGAAGGCCGCGGCGTGGGCGTCCGGCCGGGCGCAGAACACGAACCCCGAGTCGTAGGGCACGTTGAGCCACTTGTGCCCGTCGCAGGCCCAGGAGTCGGCCAGCTCGACGCCGTCGAGCAGCGCCGCCGTGGCCGGGTTGGCCGCGGCCCACAGGCCGAACGCGCCGTCGACGTGCACCCAGGCGTCACCGGCGGCTTCGCGGGCGGCGCGCAGGTCGTCGCACGCGCCGGTGTTCACGTTGCCCGCCTGCAGGCAGACGATCGCCGGACCGGTTCCGGCGGCCAGCACCCGCGCCAGGTCGGCGACGTCGATCGCGCCCTGGGGACCGGCGGCCACCTCCTCGACGGCGCTCGTGCCGAAGCCCAGCAGCCGCAACGCGCGGTCGATCGTCGCGTGCCGTTCGGCGCTCGCGACCACGCGGACGCGTGGGGCGCCGAAGAGCCCGTCGCGTTCGACGTCCCAGCCCGCTTCGGCGAGCACGTGGTGCCGCGCGGCGGTGAGGCCGACGGTGTTCGCCGCCTGCCCGCCGGTGACGAACCCGGCGGTCGCGGTGGCCGGGATGCCGAGCAGCTCCTTGAGCCAGCCGCCGGCGACGTCTTCCGCGGCCGCGGCGGCCGGTGAGAGCACGGCGTTGAAGGCGTTCTGGTCCCAGCCCGCGGCGAGGACGTCGGCGGCGGTCGCGGCGGGCAGTCCCCCGCCGATGACGAACCCGAAGAACCGCGGCCCGGCGGTCGCCATCAGCCCGGGCGCGGCGGCCCGCGCGAGGTGTTCGAGCACGTCGGACGGCGGGCTCGGGTCCGTCGGCAGCGGCCCGCCGAAGCCCGCGCGCAACGCGGTTGCATCGGCGGCCGGGGCGACGGGCCGCTCGGCCAGGGAGTCCCGGTGGTCCGCGGCCAGCACGGCGGCCCGGGCCAGGAGGTCACGCAGTTCGTCCACGGCCCCGACTCTAGGCGGCTTTCGGGTGCGCGGCCCGCACGTTTTCCCGGGCCAGCTCGGCGGTCGTCGTGATGCGCCGCTGCCGCGTCTCCGGGCGCTTCGCCTTGGCGATCCACTCCAGGATCAGCCGCTTCGACGACGGCGGGAACGCGGCGAAGTGCGCGGCCGCGACGGCGTCGAACGCCCGCGCGAGATCCGGCGGGACGACGCCGTCCTGTGCCTCGGCCAGCGCGTCCCAGGTCCCGGTGCGGCGGGCGAGGTCGACCATCGCCTGCCCGGACGGCGTCATCAGGCCGGCCGCCGTCAGCCGGGCCACACGGTCGCGGTTCACGCGGCTCCACGTGCTCTTCGGGTTCCGCGGTGTGAAGCAGAGGTACGTGCTCTCCGCGTCGCGCCGCAGCGCTTTGCTGTCGATCCAGCCGAAGCACAGCGCCTGCTCCATCGCCTCGTGCACCAGCACCCCCGGCGCCGCGCTGTGCTTGCGCCGGATCACCAGCCACACCGATGACGCCGTACCGCGCGACGCGAGCCACTCCCGCCACCGCGCGACCGACGTGACCTTCAGCACCGCGATGCCGTCCAAAGTCTCCATGCCCACATCATCGGGGGTGAAGTGTTCACCTTCTGAGCACTTTCCGGCGGGAACAACCGCGGCCCTCGCGGCGTAGCGTCTTGATATGGAGACTGCGCTGAGCACCGACCGGCTCGTGATCCGGGACTGGACGGTGGACGACGCCGAAGCCGCGTTCGAGATCTACGGCGCGGAAGACGTCACGCACTGGCTGACCCCGGCCATGGACCGCGTCGGCGACGTCGGCGCGATGCGCGCCGTGCTGAACGCGTGGCAGGAGGCGCAGCCCAACCTCTGGCCGCCGCGCGGGCGCTGGGCCGTGGAGCGCAAGGAGGACGGCGCCGTGATCGGCGGCCTCGGCATCCGGCTGCTCCCGCCGTTCGAAGAGGACCTCGAGCTGAGCTGGCAGCTCAGCCCCGGCGCCTGGGGCCAGGGTTACGCGTCGGAGGCGGCACAAGCGCTCATCCAGTGGGCGTTCACCCAGGACACCGACGAACTGTTCGCCGTCGCCCGGCCGAACAACACGCGCGCGATCGCCGTCGCCAAGCGGCTCGGCATGCAGTGGGTCGGCGAGACCGACAAGTACTACAACCTGCGGCTGCAGGTGTACCGGATCCGGCACACCGACCTCATCGACTGACCGGCTCCAGCAGGAAGACGCGGATCTCGCGGTGCTCGGCCCGCACGGCGTAGCGGTCGTACGCGGGCCAGTACTCCGCGACCGCGTCCCACATCTCCTGGCGCTCTTCCCCGATGAGCAACCGCGCGGTGACGTCAGCCGTCCGGCCGCCGATCGCGGCGGTCGCCTTCGGCTGCGCCAGCAGGTTCGCCGACCACGCCGGGTGCGCCTCGCCGCCCCAGTTCGAGCCGATGACGACGTACCCGCCGCCGCGCTCGACGTACAACAGCGGCACCTGACGCGGTTCGCCGCTGCGGCGCCCGAGCGTGGTGAGCAGCAGCGTCCGCAGCCCCACGGCGGTGCCGACGCCGACCCGGCCGCCGCTGATCCGCAGCAGCACCCGGTCGGCCGGCATCAACGCCCGCCCGACCACCGCGAACGCCTTGCTCTTCCCGAACCCCGCGAACACACCCCTCAACCCAGCCACCGCTCGAACCCTAGCGGGCCCGAAAAGCCGTGAAGGCCTCCTTCCCGGCTCTTATGGCCGGGAAGGAGGCCTTCACGGCTTTCGGCGGAGCGTCACCAGGCCGAGGGGGCGGGTGGCGGGACCACCGGGGGCCGGTCGTCGCAGGTGATCGTGTTCGGGAGGAGCCACGGGGCCAGCCAGCTCGAGTTGCCGCCGAGGTCGGTCACCGAGAACTCCGAGCCCGTCGGTGGGAAGTTGAACGAGCCGCAGTTGTTGACGCCGACCGCGCCGACGTTGCGGGCGTCGACGTCGCGGAACGACGCCGACCCGGCCGCGCGGGCGCTCAGCACCGACGTCCCGGCGCCGTCGACGCGCAGGTCCGCGAACTTCAGGCCGTTGATCGAGTACAGGTCCTTCACCGGGAAGTCGCTGACCAGCATGATCGCGTTGTAGGTGTTGTCGAGGAAGGCGTCGCCGGTCACCTGGACGTCGGCGTCGATGTTCTTTTCCAAGGCGTAGAACCAGATCGCGCCGAGCCCGATCTTCCAGTTCAGCTCGAACGTCCCGGCCCGGACGGTCGTGTTGTCCGTGATCCGCACGTACCCGGTGAACGCCTCTGCGCCGAAGCGCGAGCCGACCTGGATCGCGCTGCCCTCGCGGATCGGGTCGGCGACCAGGTTGCCCGCCACGGTGGTGTCGGTGCCGCCGTAGAGCGCGATCCCGTTGGCCAGCACCGGCGTCTGGACGGTGTTGTGGCTGAACGTGTTGCGCGCGTTCTCGGTCTTCTCCGACCACATCGCGAGGCCGTCGTCACCGGTGTTGCGGACGAAGTTGTCCGACACCACCGAGTCCGTGACGCCGGTGTGGAAGTTCAGGCCGTCGGCGATCTGGTCGGCGATGACGTTGTTCGTGATCCGGGTGTTCTTCATCGGGCCGTCGAACCACAGGCCGACCTTGGTGTGGTGCAGGTAAAGACCGTCCACAGTGGAGTCGCTGAGCGCGCCGCCGATGGCGTTGACCTGGTCGGTGTCGACGCGTTCCCGGACGTCGCCCACGATCGCGAAGCCGGAGAGGTGGACGTTGTGGCTGCCACCGGCCGACGCGTCACGACCGTAGAAGCCGACGCCGGTGTGCACCGAGCCGTCCGGCGCGGGGGTGGCCAGCTTGACCTCGTGACCCTTGACGATCGTGTACCAGTTGCCGGCGCCCTCGATCGTGACGTCGTCGACGATGATGTGCCGGTTGACCTGGTAGGTGCCGGGCGGCAGGTAGACCTTGAGGTGCGCCCGGCGGGCGAAGGCGATCGCGCGGTCAAGGGCGTCGGCGGAGTCGCGCTTGCCGGTCGGGTCGGCGCCGAAGAACAGGACGTTCGCGGCGACGAGGTCGACGCGCGGCGGCGCGACGAGCTCGGAGTCGAGCAGGTCGACGACCGTCCACGCGGCGGGCGTGCCGGCCGGGACGGTGAGCCGGACCTTGTCCCCCGCCCGGTAGGTCTTGCCGAGCAGCAGGCGCTGTTCGTCGTAGAAGTGGTTGGGGCGGAAGGGTTTCGTGACCACGGGCGGCGGGGTGGTCGCGGCGGGCACGCACGAGCACTCGGTGATCCACCAGTCCGGGTGCAGCAGGTCCGCGTCCGGGTCGTTCGTGAACGGGTACTGGTTGTACAGCCACGCGTACTGCGAGGTCAGCGTCATCGCCTGCCGGTGGCCGCCGTCGACGGTGACGTCCAGCGGCGCGGTGATCCCGCCGCCGTGCGGGGCGTCCGGGATGCTGTAGCGGACGGTGATCGCGTTGGCCGCGGCGGGCAGCGTGAACTCGACGTGCTGCCCCGCCGTCAGTTTCACGGCGCGACGGCCGGACGCCTCGGCGGGCAGCGTGTAGGCCGAGCGGTCCGGGCCGATCACGGCGCCGTCGGTGCGGGCGTTCTCGGCCTCCTGCTCGGCGAAGCCGACGGAGGCGCCGCGCCCGGCGACCAGCGCGGGGTCGAGCGCGGCGCGCGTCACCACGGGCCGGGCGGTGGCGGCCGACGCGGGGACGGCGACGGAGACAAGAGCGGTGACGACCGCGACGAACGCGGCTCCGAGGGTGCTTCGCGACATCGCGGGACTCGTTTCTCTCGGGCGTGCGGCGGAAGAGTAGGTCGCACTTCGGCCAGGCCACAAGACGTTGCCCCGATTTTGCCCGAACTTACTCCGAACTTGCGTTGCGCGGCCGTGTACTTGCGCAATCGGACGTTCACTCCCGCGCAGGCGTGGGTTTCTGGCACGGTCGGGGCATGACTCGTCCCGAATCCGCCGCCGAGGTCTTCGACGCGCTCGGCAAGGACTACGAAGCCGCCTTCCCCGACCAGCCCGGCCAGAAGGCGGTGCTGACCTGGCTGCTCGACCGGCTCCCCGAGCGCGCCACCGTGACCGACCTCGGTTCGGGCACCGGACGCCCGGTCGCGGAGACGCTCGCGGCCGCCGGGCACGAGGTCACCGGCTACGACGTCTCGGCGACCATGGTCGAGATCGCCCGCGCCCAGGTGCCGACGGCGCGGTTCGAGCAGGCCGACCTCCGCACGCTGACCCAGCCGGCCGGGAGCCGCGATGTCGTCGCGGCGTTCTTCTCGCTACTGCAGATGACCCGCGCCGAACTCGATGCCGTGCTGGCGCAGGCCGCCGAGTGGCTCGCGCCCGGCGGGTACTTCGTGCTCGGCACGGTCGCCGCGGACGTGGACGGCGTCGACTTCAGCTTCCTGGGCCACCCGATCCGGGCCAGCAGCTACCCGCCGGAGACGTTCGCCGCGCGGCTCGAGGCGGCCGGCCTGGAGGTGGTCTACCGGGAACAGGTTCTCTACACGTCCGACCACCCCGGCGTCCGGCCGGAGGAGCAGCTCTACCTCGTCGCGCGCCGGCTTTCGTGAGTCAGTCGTGGCGTCAACCCCTCACCGGGAGGATCACCCAGCGGATATGAATTTTACTCAACTTCGTGCGTATCCCGGGCGCCGGAACCCGAGCTAAAGTGAGGGATGGGCATCGAAGCTCTGGCCAGGCCGGTAACCCGCGAACACCGTGAGCTGGTGCGCGAAATGCTGGGCCGGCTGCCGGAGTTCGCCGATCGTCTCGCCCGGCTGCTCAGCGAAGAGGACGAGTTCTACCGCCAGGTCGACCACGTCGCGCCGGCCGAGCTGCGCAAGGTCTGCCACGCCAACCTCGAACGCGCGCTCACGGCGCTGGCCGACGGCCACGGCTTGGCCCTCGACGCGGCCCGCAAGACCGGGCTCGTCCAAGCGCGGCAGGGCATTCCGCTGCCGGCGGTGCTGCGCGCGTTCCGGATCGGCGGCACGTTCGTCTACGAGGCCCTGCTGGAGCTGGCCGGGCCCGAGTTCCTCAGCTCCACCCGCACGATCGAGATCAACTCCTACGTCTGGAAGGCGATCGACCTCTACTCGGACGCGCTGACCACGGCGTACGACGAGGTCGCGGCCGAGCCGTCGCACGCGAACGTCCAGCGGCTGGACGACCTGCTGCGCGGCCGGCTGGCCGGTCAGTCCGAAATGGAGTCCGCGGCTCGCGAGCTGGGGCTGCCGACCGCGGGCATGTTCGTCGCCGTCGTCACCGAACGCGTCGAACCGGACGGACAGGACACGGTCGAGGCCTTGATGCGGGCGCGTCGCTGGCGGTCGGCCTGGCGGCCCGGCGGCGAGGCGGGCCTGGTCGCGATCGACCGGATCGAAGACGTCCGGCGGCTGCGGGAGGTGCTGGGTTCACTGCCGGTCGCGGCCGGGCTGAGCCGGCCGTTCACCGGGTTCCCGGACGTTCCGGACGCGCTGCACCGGGCCCGGATCGCGCGTCGCTCCCTGCCGTCGGCGACCGCGGGCGTGGTGGTGTTCGGCGACTCGCCGGTGACCACGCTGGTCGCGGCCGCGCCGGGGATGGCCCGCGACGTCGTGCGATCCGCCTTGTCGGGGGTGCTCACACTGCCGGGCGCCGAGCGCAAGGTCCTGCTCGACACGCTGCTCGCGTGGTTCGGCGGCCACGGGTCGGCGAAGGAGGCGGCGGACCGGTTGTTCGTGCACCCCAACACCGTCCGCTACCGCCTGCGGCGCGTGCAGGAGCTGACCAAGCGCGACCTGACCGACCCGGTGGACATCGGCGAGCTGTACGTCGCCCTCGAGTCGGTACGACTGGATCCCGTCGATTGACTTTCGATAGATATCCAGCGATAGTCGTCACATGTTCGCAGAGAAGTGGGCTGTACCCGTGCTCCGGGTCTTCCTCGTCGTACTGTTCGCCGTCCTGGTCGTCTTCCAGACGCTCTCGCTGCCCGGCGGGATCGCGTACACGACGTCGCAGAACCCGCACGACGCGAGCCTGCGGTGGCCGCTGACCGCGATCGCGGTGTTCCTGGTGCTGTGCGTCGAGGTGGTCCTCGTCGCGACGTGGAAGCTGCTGACCCTGGTCAAGAAGGACCGGATCTTCACCAGCGGCGCCCTGAAGTGGGTCGACGCGATCGTCTGGGCCGTGGTCGCCGCGTGGGTGGTCTTCGCCGGCATGCTGATCTTCGTCGGCTTCAACGCGGACGACCCGGGGATGCCGATGGTGCTGTTCCTGGCCACCGTCGGGATCACCGTGATCGGCCTGCTGATGGTGGTCATGCGCGCCCTGCTGCGTCAAGCCACTACGCTGCGCACCGACATGGAAGCGGTCATCTGATGGCGATCGTCGTGCGTATCGACGTCGAGCTCGCCAAGCGCAAGCTGAGCGTCGGCGAGTTCGCGGAGAAGGTCGGGCTGACGCCGGCCAACGTCGCCGTCCTGAAGAACGGCCGCGCGAAAGCCGTGCGCTTCAGCACGTTGGAAGCCATGTGCCGGGTCCTCGAGTGCCAGCCCGGCGACCTGCTGGAGTGGGTCGACGACTAGCCGAGGTCGACGGGCCGCACCCGCAGCTTTTCGGCGATCCGGGCCAAGGCTTGCTGGTCGGCCGCGGTGAGCGGGTCGAGCACGAGCTGCCGCACGGCCCGCACGTGCGCCGGCGCCGCGGCGACGACCACGGCGTAACCCGCGTCGGTGAGAGCGGCGAGGGTGTAGCGGCCGTCGCCGGGATCGGGTGAGCGTTCGACCCAGCCCCGCTGCTCGAACCGCTTGACCACGTTGGACAGTCGCGAGAGCGAACCGTTGGCCAGGTAGGCGAGTTCGCTCATCCGCAGCCGGCGGTCCGGCGCCTCCGACATCTGGCTGAGCGCCAGGTACTCGAAGAGCGTCACGCCGGCCTCCTGCTGCAACGGCGCTTCCAGCTTGCCCGGCAGCAGCAGGACGAGCGAGGCCAGCCCGGTCCAGGCGTCCTTTTCGGACGGCGTCAGCCAGCGAGGCTCGTCGTCATCGGGTGCCATGGGGGAACTCTACCCAGCTCGACATGACTTCACGCGTGAAGTCTGATACGTTGACTTCAAGCGTGAAGTCAATCGAAGGGAACGTCATGCCCGAGTTCTTCGTCACCCCCGGCTACGGCCCCAAGCACCTGGCCGCCCTGCACTACACGCAGGCGGTCCGGATCGGCGACCGCGTCGAGATCTCGGGCCAGGGCGGCTGGGACGACGACACCGTCTTCCCCGAGTCCCTGGAGGAGGAGATCGTCCGGGCCTTCGAGAACGTCGAGCGCACGCTCGCCACCGCGGGCGCGAGCTGGACCGACGTGGTCGCGGTGGACTCGTTCCACATCCCCACGGCACCCGACACCATCGGCGACGACCACACGCGCGTCATGGTCGAGCAGTTCCGCAAGCGTTTGGGCGACCGGGCCCCGATCTGGACCCAGCTCGGCGTCGCGGCTCTGGGCGCGCCGGGGATGCGGGTGGAGATCCGGGCCACGGCCATCGTGAGCTAGCGGTGTGCGGGAGCGAAAGCTGGCCCCGGGCTAAGCCGCGTCCAGCTCCACCAGCCTGGCCAGCTCCAGCAGGGTGCCCTCGAAGCCGGGGCCGGCGGTGAGCTCCACCGTGAGCGGACCCCCGCGCCGGGCCGTGCCCACCCGGAGCGTCACCGCCGGCTCCGTCCACTGGGGACGGTCCACGGCGGCCGAGACGACCACGTCCGCTCTCGGCGCCGGGCGGCGGCGGCCGCCCGCGTCCAGGTCAAGTACCACGTTGCCGTGCAACGAAAGCAGCGCCGCCACGTCGGCGACGGCGTCGCGCAGCTCGCGGTCGGCTATCGAGTCCGAGTGGGCGCCGATCGCCGGGCGGGGCGGCTCGGCGTCGCGGGCCAGGCGGGGGACGAACCGCGCCAGGTCGCCGCGGTCGCAGACGAGCGTGCGGATGCCCGGGATGCCCGCCGACGGATCACTGAGGCTGACGCCGACGCTCGCGGCCGCCGCCACGATCCGGGCGCGCCAGCGAGCGGTGGCCGCGATGGCGACCATCGGAGGATCCTGCGACAAAGTGGGGATTCTCCCTTGCGGTACTGCGCGGCGGAGTGAGGATCGTCCGATGGTGGGCCCATGCCCGTTGTGCCCGGGAACAAACATGTTTGGTCGCTTGGTGCGAATGGCGGCGCACATGCGACCTTCCGGTCGTACCGGGTGTCTGTGACCGCCGGTCACACTTTGACGCCCGGCGTGGCGCGGGCCACTATCCGGACACTGATTACCGCCCGGTAATTTGCGTGACACCAGGAGGACCGTTGCGACGTGCTTTCGGCCTGATCTTGCTGGCACTGGGCGTATTCGCGGTCGCGGGTGCCGTGCTCCTGCCGACCTACGTCTACCCCAAGCTCGCCAAGGTGCCGCTCGACCAGGATTCGACGTCGCTGCTCGAAGGCACCGCGAGCCAGGTGCTCGCGGTGACGGACAACGGTTCCGGCCCGGTCTCGGCGATCCGCAAGGACGCCAAGCTGACCGCGACGGCCCACGTGCAGGCGAACTTCGCGGCGCCGGAGATGCACCAGGACACCGACTACGCGGTCTGGCTCCTGGCCGTGCAGGTCACCGACGACGCCGACAACACCGTGCTCAGCGCGAGCAAGCGGCAGGTCTGCTTCGACCGGCGCACCGGCGAGGGCTACGAGCCGCGCGGCGAGTCCGACCCGAAGTGCGACGCCAAGAGCAGCTTCGTCACCGAGCTGAAGGACAAGGCGGACAAGGACGGCCAGAAGCCGCCGGAGACGAACGACTACAAGGCGCAGCCCGGGCTGCAGTTCAAGTTCCCGTTCGGCACCGAGCAGCAGGACTACAAGGTCTACGACGACAACACCGGCGCGGCCGTCACCGCCAAGTACTCCGGGACCGAGACCGTCGACGGGATCGAGACCTACAAGTTCGTCCAGGACATCCCCGACACCAAGACCGCCACGAAGGACGTGCCGGGCTCCCTCGTCGGCTCCGCGGACCCGACCGTGAAGGCCGACCTCTACTACCGCGGCGTCAACACGATGTGGGTGGAGCCGGTCACCGGCATCGAGGTCAAGCAGCAGCAACAGCAGCACCAGGAGCTGCGCGCCGGCACCGGTCAGCCGACCGTGGTGTTCGACGGGACGCTCGCCTTCACCGCGGAGACCGTCGCGAAGATGGCCGACCAGGTGAACGCGAACAAGGGCCGGCTGGAGTTCCTCTCCAGCACCGGGCCGCTGTGGCTCGGGATCGGCGGCGGCGTGCTGATCGTCGTCTCGATCGTGCTGCTGGCCCGGCGGCGCCGGGCCGAGCCGCCGGTCCCGCCGCGGCGACGGGAACCGGTCGGCGCCGGCCGCTGAGTCAGCGCCTCCGCAGCACGAGGACCAGATTCCAGGAAGCGATTTCCCGCAGGGCCGGGACCCGCACGATCCACATCGCCCAGCTCGGGTGATAACGCGGGTACCCGGCCACCAGATCGGCCAGCGGCGTCGCCTTCGCCCAGCGGAGCGCGGCGCCGACCGACACCGGGAAAAGACTTTCGCCGAATTTGTTCTTCGGCTGCTTCCCGAGCTTCCGGAAATACCGCTGACGCGCGTAGTAGCCGCCGAGGAAATGCCACGGCGCGGTCTCGTGACCGCCCCAGGGTGAATACCACGGCGTGAACGACGCGAAGACGGTGCCGCCGGGCTTCGTCACACGGCACATCTCGTCGAGCATCACCCACGGCTTCGCGACGTGCTCCAGCACGTTCGAGGAGTAGCAGACGTCCACGGATCCGGTGCGCACCGGCAGTTCCGTGCCGCTGGCCCGGATCATGTTCTCCCCCGGCTCGCCACGCGCGGACAGCTCGCCGACGTCCGGGTCGACCCCGAGATAAGTCGCGCCGGCCGCGCGGAAGGCGTCCGAGAAATACCCCGGACCGCCCCCGACGTCGAGCACCGTGCGCCCGGACAGCGGAGCGTGGGCCGCCAATTGCCGCACGGAGTCGGCGGCGAGCGCCGAGTAGAAGCCGTCCGGGTCGGTCTGTTCGGTGAGAAAAGTGCGGAAGAGCGTCACGGAACGGTGGAGCGTCGCGCGGTGCGGCTCGGTGTTCGGGGCGACGACCGGATTTACTGCCATTGAACCATCGCTTTCCGAAATACGTTCCTCTACTGTGTACGCATACTGTGTACGCACCGGTAACCTAGCATCGTCGCTACAGTTTGGATAACCCGATGGACCGTCCTCGTGTGCTCCTGGTCAACTGGCGCGACACCGGCCACCCCGAGGGCGGCGGGTCCGAGCGGTACGTCGAGCGGATGGCCGAAGGGCTCGCGAAAGCGGGCTACCGGGTCGAGATCCAGTGCGCGGCCTACCCCGGCGCGACCGCGGGCGAATGGCGTGACGGCGTCCGCTACCGGCGTCGCGGCAACAAGTTCGGCGTCTACGCGCACGCGCTGCGGGCGATCCGGCGGGCCCGCGCCGACCTGGTGGTGGACGTCCAGAACGGGATGCCGTTCTTCGCCCGGCTGGTCGCCGGCTGTCCCGTGCTGGTGCTCGTGCACCACGTCCACAAGGAACAGTGGATCAGCGCGCTGGGCGAGACCCTGGGCCGGGTCGGCTGGTGGATCGAGTCGCGGCTGGCGCCGTGGCTGTTCCGCGAGTGCGACTACGTCACGGTTTCCGAGGTCACCAAGGCCGAGCTCGCCGGCCTGGGCGTCGACCGCGACCGCGTCACCGTGGTCGCGAACGGCCTCGACGCGCCCCCGCCGGTGGCGGCCGGACGCGACAGTTCGCCCACGCTGGTCGCGGTGAGCCGGCTGGTGCCGCACAAGCGGATCGAGCACGCCATCGACGTCGTCGCGCGGCTCGCGCGGCGCTGGCCGCAGCTGCGGCTCGAGGTCGTCGGCCAGGGGCCGTGGGACGAGGTGCTGCGGGCGCACGCGGCCGAGCGCGGCGTCGCGGACCGCGTCACCCTGCACGGCTGGGTCGACGAGCAGGCCAAGCACGAGATCCTGGCGCGCTCGTGGCTGCACCTGTGCCCGTCGGTCAAGGAGGGCTGGGGCATCGTCATCATGGAGGCGGCCGCGCACGGCGTGCCGTCGGTCGCCTACCGCGCCGCGGGCGGCGTCGCCGAGTCCATCGTGGACGGCCGGACCGGGCTGCTCGCCGACGACTTCGACGACTTCACCGCCCGCGTCGACGGCCTGCTCGCGGACGGCCTGCGCCGCGCGGAGATGGGCCTGGCGGGCGCGGAACGGGCCGGGAAGTACAGCTGGGACCAGAGTGTCGGCGAGTTCGCGGCGCTCGTGCGGGACGTCGCCGGCCGGCCCGCGCCCCGGCCCCGCGTTCTGAACTCAGCCGGCTTGTTCCCGCACCGCGTCGCGGAACCGGTCCACCAGCCGGCCGGCGGCCGCCGCGCCGAAGTCCTTGCGGCGGGCGCGCACGGTCACCGTGGTGGTGTCCCCCGTGGTCGCCGCGCCGAACGCCACGCCTGAGCGGCCGCTCGCGGCCGGGTAGAACGCGATCGAGCGGACGGTGTCGCCGGTGGACACCACGCCGAGGTTCGACACCAGGAACGTCGAGCCGAGCCTGCTCGCCAGCACCCGGGTGCCCAGCCGGGCGACCCGGCTGCTGCGCGCCGGGAAATCGGGCTCGGGTGGCTGCGCGCGGAGGACGTCCGCGACGGCGCCGGAGTCCGGGTCGGCCGGCAGCCGCAACCGGAAGAACGCGCTGTCGTGCACGGGTTCCGGCGCGGCGCCGGAGCGCCACGACGCGCCCAGCGCGGCGACGACGCGGACCGTGCGGGCGCCGTGCGCGTGGTTCCAGCGGCCGGTCGCGCGGGTGGCGGCCGCGACGAACCCCGCGGCGCCCAGCCGCAGCCGGGGCACGCGACGGGCTTCGAAGACGTCTCCCGCGCTCTCGCCGTCCCGGTCGGGCACGATCCGGCCCGGTGGCGCGAAAAGCGCCTCAGCGAGCCGCTGGACGGCCGAAACGAGGAACGGCTTCCCGCCGTCGGTGCGCGCCCCGATGCCGCGCGCCGCCGAGGAAACCGGGACGTCGAGGAGGAAGCCGAGCAGGGCCAGCAGGCCGAGGCCGTCGAGCGCGCCGTGGTGGCCGGCGACGAGCAACGCCGGTTCGTCCGTGCTGACGGCGACGCGCACCAAGGGCGCGCCGCGTTCGTAAGGCTCGGCCGCGAACCGGGCGCGGACCCGGGAAATCCCGGCCGCGGTGGTCTGTTCGACCGCCGGTGCGGCGCCGAGGAGCGGGTACTGCGGGAGGACGGCCGCCAGCCGCGCGCGGAGTTTTTCCGGGTCCGGGGCCGAAAAGAGATCCGCTTCCAGGAGGATGCTCCAGGAAACGGTGGGGTCGCCGTAGAGCCCGACCACGCGGTGCGCGTGGTCGGTGGCGGACTGCGTCATGCGCGTCAGCGGTTCCCGTACAGCTTGGCCGGGTGGTCCGCGGGGTTGTACTTCACCTGCGCGTTGAGCTGGTCCTGCACCTGGGCGGTGCTGTCCGGGTCGGCGCTCTGGATGAGGGCGAAGCCCGCGCCGGTCGCCAGACCGCCGCCGATGATGACGGCGGCTACCACCCCGATGAGCGTGCCCACGTGTCACTCCTTCTTCCGCGGCGGGAAAATCCTGCCGCGGCTCAATGTACGCATCGGTAACATGCGGCACAACAGTGCGACGCAGAGCAACGTGAGCGCTACTCCGTCCGCCAGCAAAGCCGGGCCCCACGCAACGGCTTTCACGGGTGCCCCACCCGGGGTCCGGTACAGCGTCAGCCATTCCCCCGACCACACCGGCGTCGCGCCGGCGAGCAGCCGCGGGTCGACGTCGCCCGGGGTCCCGTGTTCGACGAGGATCCAGCCGACCCCGGCCGCGGTGAGCTCCTCGGCGGACGTCGCGGCGCGGACGTCGCCGATCCGCGGGTCCTCACCGGCGATCCGGTCGGCCCCGACCTGCAGGGTGTCGTCCATCAGCACCGGTTTCGGGAGCACGCGCGGCGCCGGGTCGAGCTGCGTGCGGCCGCCGTTCCACGCGAAGCCGCGGAACGTCGAGAGGGGCAACGCCAGCACGTCGCCGGGACGGTCGTCGCCACCGAGCACTTCGGACACCGCGCGCCAGTCGTCCGGGTACTGCGCGGTGCCGAGCCGGCCCCAGCCGCCCCACGCCAGGTCCGGCATGGTGAGGATCGGGAACAGCGCCGCGGCCGCGACGAGCCCGGTGCGTCCTTGCCTGGTCTGAAGTCGCGCGGCGGCGACTTCGATCGCGAGCGCGAAGCCCATCGCGAGCGGCAACGCCCACCAGGCCACCCACTTCTGGGCGTCGCGCAGCAGACCGGCGCCGGGGAGCCGTCGCGTCGCGAAGTCCAGCACGGCGTCACCGAACGGTAGCGTGGCGAGCGAGGCCAGCAGCACGCCCGCGACGCCGAGGAGGAAGAGCGCGCGGACCGGCGGGGTGCCCCAGCGCGCGGCGAGCGGTTTCAGCCCGGCCAGCGCGATCGCGACGGTGATGAGCACTAGCACGGGGATCAGCGGCATCGCGCGGCTGCCGGGCACCGTCTCGGCGTTCCAGATCCCGCCGAGGCCGAGGACGCTGAGCAGCGCCGGGCCCCAGCTTTCGGCGCGGGCGCTGAACGCCGTGACGCCGGCCGGGTCGGAGTAGGTGCCGCCGGCGTCGAGGAACGTCGGCACCAGCCAGGGCAGGTTGAGCAGCACGGCGATGCCGAGCGTCGCCGGGATCCGGCGCGACCCGGCGGCCACGATGGCGACGGCGGCGGCGAGCACCCCGCCCGGTGGCGTCAGCACGGCGGGCGCGCAGGTGAGCACGAGGCGCCACAGGGATTTCGGTTCGTGGTCGCGGGCGGCGAGGCCGGCGCGGACGATCCACGGCAGGCACGCGTACGCCACCAGCAGCGGCCAGTGCCCGATGAACAGCCGTTCCGCGAGATACGGCGTCCAGGCGTACGCGGTCGCGGCGACCAGCCGGGTGCCGGTGTGCTCGGTCGGGACGAGCTTGCCCGCGCCGTAGGCGGCGAAGAAGATCGCCAGCAGCAGCACGAGTTTCTGGACGATGTCGCCGGGCAGCACGGTGGTGACGAGCGCGACGGCGGCGTCGGCGGGCACCGACCGCGGCAGCGTGGCGCCGATCCCGAAGGCGTCCGGCACGAAGTACTGCCGCGGCGCGAACACCATGTCGTAGCTCAGGACGAACCCGCGGCCGAGCAGGGGCGCGCAGACGGCGACCGCGAGCACGGCGGAGACGGCGGGAAGGGCCAGCCGCCTGCCCGGTGCGTCCACGGCCCTTCCTTTCCGTCTTCCGCGCGGTTATCGTCGCTGCTCATTACTCGCCGGTAATGGGAGCCCGTCGTTGAGCGTAGACACCGAAGCCGTACCGGCGCGGACCGGCAGCCGGGTCGCGGCGATCCTCGTCTCGCTGGCGCTCGCGGGCAACAACGCGGGCAGCTACGTCCTGAGCCTCGCGGCGGCGCGGATCCTCGCGCCGGGCGCGTTCGGGGAGCTGAGCTCGCTGCTGGCGGTGCTGGTGATCGGCGTCGTCCCGGCGATGGGGCTGCAGACGGTGGTGGCGCTGCGCGTCGCGCGCTCACCGCAGCACACGGGGTCGCTGTTCGCGCTGGGCCTGGTGACGAGCGGGATCGTCGCGGCGGCGGCGTTGACGCTCAGCCCGTTGCTGGTGCTCCTGCTGCACCTGGGCTCGCTGGCGCCGGCGCTGCTGGTGACGGCGTCACTCGGGCCGTTGACGCTCCTGGGGCTGTTCCACGGCTTCCTGCAGGGCAGCCACCGCTTCGCGACGCTGGCCGGGCTGATCGCGCTCGAAGGCGTCGGCAAGGTCGGCGGCTCACTGGCAGGCCTGCTCGTCTCGGGTTCGACGACCGGCGCGCTGGCCGGCACGGCGATCGGGTCGCTGGCGGTGGTCACGGCGAGCTGGCAGATCTGCGGCCGCCCGCGCCCCCGCTGGGCCGACCGCCACGGCCGCGACGTCCTCCACACGGCCCAGGCGATGCTGGCGCTGGTGCTGCTGGTGAACCTGGACCTGGTCCTGGCCCGCCACACGCTTCCGGCTGCGGAGGCGGGCGAGTACGCGCTGGGCGCGATCGTCACGAAGATCGCGTACTGGCTGCCACAGGCGGTGGGCGTCCTGGTGCTCCCCCGGTTCGCTCACGGTGCTTCCCGCCGCCGTGCGTTGCCGGTGGCGCTGGGCGTGTGCGCTTCTCTGGACGCGGTCGTGGTGCTGGTGACGCTCGTCTTCGGGTCCCGGTTGCTGCCCCTGATCGGCGGAGTCCGGTATGCCGGAAGCACGATGCTACTGTGGCCGTTCGCGCTGGCGGGGTCGATGCTGGCGCTGGTGCAGATCCTGTTGTACGCGCGGCTGGCTGATGGTGACCGCCGGGTGACGGTCCTGATGTGGGCGGCGGTCGCGGTGGAGGCGGTGCTGATCCCGGCCTGGCTGCACGGATCGGCGACGCAGGTGGTGACGGTCGCGGCGTGCTGCGCGGGCGGGCTGGCGGTGGCGGGGGCGCTGGTGGAGATCCGGGCCCGTCGCGCGGGCTGAGCACGAACGGACCGTTCGTGCGTTTCGCTTTCGTTCCGGCGAAGATCGTTTCATCCTGGAGGGGTGCGAAGAGGAAACTGGGTCCGGAATCCGTTGCTTGCTGCCGACAGCCCACGGGTGATGCGCGCGGGCGACTTGGAAGCCTTGGGTGTCCCGCGGCGAACCGTCACGCGGCGGTGTGAACCGAACGGACCGTGGCAGCGCCTGCTGCCGGGGATCGTGCTGCTGGAGAACGGTGAGCCGACCGGCGAACACCGGATCCGCGCCGCACTGCTGCACGGCCGTGCGGGTGCGCTGCTGACCGGGATCCACGCGATGCACCGGCACGGGCTCCGCAGCGCTCCCGAACCGACGGATGTCCACGTGCTGGTGCCCGCGGACCGCCGCGTCGGCACCATGGCGTTCGTCCACGTCGAGCGGACAACCCGGCTCCCGAGACCGCAGTTGCTCCAGGGCGTTCCGGTGGCACCCGCCTGTCGAGCGGTCCTCGACGCGGCTCGGCGCCTTCCGGACCAGGACACTGTCACGGCGATGCTGGCCGAGGTGATCCAGCGGCGCCGCTGCACCGCACAGGCTCTCGCCGACGAACTCGCGGCGGGAAGCCGCTCAGGCCGCGTGCTGCCCATCCGCGCCTTGGGTCCGTTGCTCGGCGGCGCCCGATCGGTGGCCGAAGCCGACGCCTGGCGCCTGATCGAGCGCTCAGGACTGCCCGCATGCCAGTGGAACGTCAAGCTGTTCTCCACGAGCGGTCGCTACATCGCCACCCCGGATGCCTGGTGGGACGAAGTCGGCTTCGCCTGGGAGATCGACTCGCGCAGACACCACTCCGGGCCGGACGAGCACGCGCGAACCTTGGCGAGAAACACCCGCTACCCGACTGCGGGCGCGCTGGTCCTCCAGACCTCACCCGCACGGCTGCGAAGGAAGCCGGAGGCGGTACTCGCCGAGCTTCGAGCCGGGTACGAAGTCGCCTGCCGCCGACCTCGCCCGGACGTGTGCACCCGGTAAGCCAATGGAGGATTCCGGCCGCTCAACGGCCAGAATCCTCCATCGTCCCCGAAGCCTCCGGCGACTTGCGGGCGAACCAGTCGATGCACGTCGCCACCGTGGCCGCGGCCGCCAGGAGCAGCGCGGCCTGGGTGACCGGGCCGTACGCCCAGTCCTGGCCGTGGCCCAGTACCCGGCCCGTCACCGAGACCGCCGCGGCCACCGCCATGCCGCCGAACGCCAGGAACCTCGGCGCCCGTTCCGAGAACTGGCGCGCCAGCAGGCAAGCGATCAACAGCACCACCGGCAGCATCCCGCCCAGCGCGACCAGCAGGCCGATCAGCAGCACCGGCACCACGACCGCGCCCCCCGCCACCACCGGGTAACGGCGGCGGCGGGCCGGCCAGGCCACGCCCACCAGCACCAGCAGCACCGCCAGAGCCCCGATCAAGAGCCCCGTGCGGTAAGTGGAATCCGGGGTGAACGCAAGCGAGACCACACCCCCGGCACCCGCCGGGACGATCCAGGCCTGCTGCCAGCCGTCCACGCGGGTGCGGGTCAGCTGCTTGCCGTCCATTGTGGCCACCCAGCCCGCGTTCGCGTTCTCCGGGACGGCCAGCACCGACTCGTCGCCCGGGGCGACCGTCACCGAGCGCGACGTCGCGTCCCACGTGCCGATCTGCACCGCCCGGTGTGCGACAGGAGCGCCAGAAGAGCCGGCGGGACGCAGCCACAGGTCCTGGACCACGAACGACTCCGACCGGTCCGTGCGCAGCTCGTGACCGCCGGAGGGCAGTTCGATGCCGCCCTCCGAGTCGCGGCACATCGTCAGCGGCAGCGGGCGGTGGTCGATGATGTCCGACAGCGTGCCCGTCACCGACGTCCGGTAGTCGAGGCCGTCCAGGTGGATGTTCGGGCCCGCGCCGCACGGCACCGTGAACGCCGGGTCCGGGCCCGGCAGCAGGCCGTCCGTGCCGGACAGCTCCAGGCTGCCGACGCCGACCACCGCGCGGGCCGCCGGATCGTCGTCGTCGCCGGGGACGATGATCTGCAGCTGGTCGGTGTCAAGGGGCTCGAAGGTGCCGGACCCGCTCTCGTCCAGCGGCACCGTGCGGTTGCCCGTCCTGCCGACCAGCTCCACCTGCCGCGGCGCCTTCGCCCCGCTCGACGGCGACACCCCGATGTGCAGCCCCGAAATCCGCTTCGGCGCGGGCCAGCCCAGGGTCAACGTCGGCCGCAGGTCGGTGACGTCGGGGCGCCAGGTCGTGCCCGGGTCGCCGTCGACCGCGGCGAACCCGCTCGCCGCCGGGTCGCCGCCGAGCTGCGACGTCGACGCGACCGTCACCCCGGGCAGGGACACCGGATTCTTGCCGCCGCCCGCGGGCAGCACCGAGCCGCCGACGAGGAATGTCGCGTCCGCCGAGGTGCCGAACAACCGCCGGATGCCGTCGGGTTCCTCGCCGTCGCGGGCGGCCGTCGCGTCGCAGCGCACCGCGCCGCCCGTCGGGAGGCACGCGTACCGCGGCTGCGCGCCGCGCGTGAACGCGAACCCCGGCGCCGCGCCGGCGGGCAGGTCCGCGGGCACCTCGAGCGCGCGTTGCGGCTCGGTGCCGGGGATGGTCAGCTCCGCGATGCCGACGTTGCCGTCCTGCCGCCCGACCACCAGCGACAGCAACGTGATCCGCACCTTCGTGGTGACGCCCGCCGCGACCGGGTAGCTGTGCGCCCCGGCGCCGCGGATGACCTGCTGGTCGACCGAGCCGTTGTCGGTGGTGATCCGGACGCGGGTCGCCGGCCAGCCGACCCGCAGGTCGTCGACCATCTGCAGGTCGACGGCCGTGACCAGGCGCGGGGTGTCCAGCTCAACCTCCAGCCACTGGCCGACCGGGCCGGTGAACGACGACGACTGCCACGCCGTGCGCGGGTCGCCGTCGATCGCGGCGAACGGCTGGTGGCTCGGGTCGGAGCCGCCGAAGGCGTCGGCGAACGACGCCGCCGTCGACGCCGTCACCGAGCGGATGCCGCGGTAGGCGGCCACGGTCTGGTGCTCCTGGCCGGGGAACGGCAGCAGGTCGCCGGCCGCGCGCTCCTGCCGGAACGCCTCGCCCGCGGTGAGCGTCTGGCTGAGGTTGTCGCGCACGCCGCCGACGTTCCGTTCGGCGCGCCGCAGCCCGTCGGTCACCAGCCGCGGCCCGCTGGGCGAGCCGCCGTCGCCGGTCAGCACGGTCGGCGTCGCCGGGTCGAGCTGGCCGGAGTCGAGCAGCGGGAGCAGGTTCTCCGGGCCGCCGCTCACCGTCGGGACGTCCTTTGTGGACGTCGCGGTGGCGAGCGGCACCGGCCGCCGCACCTCGTAGATCTCGAGCGGCCCGAACGTCGCGGCCTTGCCGATGCCCGGCGACCCAGCCAGCCCCGAGCGCAGGGTGGCGATCGACGGAGCGTCGGTCCGGACCCGGTCGATGTCGTTGCGCAGCATGAGGAACCGGTAACCGGACCGGGCGAGCAGCGCGGCCAGCCCGGGGTCGCCGCGGCCGTCGGCGAGTGCGGCGTCGACGGAGTCCATCAGCCGCGTGTTTCCTTCGGACCCCAGCGGTACCTGGTTGCGCACCGCCCACGGGCTCTTCGCGATCGCCTGCGCGGGTTCGTCGACCGTGCGGCCCCAGTCGTACTCGCCGAAGCCGGTCGCCGGGAGCAGCAACGTACGCGCGTTCGGGTCGGCCTTCGCGACCCAGCTCGTCGCGTCGTACCAGTAGCCCGGCACCTCGTCCCAGCCCGGCCCGGACCGCAGGTTCAGCAGCCACGCGGGCGCGGCCATCACCAGCACCAGCAGCAGCCCCACCGCGGGCCGCAGGAACCGGCGCGCGGACTTCACCCGCACCGGGCTGGAGATGCCGTGCACGAACGCGAGCATCAGCGGCAGCCGCAGCACCGGCTCGAACTTGTGGACGTTGCGCAGCGGCGCCAGCGGCCCGTCGAGCAGGTGCCGGACCTGCTCCGCGAGCGGGCTGTCGAGCGTGCCGACGTACCCGATCGTCAGCAGCGTCAGGCCGGTGACGACGCCCAGCACCAGGAACCGCCGCTCCGGCAGGCCCCGCCGCGTCAGCCCGAACAGGCCGACGCCGGCGACGAGCCCGGTGGCGAGCATCAGCACCGGGTTGTCGATCAGCGACCAGCCGCCGGGCCACCACGGCGTGCCCTGCACGACGTAGGCGACCCACTGGTTCGTCCCGCGCAGCACCTCGAACAGCGACATCGGCGCGGTCGTGTTCGTCGCCGACTCGATGTAGTCGAGGAACGGCAGGCTGTACTCGCCGAGCAGGAGCAACGGGAGGATCCACCACAACGTCGCGCCGACGACGAACACGACCCACCAGGCCACCAGGCGGACGTGCTCCCGCGTCCACTTGCGCGTCACCAGCCACAGCCCGGGCAGGACGAGCGCCATCACGACCATCGCGCCGTTGACGCCGCCCATGCACAGCACGGCGATCGCGGACAGCCCGGCCGCGCGCCGCGGCGAGCCGGTCACCCCGGCCCGCACCAGCGGTACCAGGACCCACGGCAGCAGCACCGCGGGCAGCATCTCCGCGGACAGACCGCCGATTTCGGTCAGCATGCGCGGCGCGAGCGCGTACCCGAGCGCGCCGATCAGCCGGGTGCGCTCGGTGCCGAGCTTCATCGCGCGCGCCAGCAGCAGCGCCCCGCCGAACGCGGCCGACAGCAGCAGCGCACCCCACAGCCGTTGCGTGATCCACGCCGGCACGCCGGCCGCCTGGCCCAGCGCGAAGAACGGGCCCATGGGGAACAGGTAGCCGTACGCCTGGTTCTGCAGCTCGCCGGCGGTGGCGTCGGGGTTCCACAGGTGCAGCGCGCGGCCGAGGAACGCGAGCGGGTCGACGGCCAGGTCGAGCTTGGTGTCGAACGTCGTCTTCCCCGGCATCTGCAGGAACGACAACGTGGTCAGCGCCAGCACGATCCACGTGCTCGGCCGGCGGAGGAACGCCCCCGGCGAGAACTTCCGGGCGCGGCGCACCGGATCGGCGTCGTCCCGGGTTCGTTCGCGGGTGGCGGTTACCATCCGGTAGATACTAGGCCGAAACCTGGCTACCATGTGCCGACGATTTCCGCGGTCCCCGACTTTCCTGGGCAGGTGCGTCATCCCTTCCGAAGACACGGCGTTCGAAGATGCCTGGGCGTTGGCCGAGCCGGTCAAGGGCTGGATGACGCGCGCGCAGGGCGAAGCGCTCTGGGACGCCGCTCGCCGCTTGGAGAAGGGCGACGTGATCCTCGAGATCGGCAGCCACCAGGGCCGCTCGACGATTGTGCTGGGCGCGGCCGCGCGCACCGCCGGGGCCACGGTGATCGCGGTCGACCCGTTCGTCGACGGTCGGCTGTTCGGCGGATCGCCGACGCGGCAACTGTTCGAGCGCAACATCCGCGCGGCCGGGCTGGACGACGTCGTCGAGCTCGTCGCCGGTTACAGCACGGCACTGCGCCCTGACTGGGACCGGCCCGTACAGCTGCTTTACATCGACGGCAAGCACGACTACTGGACCTACACCGACGACCTGCGCTGGTCGGCTCACCTGCCGCCGGGTGCGGAAATCCTGGTCCACGACTGTTTTTCCTCGATCGGCGTCACGCTCGGCACGATCGCGAAAGTCCTCTTCGGACGCCGGTACACCTATCTGGACCGGGCGACGTCGCTGGCGCGCTTCCGCCTCGCGCCGCCGTCCCCGGCGGACCGGCTGCGGGTGCTCGCTCAGCTGCCGTGGTTCGTCCGCAACGTCGGGATCAAGGTCCTGCTGCGCCTGCGGCTGCGGCCGGTGGCGAAGCTGGTCGGCCACGACAGCCCGTACGACCCCTACTGACCCCGTCGTGAGTGGTTAGGGCGGTTAGAACCGCCCTAACCACTCACGACGGGCTTGCCGACCTCCACCTTGGCGAGGCACACCGGCGCGCCCGGGCTCGACAGCTGCACGCCGACGTGGTCGAACAGCCCGTCCACCGGCAGGAACATCGAGTGCAGCCCGTCCTGGAACCAGACCGGCGTGCGCTTGCCGTCGAGGTCGACGAGGCCCTCGCCGCCGTCCGAAGTGTAGTAGTCGAGCTTGAGCAGGTACCGGCCCAGCACCGCGGTGTCGAGCGGGATCCGCACGAGCGTCTCGCCGATGGTGTACCCGCAGTTCACCACCGGGCCCGGGACGCCGCGGGAAACCGGTTCCACCCCGGTGATCCGGTGTGGGGTGCCGTCCGCGTCGAGCAGGTGCATCCGGCTGGTCGGCTGGTCGAAGTGCGCGCCGGGCAGCAGGCCGACCACGCGCGAGGCGAAGGAGTCCGCGCCGAACCATTCGAACACCACGTCGGACGGCACGAAGTTGTCGTAGAAGACGAGATCCGGGTCTTCGGCTATCGCGGCCCGGACGTTGGCGACGTACTGGCCGGCGTGCTCGAACCGCATCCCCGGCGACAGCTGCAGAAATCCGACCGTGGAACTCGCGAGCAGAAGCACGCAGACGGCTAGGGCGATCGGCCGTTCCCGTTTTCCGCCGGACGGCGCAGCTTCGCCGGGTGTCAGGAACGCGAACGCTCCACAAAAGGCGGCCACGAGCGCCAGTTCGGCGAGGTAGCGCGGATCGTCACCGGCCGCCGGGCCGACCTCGCGCAGCCGCGTCAGCGCCAGCAGCGCGACGTCCACGGCGAGCAGGACCCCGAGCAGCGCCCACGCCCGCCACGCCCGGCGGCCGCCCGCGCGCACCCCGGCGATCAGCACGCCCAGCGCCGCCAGGAACACCACGACGACGACCACGAACGGCGACGGCGCCCAGGTCGCGCCCGGCCCGGGACCGGACCACGGGCCGCCCGCGAGGCCCGGGAGCAGGGTGTCGCCGAGCATCCGGCCGGTCAGGTCGGCGACGGTGCCGGCGGACATCGGCGTGCCGCCCGGGGTCACCTGGCTCGACGTCAGCGCGAGGTAGGCCACCACGAACGCCGCGAGCAGCGCGGCGTGCCCGGCCCAGTAGCGCCACCGGTCCCGGAAGGACTGTCCGAGCAGGACGGTCACGCCGGCCAGCAGCACCGGGATCACCGCGGCCTTTTCGTAGAACGCCAGCCCGAAGAGCGTCCACGCGAAGGGGCCCATCCACCAGCGCCCGCCGTCCTGGAAGTACCGGACGTGGGAGTACAGCGCGCCGGCGGTCGCCAGCACGACCGGCACGATCTGGACGCCGTAGGCCCACCACAGCGTCGGGACGAGCAGCAGCGTCGACGCCGTGAACACGGTGAACGGCACCAGGATCGCCCACCGGCGGCCGAAACACCGGACCAGCAGGCACCAGAACAGCACCGTCGCGAGCGCGCGCATGAGCAGCAGCGGCAGCACCAGCAGCGGGAAGTTCAGCGGCGCCCACGCGGTCAGGACGGCGGCGAGGAAGAACCCGCCCGGCGTCAGGTGCCCGTGGTAGTCCTGGAACAGGAACCCGAGGTCGAACGGCCCGGCGGCGGCCGCTCGGTACGTCACGACGAAGTCGTCCTGGGCGAGATTCCCGTGCAGCGCCGCCCAGGCGTGCAGCACGAACGGGACCAGGCCCGCGACGACCGCGGCGACCACCACCGCGGAGACCTTCGGGCGCACCCGCGGCTCTTCGGTCAGCTCGTCCAGCACGGAGTCCTCACTTCTTGCACGCCGGTGGTTGGCACATGAGCTTGCTCAGCGCCTGGTAGAAGACGTCGGAGATCTTGCGCGGGTCGGGCGTGGTGAAGGATTCGCCGCCGGTCGCGGCCGAAACCTGGCGCAGCTCACCGGCGTCGATGTCCGGGCCGATGCCGATCCCGATCACCGGCAGCGGTTTGCGCGGGTCCTGCAGCTTGCCGAGCTCGGCGAGCAGTCCGGGCAGCCCGATCGAGTCGCTGTCCTCGTTGCGGCCGTCGGTGAGCACGACGACGACGTTGATCCGGCCGAGTTTCCAGCTCTGCCGGGCGTTCTGGTACGCGGCGAGGATGGAGTCGTACAGCCCGGTGGCGCCGCCGGGTTTCGGCTTCACCGCCTGCAACGTCGTCAGCCCGCCCTGGGCGAGCTGGTCCGCGATGGACCGCATGGGCAGCAGTTCCTTGTAGTCGCGGTCGCCGTCGAGCTTGGTGGAGAACAGCCACAACCCGAGTTCGGTCGTCGGCTTGAACAACCCGAGACCCTGCGTCGCGGCCTCCAGCGTCAGCGCCATCCGGCTGCGGCCGGTGCCCGGGACGGTGGCGGCCATCGAGCCGGAGACGTCGAGCAGCACCTGGACGCGGGCGCTCAGGTTGGCCCCGGCCCAGGCCTGCAGCACGCCGTACATCGCCTCGGGCGTGGGCGGGCCGACCGGCCGCGGCGCGGCGCTCGTGCGGGTGTCGGGCGGGCGGTCGCCCAGGAACTGGCCCGTCGGCGTCCGGAAACCGGCGTCGGCGAACGCCTTCGTGGCCGCTTGGTCGAGCAGCAGCCGCAGGAACCGCTCGGACGCCGTCCGTGACGCCTCCGACGCGCGCGGCAGCACGACGTACGGGTAGTCGAAGCTGGGCACCCCGACGGCCGGGTACGCGGCGACGAGCTTGCGCGCCAGCACGGACTGTTCCGACGCGGGTGACGCGGTGTACGGCTCCTTCACCGCCGACAGCCGGCGGATCTCCTCGGTGAACGCGGCGGCCGGGTCGGGCGCGTTCTTCGTCAGCTGCTGCAGGCCGATCAGCGCGGCGATCCCGGCCGGGTCGCGGCCCGGGTCGGGCAGCCCGACCGGGCTGCCGGCGACGACGTCCGACCAGGACGGTGACTTCGCCGGCCAGCCCGCCTGTTTCGCGACTTCGTCGGTCAGCGCCAGGACAACGGGCGAGCTCGCCACCGACTGCCCGGTCTCCGGCAGGTTCCACGCGCCGCCGTCGCGCGCCTGCAGCAGCCAGGTGCTCGACTCCGGCACCCAGACGTCGGGCCCGTTCGCGCCGTTGGCTTCGAGGGCTGCCGCGGTGGCCGTCGACGCGCTCGCCGTGACGTCCACGGTGTAACAGTCGGCTTCCGGCACCGACCGCGCGAGCGCCGAGAGCACCGGCGCGACGTCCGGCGCGGCGGTGATGCGGACCGGGGTCGTGGTGTCACAACCCCCGCTCGCCAGACGGTTCTTCACGTAGTCCACGCCGAACCAGGCAAGCAGGGCCACGACGAGCAGCACGCTCAGGACGACGACCCGCGCGTCGAGACGCCGGGATCGCGCCGGGTGTGCGGCCATGCACGTACCTTCCGTCGTGAAGACCTTGCAGCTTGCCAGCCGGGTGACCGGGAAGCCAGTTCCGATAGCGGAAAGTCACCGTCGCCGCGTGATCCCGTGGTGAAGGAATCGTTTGCCGCGGCCGTCTCGGTGACAGAAAGGAACTGCGTAACATTCGCGCTTGACGCCCGTCCCACATGGGTAACAGCACGATGGCGGATCGCGGAGACGACTTCGCCGTCCCCGGAACCGGCGATACACCGAACGGAGACGCAATCCCGTGCGCACGATGTACGACGCGGTCACGGCCGCGAACATCCCGGCTGGCGGGCAACTCGTAGCCGGCTACATCGACAAGATCAAGCTGGAACCCTGGTCGGCCGCCGACTGGGCCCGCTTCCCCAACGCGGTCAAGGTCACGATCGTCAAGAAGGCGAGCACCGACGACGGGCACGTCCTCGACGTCGAACCCGGTGACGCCACCCCGGCCGAGGCGCCGGGCTGGGTCCGGATGCGCCGCGCGGCGGGCGCGGACCCGACGATCTACTGCAACCTCTCGACCTGGCCGTCGGTGCGCTCGGCGTTCTCGTCCGCCGGCGTCGCCGAACCGCACTACTGGATCGCGCATTACAACGGCGATCCCACCATCCCGGACGGCGCCGTCGCCAAGCAGTACCGCGGCGACGTCGCCCCGGGTTACGACGTCTCGTCCGTCGTCGACTTCTGGCCCGGAGTGGACGGCAACGGATCCGCCTCGACTGGAGTGGAGATCATGGAACGCATCACCGTCACCCCGCCGAACGCCGAGCAGAACACGGTGCGGGTCTTCCTTTCCGGCAGTCCGGGCTCGGCCGTGGTCGTCCGCCCGCGGCTGGGCGGTGACGGCTTCTCGAAGCCGATGTGGATCGGCGACATCTTCGCGTGGGGCAACGACCACAACGGCGTCGGGCACAATCCGGCCCAGCTCGGCGGCTACAACTCGAAGCTGACTTCGCACCGCCGGTACGAGCTGCCGGGCGCGGTCTGGGCCGACATCAACTACAGCTCCGCGGACCCGTTCGAGATCGACATCGTCGGCTGATTCACCACGCGGGCGGCAGGGCGCGGCACAACGCGTCGACGGCCGCGGCGTAGGCGTGTTCGGGCGGGGTCGCATACCCGACGACCAGTCCGTCCATTGTGGACATCGTGGTGGCCGGGTGCCGGAAGGCGGCCAGGCCGTCGAGCGCGAGCCCCTGCCACGTCGCGGCTTTGAGCACCGACTTCTCGGTACCCGCCGGCAAGCGCAGCACGGCGTGCAGACCGGCGGCGACGCCGGTGGGCGCGACGTGCGGCGCCTGCGCGGCGAGAGCGCCGGCCAGCAGGTCGCGCCGGCGGCGGTACCGCTGCCGCATCCGCCGGATGTGCTTGTCGTACGCGCCGGATTCGACGAATTCGGCCAGGGTGAGCTGATCCAGCACACCCGCCCAGGCCTCGCGCTCGCCCTTCACCGCCAGGACGGCGTCGACGAGGTGCTCGGGCAGCACCAGCCACCCGAGCCGCAGCGCGGGTGACAGGCTCTTGCTGACCGAGCCGGCGTAGACCACCCGCTCCGGGTCGAGGCCCTGGACCGCGCCGATCGGCTTGCGGTCGTAGCGGAACTCGCCGTCGTAGTCGTCCTCGATCACCAGCCCGCCGGTCGCGCGGGCGTGGTCGACGACGGCGGTGCGGCGGTCGTGGTGCAGCGGGCCGCCCGTCGGGAACTGGTGCGCCGGGGTGAGCAGGACCGTGCGGACGGCCGCGGTCAGCTCGTCGACGCGGGCGCCGTTTTCGTCCAGGGACAAGGGAATCGTCGCCACCGACGCCGCCGTGAAGATCGAGCGGTGGAACGCCAGGCCGTAGGACTCCACGGCGAGCGGGCCGGGCAGCACCGCGGGGAACAGCAGCCGCAGTGCGTGCGCGAACCCGGAGCAGACGACGATCCGGTCCGGTGAGGTCCGGACCCCGCGAGCGCGCGCGAGGTACCCGGCCAGCGCCTCCCGCAGCTCCGGGCGGCCGCGCGGGTCGCCGGGGCCGAACGCGTCGTGCGGGGCCACGGCCAGCGCGCGGCGCGCGGCGGCGAGCCACTCGGTACGCGGGAACGACGCCGCGTCCGGCTGTCCTTGGCGGAGGTTGTGCCGCGGTGCCGGGGTGTCCGGCGCCTTCTTCGGCGTCCGCACCGGCGTGAGGAGTTCCGCGCGGTCGGCGACCCGCGTCCCGGAGCCCTGGACGGCGGTGAGCCGGCCTTCGGCGACCAGCTCGGCGTAGGCGTCGGCGACGGTGTTGCGGGCGATGCCCAGGTCGGCGGCCAGCGAGCGGTACGGCGGCAGCCGGGTGCCCGGGGCGAGCCGCCCGGAGCGGACGGCGTCACGCAGCGCGGTGATGAGCGCGGCCCGCTTGCTCCCGGTGCCGGACAGCTCCAGGTGCAGGTCGGCGCCCAGTCGCTCGGCCAGATTGACCCATGATTCCGGCACGGAAATGCACCCTACACGGCGGTCATTCCGGTTCTAGATTTCCGGTCATGACGCACCGCACCACCTTCGGCAAGTCCGCCCCGAAGGCCTTCAAGGCCCTGATCGGCTTCGACGCCGCCGCCCGCGCCGGGCTCGACCCCGCGCTGGTCGAGCTGGTCCAGATCCGGACCGCGCAGCTCAACCGCTGCGCCTACTGCCTGCACATCCACACCTCCGACGCCCGGAAGGCGGGCGAGAGCGAGGAACGGCTGCACATGGTCGCCGTCTGGCACGAGGCCGCGAACTTCTTCAGCGAGCAGGAGCGGGCGGCGCTGGCGCTGACCGACGCCGTCACGCTCATCTCGGCCGCCGGCGTCCCCGACGACGTCTACGCCCGGGCCGCCGGCCAGTTCGGCGAGGAGGAGCTGGCCCAGCTGCTCGCGGTGATCTTCGCCGGCAACACGTGGAACCGCATCGCCATCACCACGGCGAAGGTGCCCGGCACGGACGAGCGGGCAGCCGCTTGACCAGGAAGCGCCCCAATGTGGCGTTCGGTGCGTCTGACGCACCGAACGCCACATTGGGTGCGTTGGACGCAACCAACGCCACATTGGGGCGCTTGGTCGTCAGTCCGCGAGAGCGAGCAGATCCTCCTCGACGACCGGTTCCTCGACGACGCGCTTCCGGGCCACCAGACCGCTGATCGCGACGAGCAGGCCCAGCACCGCGATGCCGGTGACCACGCTCAGCGCCGGCGTCAGCCCGGTGAGCAGGGCGGCGGGCGACGCCTCACCGCCGCCGTTGGCGGTCAGGACCGCCGTCACCACCGCGAGCCCGATCGCGCCGCCGACCTGGAGCGACGTGTTGAGCAGGCCGCCGGCCAGGCCCTGTTCGTCGTCGGAGATGCCGTTCGTGCCCTGGATGTTGAGCGACGAGAACGCCAGCATGAAGCCGATGCCGAGCAGGACCATGCTGGGCAGGACGTAGGCCGCGTAGCCCGAGTGCTCGTCGACCCGCAGGAACAGCGCGTACCCGATGACGTGCGCGACGACGCCCGCGAAGATCGTGCGCGGGGTGCCGACGCGGTCGATCAGCGGCTCGATGCGCGGCGAGCCGAACGCGACGATCAGCGCCGCCGGCAGGAAGCCGAGCGCGGTCTGCAGCGCGGACCAGCCCAGCACCCGCTGCAGGTAGAGCATCACCACGAACTGGAACCCGATGTACGCGCCGAAGAACAACGCGCCGCCGAGGTTGGCGCGGGCCAGCGGCCCGGACTTCAGGATGCCCAGGCGCAGCAACGGGTGGGCGCTGCGCTTCTCGATGAGGACGAACGCCGCCAGCAGCGCGACGGCGACGGCGAACGTGATCAGCGTGCGCGGCGAGGCCCAGCCGGCCTGCGGCGCCTCGACGACGCCGAACACCAGCAGCAGCGACCCGACGGCGCCGGTGATCGCGCCCGGGAAGTCGTAGCCACGCCCCTCTTCGGCGCGGTAGGACGGGATCAGCTTCCAGGCGGCGACGAACGCGAAGACGGCGATCGGCGCGGGCAGCAGGAACGTCCAGCGCCAGCCGACCTCGGTCAGCAGCCCGGAGAAGACCAGCCCGGCGGAGTACCCGCTGGCGCCGAAGACGGCGAAGATGCTGATCGCCTTGTTGCGGGCGGGGCCTTCCCGGAACGTCGTGGTGATGATGGACAGCGCGGCCGGCGCCGTGAACGCGGCGGCCAGGCCCTTGATGAAGCGGCTCGCGATGAGCAGCGCGCCGTCGTCGACCAGGCCGCCGAGCAGCGAGGCCAGCGCGAACACCGCGACCGCGACGAGGAAGACGCGGCGGCGGCCGAGCAGGTCGGCGGTGCGCCCGCCGAGCAGCAGCAGCCCGCCGTAACCCAGCACGTAGCCGCTGACGACCCATTGCAGCGCGGCGGTGGACAGGCCCAGGTCGGCCTGGATGGCGGGGAGGGCGACACCGACCATCGACACGTCGAGCGCGTCGAGGCCGATGACGATGGACACCGTGAGCAGGACACCCCAGAGGCGCGCGTCCCACCGGGTCGAGGTGGTGGACAGGTCCGCGGAAGAACTCATGACGGCGACAGTACATGCACACGCATCTAATGTCTAAGCATTAAATGTCATTGCATCAGATGTCAACGCGTGCTAAGTTGGTCGCCGTGAGCGACGTCGCCGAGCAAGGTCTGGTCGAAGAGTGGCACGAGCTGCTGGCCCGCTACTCGGCCGTGTTCAGCACGCTCGAGTGCCGCCTGCAGGAGAACCACGGGATCGGCGCGAACGAGTTCGAAGCCCTCGAACGGCTCGCCACCTGCGACTTCAAGTGCCGCTCGGCCGACCTCACCGGCGCGATCCACCTGAGCCAGAGCGCGACGTCCCGGCTGGTCGCCCGGCTGGAGAAGGAAGGCCTGGTGGAACGCGCCCTCTGCGACGTGGACCGCCGGGGCATCTTCGTCACGATCACCGACGCCGGCCGGGAGAAGTACCTCGCGGCGAAGGGGACGCACCGCGAGGTGCTGAACGAAATCCTGGGCTGAGCTTCTTAGCCGACCGGGCCTTCGACGGCCTTCACCTGAAGCTGCTGCTGCGCCCCGGAAGCGTTCAACACGGTCAGCGTCAGCTGGTCGCCCGGGTGGTGGGTGTCCATCACGTTCGTCAACGTCGTCGCCGAGTCGATCGCCTTGCCGTCGATGGCCGCGATGACGTCGCCCGCCGCGAGGCCCGCCTGCTGGGCCGGGCCGCGCGCGACGACGTCGCGGACCTGGGCGCCGCCGCCCTGGCCGTCCGACACCGAAACGCCGATGAACGCCGTCTTGCCGATGTGGATCTTGTCCGTCGCGGTGCCCTCGACGATCTGGTGCGCGATGTCGACGGCCTGGTTGATCGGGATCGCGAAGCCCTGGCCGCCCGCACCGCTGCGGCGGCCGTTGAGCTGGTAACCGGTGGACGCCGCGGTGTCGACGCCGATGACCTGCGCGTTCGCGTTGACCAGCGGACCACCGGAGTCGCCCGACTCGATGTTGGCCTGGACCTGGATCAGCCCGGTGAGCTGCTCGGACGACCCGCTGGACTCGTCCGACGCGGTGATCGACTGGTCCAGCGCGGTGACCGTGCCCGGCGCCGGCACCGGGTCGCCGCCGCGGCCGCCCGCGTTGCCGAGGCCGAGGATCTGGTCGCCGACCTTGACCGTCGAGGAGTCGCCGAGGGCCGCCGTCGGCAGCCCGGACGCGTCTTCGAGCTGGATCACCGCGATGTCCTCGCTGCGGTCGTAGCCCACGACGTGCGCGGTGAACGTGTCGCCGGTGCCGATGCTGGTGACCTTGATGCTGGTCGCGCCGGCGACGACGTGGTTGTTCGTCAGCACCTCGCCGTCCGGGGTCAGCACGATGCCGGTGCCCGCGGCCGCCGCGCCCTGCAGGCCCAGCTCGGTGTTGACGTTGACGATCGCCGGGTTGACCTTCGCGGCCACGGCACTGGCGTCGAGCACCGTGGCCGACGCGCTGGGCTGCCCGGAGAAGCCGAAGTCCTGGTTGCCGGACGCGGTGGGGCTGTTCGCCGAGATCAGGTGCCCGATGCCGAGCCCGGCCACCACGGCCAGCGCCACCGCGACAATGGTGACGGTCAGCGTCCGCAGCGGATGCCGCTTGCGCGGCGGCGGGTACGCGGGCGGCGGGGGCGGGTAGCCGTACCCGCCGCCGTCTTGGCCGTAAAAGCCGTGAGGGGCACCTTCAGGGCGATACGGGTCGTGAGGGGCACCTTCACGACCGTAAGAGCCGTGAGGGGCACCTTCACGACCGTAAAAGTCGTGAGGGGCACCCTCATGGCCGTAAAAGCCCTGAGGGTGCCCCTCACGGCCGTAGGACTGCTGGGGGTAAGGCTGCGGCGGGTACGGCCGGCCCCACTGGTCGCGCGGCTGGTCCCGGGGCTGGTAGTAGCCGGGCTGGTAGTAGCCCTGCGAGTACTCGCCCTGGCCCTGGCCGTAGGAATTCCGGCCGTACGGATCCTGGCCGTGGGGGTACTCGCCGCCGCCCTGCGGCCGTTGGTCGTACTCGCTCATGCCCTTGCTCCCAGCCCTCGGCACGCCTTCGCCGTTCCAGCAAACGCCGCGTTCCTGAGAATTTCCTTGTCCGGTTCCATGGAGTTGCTGTGGATGTACCCACCCGAACGCCGGGACCGGTCCCGTGTGATCGACGTTACCCTTCCGGGTATGAAGCGCACCGCCGTCCTGCTCGCGGCCGCCTTCCTGGTCGCCGGGTGCAGCGGCACGACCGCCGGGACACCGTCACCCGCCCCGCAGGCGACCTCCGCCGCGGCCGGCGAGCCGCACCGGCTGGTGTTCGACGTCTCGGGCTCGGCCGTCGTCACCACCCTGACCTGCACGATCGACGGCAAGCCGACGGAAGAGAAGAACGTGAAGCTGCCCTGGAGCCGCACGTTCAGCTTCCCGCCGCACACCGGCAGGCACGAATACCAGGTCGTCATGCAGTACGCGGACGGCTCGGTGAACGCGACGGCGAAGGTCGACGGCCTGCTCCAGACCAGCAGCAGCGGCGGCGGGGACGGCCCCGGCACCCAGTCGATGAACGGCGACTTCAGCGACTGAGCGCCGCGCGGGTCACCGCCGGATCCGGTCCATCGCCGGGTCGAACAGGGGCTCCGCCGCCACTGTCGCCGGCACGCGGCGGCCGAAGTACTCGATCTCCACGCCGCTCCCGACGTCCGCCGGCTCCGGCAGCCAGGCGTACGCGATCGGCTTCCCGATCGTGTAGCCGTAGGCGGCGCTCGTGATGTACCCCGCCGGGACGCCGTCGACGAACACCGGTTCCTTGCCCAGCACCACGGTCCGGCCGTCGTCGATCGTGAGGCACCGCAGCCGCCGCGACGGCGTCCGGTTCTCCAGGGCGGCACGCCCGAGGAACTCACCCTTGGCCGGGCGCACCGCGAAGCCGACGCCGGCCTCGTACGGGTCGTGCTCGGTGGTCATGTCGGTGCCCCACAGCCGGTAGCCCTTCTCCAGGCGCAGGCTGTTGAACGCGGCCCGCCCGCCGGCGACGACGCCGAGGGGCTGCCCGGCCGCCCACAGCGCGTCCCACAGCCGCAGGCCGTTGTCCGCGCTCGTGTAGATCTCCCAGCCGAGTTCGCCCACGTAGGACAGCCGCATCGCGACGACCGGCACCCCGGCGATCCGGGCCTTCCGCGCCCGGAAGTACTTCAGCCCGGCGTGCGAGAAGTCGTCCGGGCTCAGCGGCTGCACGAGGTCGCGGGCGAGCGGGCCCCAGACCCCGACGCAGCACGTGCCGCCGGTGATGTCGCGGACCCGCACCCCGTCCGGCTTGTGTTTGACGAAGTGGTCGACGTCGATGTTGCCGTTGATCCCGGCCTGGAACTCCTCGGGCCCGAGCCGCGCCACGGTGACGTCACTGCGCACGCCACCCGCTTCGTCCAGCATCAGCGTGTAGGTGACCGAGCCGACGGACTTGTCGAGCTGGTTGGTCGTCAGCGACTGCAGGAACTCCAGCGCGCCGGGCCCGCTGATCTCGACGCGCTTCAACGGCGTCATGTCGTACATCGCCACGGCGTTGCGCGTCTGCCAGGCCTCGGCCGCCGCGATCGGCGAGTGGAACTGCGCGGACCAGCCGTCGCGCGCGGGCGGCAGCGCGTCGTGCGGCAGCTTCTTCAGCAGCGGCGCGTTGGCCTCGAACCAGTGCGGCCGCTCCCAGCCGCCCGCCTCCAGGAACACCGCGCCCAGCTCGCGCTGCCGCACGTGGAACGGCGTCACGCGCAGGTCGCGCGGGGACAGCTTGGGCTGCAACGGGTGCAGGATGTCGTAGACCTCGACGAAGTTCTGCTGCGCCGTCTCGTGCACGTACGACGACGCGAGCTGGACCTCCTCGAAGCGGTGGACGTCGACCTCGTGCAGGTCGGTCTCCGAGCGGCCGTCGACCAGCAGCTCCGCGACGGCCTTGGCGATGCCCGCGGAGTGCGTCACCCAGACGGCTTCGGCGAGCCAGAAGCCGCGGACGTCGGCCGATTCGCCGACCAGTGACTGGCCGTCCGGGGTGAAGGAGAAGATGCCGTTGAAGCCTTCCTCGACCTTCGCATGCCGCAGCGCGGGCAGCAGCAATTGGCTCTGCTCCCACGACGGCGCGAAATCGTCCTCGGTGAAGGGCAGCATCGACGGCATGGCACTGTCTGTCACCGAAGGGTCCAATGTGGACTCTTCGACCGGCATCGGGCGGTGTGCGTAGGAGCCGATGCCGATGCGGTCGACGTGCTCGCGGAAGTACAGGTCCTGGTCCTGGTGGCGCAGGATCGGCATGCTCGCTTCGACCTCGTCGGTGTTGCGCCCGACCAGTTCGTCGATCCGCCCGGTCTTGACGTACTGGTGCGCCAGCGGCAGCAGCGGGACGTCCATGCCGACCATCGCGCCGATCTCGCGGCCCCAGAACCCGGCGCACGAAACGACGATGTCGGCCGGGAAGTCACCCTGGTCGGTCCGGACGCCGGTGACGCGCCCGCCTTCCTGCAGCACGTCGGTCACGCGCGTCGAGCCGATGAACCGGGCGCCCCGCGCGGTAGCCCGCTCGGCGAGGACTTCCACAGCTTTCGCGGCCTGCGCCAGCCCGTCGCTGGGCACGTAAAGCGCGCCGAAAACCTGCGAGCCGTCGAGCAGCGGCCACCTGCGCACACACTCGTCGGCGTCGATGAGCGAGCCCTCGACGCCCCACGAGGTCGCCCAGCCGTGCTTGCGCTTGAGGTCCTCCCAGCGCGCCGGGGTGGTCGCGACCTCCATGCCGCCGACCTGGAGGAAACAGTCCAGCTCCAGGAACTTCGAGACGGTGTACTTCGCGAACTCCGTCATGGTCTTGGACGCGTTGGTCTGAAACACCAGGCCGGGCGCGTGGGACGTCGACCCGCCGGTGCGCGGCAGCGGGCCCTGGTCGAGCACGGTGACGTCGGACCGGCCGCGGGCGGTGAGCTCGTCGGCCAGGTTCGCGCCGACGATGCCGGCGCCGATGATCACGACTTTCGGTGCGGTCATGGCGGAACTCCTATCGGAACACAACAGTGCTGTTGCCGTTGAGCAGGACGCGGCGTTCGCAGTGCCAGCGCACCGCGCGGGACAGGGCGAGCGCTTCGGCGTCGCGCCCGACGGTCACCAGCTCGCGCGGCGAGTAGGTGTGGTCGACGCGCGCGACCTCCTGCTCGATGATCGGACCCTCGTCGAGGTCGGGCGTGACGTAGTGCGCCGTCGCGCCGACGTACTTGACGCCGCGGTCGTAGGCCTGGTGGTAGGGCTTGGCGCCCTTGAACCCGGGCAGGAACGAGTGGTGGATGTTGATCGCGCGGCCTTCGAGCTTGAGGCACAGGTCGTTGGACAGCACCTGCATGTACCGCGCGAGCACGACGAGATCGGCCTGGTACTCGCCGACCAGGTCGAGCAGCCGCTGCTCGGCCTCGGGCTTGGTCTCCGGCGTCACCGGCACGTGCTCGAACGGCACGCCGGCCGCTTCGGCCATCGGCCGCAGGTCTTCGTGATTGGACACGACCGCGGCGATGTCCGCGCCGAGGGCGCCGGCACGCCAGCGGAACAGCAGGTCGTTGAGGCAGTGCCCGAACTTCGACACCATCACCAGGATCCGCGGCGGCGTCCCGTCGGAGAAGCCGAACTCCATCCCGAAGTCCCCGGCCACCACGGCGAAGTCGCGCCGCGGATCGTCCACTGTGGTCGGTTCGGGTGCGGTGAACGACGTGCGCAGGAACAGCGAGCCGCGGACGTCGTCGTCGAACTGCTGGTGCTCGACGATGTCGCAGCCCTGCCCGACGAGGAACGTCGTGACGGCGTGCACGATGCCCGAGCGCTCGGGGCAGTTGAGGGTCAAGGTGAAGGTCACGAGACGTACTTCGGACTCGCGTCGGCCAGCCAGGCCGTGAAGTAGTTCGCGAACGACTGCCGCACGAGGATCGTGAAGCCGTCTTCGGTGACCATGAGCACGATCCCGGTGCGGGCGAGCAACGTCTGCACGCAGGTCCCCGGCGGCGACACCGACGGGTCGAGGTCGATCGAGCAGCCGTGGGCGAGCACGTCCCGGGCGTGCGCCCCGGTCAGCTGCACGGTCACGCGCTGCGCCGAGACGTCGACCACCGCCAAGACGGCACTTTCACGTGAAAGTGCCGCTTCCAGCTCGGCCTGACGTCCGGGTTCGGCGAGCACGAGGTATTCGTCGGGCCCCATCCAGAGGACGTCGACGCCGTTGCCGCTGGTGAAGGTGCACGGCGCGGGCAGGTCGACGCCGAGCAGGGTGTGCCCCTCCCGGAGGCGCACGGTGAGCTGCGTGCGGAACGGTTCTTCGACCGCTTCAGCCGTCACGGCGGGCTCCTTCCTTGTCGAAGAGCACGGACTCGGTCACGGTCACCGGCACCACCTGGTCGTCGACGGGGACGTACAGCGTTTCGCCGACGCGCTCCCGGCCCGAGCGCACCAAGGCCAGCGCGAAGGTCCGTTCCAGGGCCGCGCTGTGGTAGCTGGAGGTGACGTGGCCGAGCATCCGCACCGGCGGTTCGGGCACGGTTTCGGACTCGATGATCTGCGAACCCTCAGGCAGCAGCACTGACGGATCGACGGGCAGCAGGCCGACGAGCTGCTTGCGGTCCGGCCGGTTGTTCTCGGCGCGGGCGAACGAACGCTTGCCGAGGAAGTCGACCTTCTTCTTGGAGACCGCCCAGGCCATGCCGAGGTCCTGCGGGGTGACCGTGCCGTCGGTGTCCTGGCCGATGATCGGGTAACCCTTCTCGGCGCGCAGGACGTGCATGGTTTCGGTGCCGTACGGCGTGGCACCTTCGTCCACTATGGACTCCCACAACGCGCGGCCGTACCAGGACGGGACGTTGATCTCGTAGGCCAGCTCGCCGGAGAAGCTGATCCGGCAGACCCGCGCCTTGAGCCCGGCGACTTCGGCGTCCTGCCAGGTCATGAACCCGAAGGCGTCGTTGCTGACGTCGAGGTCCGGCGCCAACCGGCCCAGGACTTCCCGGGAGCGGGGGCCGACCAGCGGGAGCGTGGCCCAGTGTTCGGTGACCGACGTCGCGAAGACGTCGAGGTGCGGCCATTCCGTCTGCAGCCACTCCTCCATCCATTCGAGGACCATGGCCGCGTTGCCGGTCGTGGTGGTGACGAGGAAGCGGTCCTCGGCGACGCGGATGACCGTGCCGTCGTCGATGACCATGCCGTCGACGCCGCACATCACGCCGTAACGGATGCGGCCGACGCGCAGGTTGCTCATCATGTTCGTGTAGAGCAGGTCGAGGAACGCGGCGGCGTCCGGGCCCTGGACGTCGATCTTGCCCAGGGTGGACCCGTCCATCACTGCGACGTCGGTGCGCGCCGCGCGGCATTCGCGCAGGACGGCGTCGTGCATCGTCTCGCCGGGTCGCGGGTAGTACCACGGCCGTTTCCACTGGCCGACGTTCTCGAACTCGGCGCCGTGCTCGACGTGCCACGGGTGGATCGTGGTGACGCGCACGGGATCGTGCAGGTCACCGCGGTGCCGTCCGGCCAGCGCGGCGAACGACACCGGCGTGTACGGCGGCCGGAACGTCGTGGGCCGCTGCGTCGACAGGTCGACACCGAGGGCCTCGGCGGTGATGCCCGCGGCGAGGAGGCCGGACGTCTTGCCCTGGTCGTGCGCGGTGCCGATGGTGGTGTAGCGCTTGATGTGTTCCAGCGAGCGCAGCCCGGCGCCGGTGGCGCGCAGGACGTCCGAGACCGTCGCGTCCCGCTGCTGGTCCACGAACCGGGTGTCTACTTCGGACTCCGGCGCGGGCACCTGCCAGAGCGTCATGGCCTCCGGCAGTCCTTCTCCCGCCGCCGCACCCACGACGCTCACGTTCGGGAGTCCGCCGGCCGGGACGTAGGCGCCCAGCCGGGGGTCGTAGCGCAGGGCACCGCGGGCCTGGCTGTAGAGGTGCACGGCCGGGTTCCAGCCGCCGGACACGAGCAGCAGGTCGCACTCGACCCGCTCCCCCTGCATCTCGCCCAGTTTCGCCACGTGGGCGGCGGTGATGTGCTCGTTGCCGCCCGTTCCGATGACGCCGTAGCCCTCGCGAGCGTCGACGATCCGCACGATCTCGGCCCCGGCCTCCGCCAGTTCGGAGGCGGCGTCGTACGCGCTGTCGTTGGTGGTGAACACCACCACCCGCCGCCCGGCCAGGACGCCGTAGCGGCTCAGGTACGTGCGCGCGGCACCGGCGAGCATGATGCCCGGGCGGTCGTTGTCCGGGAACACGATCGGCCGCTCGTGGGCACCGGTGGCGATGACGATCCGCTTCGCCCGGATCCGCCACACCCGCTGCCGCGAGATCCGTTCGGGCGCGGCGGGCTCGCCTCGGCGTTCCAGGGCCAGCACGAACCCGTCGTCGTAGACGCCGAACGCCGTGGTGCGCGAGAGGAACTGGACTCCTTCCGGAGCTTCCCCGTCGGGCTGGTCGTCGACCAGCAGCACCCGGCCTTCGGCTTCGGCCGCGGCGGCGAGGCCGGCGGGTCCGGCGCCGACGACCAGGACGTCACAGTGGACGTGCTTGGCGTCGTACCGGGCCGGGTCGGGCTCGGCGGCCAGGCGACCTTGACCGGACAGGCCGCGCGCGACCAGGCCGTCGTACAGCTCGACGGTGGTGGCCGACAGCATCGGCTCCGGGAACGGCGCTTCGATCTGGACCAGGGCGTTCGAGTCCTCGACACCCGCCGCGACGATGCCGCGCGGCCGGCCGTACTTGATGCTGGTCGCGACCTGGTGGATACCGTTGGCCAGCAGTGCGGAAGCCAAGGTGTCGCCGAGGAAACCGGTCAGCTCGCGGCCGTCGAAGGTGAACTTGAGCGGGACACCGGACAGCCGGGTCATGAGATCACCGGCCTGGGCTCGTCGAGGCGGTAGACCGCCAGGAGGTCGTGGGTGCGGGTGTCGCGGACGGCGTTGAACCAGCGGCGGCAGCCCGCGGAGTGGCTCCAGCGCTCGGCGAACGGGCCGCTCGGGTTGGCGCGGAAGAACACGAACTTCGCCCAGTCCTCATCGGACAGTGCGGCCGGGTCCTCGGGGTAGGCGACGTGGGCCTGGCCGCCGTAGTGGAACTCGGCTTCCTCGCGTGGCCCGCACCACGGGCAGGGAATCAGCTGCATCAAAGACTCCTAGTGGGCCACGGCGGCGGCGCCGTGCTCGTCGACGAGGGCACCGGTCGTGAACCGGTCCAAGGTGAAGGGTTCGGCGTACTCGTGCGGCTTCCCGCGCGCGATGGTCGCCGCGAAGACGTCGCCGACCCCCGGCGTGGCCTTGAAGCCGCCGGTGCCCCAGCCGCAGTTGAGGAACAGGTTCTCGACCGGCGTGAGCCCGACGATCGGCGACGCGTCCGGGCTGACGTCGACGATGCCCGCCCACGTCCGCAGCAGGTGCGCCCGCGCGAACACCGGGAACAGCTCCAGCGCGGCGGCCATCTGCTGCTCGATGACGTGGAACGAGCCGCGCTGGCCGTAGCCGTTGTAGCTGTCGATGCCGGCACCCATGACGAGTTCGCCCTTGTGCGCCTGGGAAACGTAGACGTGCACGGCGTTCGACATGACGACCGTCGGGTGGATCGGCTCCAGCAGCTCGGACACCAGGGCCTGCAACGGGTGTGACACGAGCGGCAGGTCGAGGCCGACCATCTTCGCCAGCACCGACGAGTGCCCGGCGGCGCACAGCGCGACCTTCCCCGCGGCGATCCGGCCCCTCGACGTCTCGACCGCGGTGACCCGGCCGTTCACCGTGGAGATGCCGGTGACCTCGCAGTTCTGGATGAGGTCGACACCCATCGCGTGCGCCGCGCGGGCGAAGCCCCAGGCCACGTAGTCGTGCTTCGCGATGCCCGCGCGCGGCTGGTAGGTCGCGCCGAGCACCGGGTACCGGACGTCCGGCGAGGTGTTGACGATCGGGCACAGCTCCTTGACGCCCGCGGCGTCCACCCACTCGGCGTCGATGCCGTTGAGCTTGTTGGCCTCGACGCGGCGGACGCTGTCACGGACGTCCTGCAGGCTGTGCGCGAGGTTGAGCACGCCGCGCTGGCTGAACAGGATCGGGTAGCCGAGGTCCTCTTCGAGGCCTTCCCACAGCTTGAGGGAGTGCTCGTAGATGCCGGAACTTTCGTCCCAGAGGTAGTTGGAGCGGATGATCGTGGTGTTGCGGGCCATGTTGCCGCCCGCGAGCCAGCCCTTCTCCAGCACGGCGACGTTCGTGATGCCGTGCACCTTCGCCAGGTAGTAGGCGGTGGCGAGGCCGTGCCCGCCGCCGCCGACCACGATCACGTCGTAGGCCGGTTTCGGGTCGGGGTCGTTCCAGAGGAAGTCCGGGTGGTCCGGCAGGTCCGCGCCGGGGGTGCGAGGCATCCGTGTCCTCCTGGTCGACTTCTGATATATCAATTGTCGATGTAGGCTAAGCGGCGTGAACCCACAGGTCAATCCCCCATCGCTGGCGGAGCAGGCGTACCTCTTCGTCCGTGATCGCCTGGTCATGCTCGACATCCGGCCGGGCGACCCGATCAACGAGGAGTGGCTCGGCACCACCCTCGGCATGGGCCGCACGCCGATCCGCGAGGCGCTCAAACGCCTCGAGTCCGAGCGGCTGGTCGTCGCCTACCCGCGGCGGGGCACGTTCGCCACCGACGTCAACATCTCCGACCTCGCGCACATCTCCGAGGTCCGGCGCACGCTGGAGCCGATGGCCACCGCCACCGCGGCCGGGCGTGCGACCGCGGCCGACCGGGCGACGCTCACCGAGTTGCGCGCACAGCTCGACGAAGGCGTCCCGGCTGGCGACAACGCCGAACTGCTGCGCACCGACCTCGCCCTGCACCGGGCGATCTACCGGTGCGTGCACAACCCGTTCCTCGAGGACACGCTCATCCGGTACGACAACCTCGCGACGCGGATCTGGTGCGTGTTCGTGCCCCGGCTGCCCGGGATGGCCGGCCACGTCGACGAGCACGTCCCGCTCCTCACCGCGATCATCGAGGGCGACGCCGAGAAGGCCGCCGCGCTCACGCTCGAGCACGTCGCCGGTTTCGAGGCCGCCATCCGGGCGCTCATCTGAAGCCTCGTGAGTGGTAATGAGGGTTAGAACCCGAATTACCACTCACGAGAGGCGACCACGGACCCAGTCGTGGAACTCGCCGATGTGGTGCTCGCTGGGCACGAGCACCCCGCCGCCGGCGTAGGCGCGCGAGTCCATCGCGACCTGACAGCGTTCGCACGCCTCGAAGTCCTGCAGGTTGACACGGTGGAACAGCTCGACCGAACGCGTCAGGTCGCGCCCGGACTCGACGACGCCGGGCAGGTAGAGCCAGTCGCAGCGCACCAGCGTCCGGTCCGGCGCCAGCGGGAACATCCGGTGCAGGATCACGTGGTCCGGCACCAGGTTGACGAACACCTGCGGCCGGATGGTGACGGCGTAGTACTTGCGGTCCTGGTCCTCGGTGACACCGGGCAGCCGCTCGACGCCCTCGCTGCCGTCGACGGTGAAGCCCTGGACCTCGCCGCCGAACTCCGCGCCGTGGCCGACGTAGTACTGCGCGGCGTAGCCGTCGGCGAACTCCGGCAGGACCTCGGTGAGCTCCGGGTGGATCGTCGCGCAGTGGTAGCACTCCATGAAGTTCTCGATGATCTGTTTCCAGTTCGCCTTCACGTCGTACTCGATGCGCTTGCCGAGCGCGAGCCCGTCGACGCCGTACGCCTCGATCGCGCTCTCGCCGCCGAGCCGTTCGGTGACCGCGGCGACGACGCCGCCCTCGAACGGCGGCGGCTCCTCGGCCAGGCAGACCCACGCGTAACCGAGCCATTCGCGCAGGTGGACGCGGGTGAGCCCGAACGTCGTGCGGTCGACGTCCGGCATGCCGGTGAGGTTCGGCGCGGCGATCAGCTTGCCGTCGAGACCGTACGTCCAGGCGTGGTACGGGCACTGGAACGCGCGCTTCACGGTGCCGGACTCGGCGGTGCACAGCCGAGCGCCGCGGTGGCGGCAGACGTTGAGGAACGCGTTCAGCTTCCCGTCGCGCCCCCGCGAGACCAGGACGCTCTCCTTGCCGATCCGGACCGTCTCGAACGCACCCGGCCCGGCGAGGTCCGCGCTGCGCACGGCGCAGAACCAGTCGGCCTCGAAGATCTTCGCCTGCTCCAGCGCGAAGATCGCCGGATCGGTGTAGTAGGTGCCGGGCAGCGTGGCGAGCAGGCTCGGCGGGAGATCGGTAGTGGTCACCGTCGGGGTCCTCTCCGCGGTCAGTACGGGAGTAGTTGCGCAGAACGCGTCTTGTTGCTCACTCCGGAACAGAGTGACTCCCACCCAAACCCCGTGTCAACCCAAGTTTTTCAACCCCCACCAAGATTTCCGGCAGGTTTCAGCCGACACGCGTGATTACAGGGTCAACTCGCGTGACGGGGAGGTCGACACGCGTGATCAGAGGGTCGACACACCCAGCCCCTGCCGTGTCGACCCTTCAATCACGCGTGTCGACCTCTCAATCACGCGTGCCGGCGTTCTGATCACACAGTGGGGCCGTGGATGGCTCGGCGGAAGAGGGTTTCGATCTCCTCGCGGGTCGGGCGGGGGTCGGCCAGGGCGGCCTGCATGAGGAGGCCGCAGAACAGGCCGGCCAGGAGCCGGCCGGTGAGCGGGTCGGTGCGGCTGCCGTACAGCTCGGTGAGGGCGTCGTCCCAGGCCGCGCTCGCCGCGCGGAGCCGGGGGCGGTGCAGGGCCGCGACGTACAGGTCGTACTCGACGACCGTGTCGCGGTACTGCTCCTTGATGTAGCCCATGACCAGGTCGGCGAGCGCCGCGGCGAAGTCGGCGTCCGGCGGCAGCGCCGCTTCCCACTCCTTCAGCGCGTGGACGTTCTTCTCGGCGGCCTCGTGCAGCGCCACCTCGAGCAGGTCGTCCAGGGTCGCGAAGTGGTAGGTCGTCGAGCCCAGCGGCACGCCCGCGGCGGCGGCGACCGCGCGGTGGGTGAGGCCGTCGATGCCCCGCTGGGCGACGACCTCGATCGCCGCCTTGGCGATGCGCGCGCGCCGGTCGGGGTCGTTGGGGCCACGCCGCCGGCCGGCCGTGGACGCCGTGGTGGATTCGGTCTTCGACATCGGTGTCGAGCAGCCCCCTTCGTGCGTCTCCGGCGCGACGGACAGATCGTCGCACGTCGACCTGACGGACCCTACTTGTGGACATCTGTACACGTCTCGCGTACAAATGTACGCACTCAAGCGCGACCAGGCAGCCACTACCGAGACCGGAAGGGGCCGCATGAAGGACCTGTACATCGACGGAGGCTGGACGGACGCCGCCGGCGGCACCGCCTCCGACGTGCTCAACCCCGCCACCGGCCAGGTGATCGAGAAGGTCGCCGAGGCCGGGCCCGAGGAGGTCGACGCCGCCGTCGAAGCCGCGCGGCGGGCCTTCGACGCCGGTCCGTGGCGCACGACCACCGCCACCGAGCGCGGCGAGCTGCTCCGACGCGTCGCCGGCCTGCTGGTCCGCGACCGCGAGGACCTGGCCCGCACCGAGAGCCTCGACACCGGCAAGACGCTGGGCGAGGGCCGGATCGACATCGACGACGTCACGAACGTCTTCCGCTACTACGCCGACCTCGCCGGCAAGGACGCCGGCCGGGTGGTCGACGCGGGCAGCGCGACCGTCGTGAGCCGGATCGTGCACGAGCCGGTCGGCGTCTGCGCGCTGATCGCGCCGTGGAACTACCCGCTGCTCCAGATTTCCTGGAAGGTCGCCCCGGCGCTGGCCGCGGGCAACACGATGGTGCTCAAGCCCAGCGAGGTGACGCCGCTGACCACGATCAAGCTCGTCGCGCTGCTCGACGAGGCCGGCGTCCCGCCGGGCGTCGTCAACCTGCTGCTCGGCCCCGGTCCCGTCGGCGCCGCGATGGTCGAGCACCCGGCCGTGGACCTCGTCTCATTCACCGGCGGCTACGCGACCGGCGAGAAGATCATGACGGCCGCCGCGAAGGGCGTCCGCCGGGTCGCTCTGGAGCTCGGCGGCAAGAACCCGAACGTGGTCTTCGACGACGCCGACTACGACACCGCCCTCGACTACGCGCTGATGGCCGCGTTCGTCCATTCGGGACAGGTGTGCTCAGCGGGCGCGCGCTTGATCGTCCAGGATGGCATCCATGACCGGTTCGTGGCGGACCTCGCCGCGCGCGCCGACGCGATCCGGGTCGGCGACGGCCTCGATCCCGCCACCGAGACGGGCCCGCTCGTCTCGGCGCAGCACCGCGCCAAGGTCGAGGGCTTCATCGAAAGCGCTCTCCAAGAGGGCGCGACACTGCGGGCGGGCGGCAAGCGGCCCGAGGGCGCCCAGTACGAAAGCGGTTTCTTCCTGCGCCCGACGGTGTTCTCCGACTGCACCAGGGACATGGCGGTGGTCCGGGAAGAGGTCTTCGGCCCGGTCGTCACCGTCGAACGCTTCGCCGAAGAGGCCGACGCGATCGCGCTGGCCAACGACACCGAGTACGGGCTCGCCGGAGCCGTGTGGACGTCGGACGCGTCCCGCGCCCAGCGGGTCGCCGGGGCCCTGCGCCACGGCACCGTGTGGATCAACGACTACCACCCCTACCTGCCGCAGGCGGAGTGGGGCGGGTTCGGCCGGTCCGGCATCGGCCGCGAGCTCGGACCGTCCGGGCTGGCGGAGTACCAGGAGAGCAAGCACGTCTACCAGAACATCGATCCCGTTCCGCAGCACTGGTTCAAGGGCTGATCACTCCCCCACCCCACCACGTGAGGACCGACGATGACCATCGATTCGCAGAAGGCGGGCGGGGGGCCTGCCCCGGACGACAGCTCCGAGCTCGAGAAGTTCGGCTACCGCCAGGAGCTCGAGCGCTCGCTCGGCTCGTTCTCCAGCTTCGCCGCCGGGTTCAGCTACATCTCCATCCTGACCGGCGTGTTCCAGCTCTTCTTCTTCGGCTTCGGCTCGGGCGGCCCGGCCTTCATCTGGACGTGGCCGCTGGTCTTCATCGGCCAGGCCGCCGTCGCCCTCTGCTTCGCCGAGCTCGCCGGGCAGTTCCCGCTCGCCGGCTCGGTGTACCAGTGGGCGAAACAGATCGCGAAGCCCGCGACGTCCTGGCTGGCCGGCTGGATCATGATCATCGGCGCGATCGTCACGGCCGCGGCCGTCGCGGTGGCCTACCAGATCATCCTGCCGCAGGTGTCGACCGCGTTCCAGATCGTCGGCAGCGACGACGACGCCGGCCTGACGTCGACACCGGGCGGCGCGCAGAACGCCATCATCCTGGCGCTCATCCTGGTCGTGTTCGCCACGGTCGTGAACCTCATCGGGGTCAAGCTGATGGCGAAGATCAACAACTTCGGCGTCGCGGTGGAGCTCGGCGCGAGCGTGCTGCTCGTGATCGCGCTCGCCATCCACATCAAGCGCGGCCCGGGCATCGTCTTCGACACCCACGGCACCGGTGAGGGTCACACGTTCGGGTACCTCGGGGCCTTCCTGGTCGCGTCGCTCATGAGCGCGTACGTCTTCTACGGCTTCGACACCGCCGGTTCGCTGGCCGAGGAGACGACGCAGCCGCGGCGGCACGCACCCCGCGCGATCCTGCGGGCGATCACCGCCGCGTTCATCGTCGGCGGGCTGATGATGCTCGTGGGCATGATGGCCGTCGGCGACCTCAACGCCAAGGAGCTGAGCACGTCCGGCATGCCGTACCTGCTGAAGAGCACCCTCGGCGAGGGCCTCGGCGACGCCTTCCTGATCTGCTCGGCGATCGCGATCACGGTGTGCTGCCTGGCCGTGCAGACCGCGGCGATCCGGATGACGTGGGCGATGTCCCGCGACGGCCGGCTGCCGTTCAGCAAGGCGATGGCCAAGGTGTCGCCGCGCTCGAAGACGCCGGTCGTGCCCGCGCTGCTCACCGGCGGCCTCACCATCGTGGTGCTGCTGATCAACCTGGGCAACCAGCGGGCGTTCTTCATCCTGACCTCGACCGCGATCATCCTGTTCTACATCCCCTACCTGATGGTCACCGGCCCGATGCTGATCCGCCGCCTGCGCGGTGGCTGGCCGCGCCCGGGCCACGGGCCGTACTTCAAGCTCGGCCGCTGGGGCACGCTGGTGAACCTGGTCGCGGTCGTCTACGGCGCCGCGATGACGGTCAACCTGATCTGGCCGCGCGCCGAGGTCTACGGCGACGACCACTGGTACTTCCAGTGGGGCGCGGTGATCGTCACCGGGCTGATCGTCCTCGTCGGTGCGATCATGCTCTACATCCGGCGCGGTACCTGGGGTTCGTCGCACACGAGCCCCGAGCACATGCCCGACAACGCCCCGGATTCGCTACCCGGCTGAGGAGGCCCCATGAGTTCCGATACCTACGACTTCGTCATCGTCGGCGGTGGTTCGGCGGGGTGCGCGCTGGCGAACCGGCTGTCGGCGAACCCGTCGAACAAGGTCCTCGTCCTGGAGGCCGGCCGGTCCGACTACAAGTGGGACGTCTTCATCCACATGCCGGCCGCGCTGACGTTCCCGATCGGGTCGAAGTTCTACGACTGGGGCTACCGCAGTGAGCCCGAGCCGCACATGAACCGGCGCCGCATCTACCACGCCCGCGGCAAGGTGCTCGGCGGCTCGTCGAGCATCAACGGGATGATCTTCCAGCGCGGCAACCCGCTGGACTACGAACGCTGGGCCGGCGACCCGGGAATGTCCACATGGGACTACGCGCACTGCCTGCCGTACTTCCAGCGCATGGAGAACTGCCTCGCCGATGCTCCGGACGGCCAGTGGCGCGGCCACGACGGCCCGCTCGAACTGGAGCGCGGCCCGGCGACCAACCCGCTCTTCACCGCCTTCTTCGACGCCGCCGAGGAAGCGGGCTACCCGCGCACCGACGACGTCAACGGCTACCGGCAGGAGGGCTTCGCGGCGTTCGACCGCAACGTCCGGAAAGGACGCCGGCTGTCCGCGGCCGGCGCCTACCTGCACCCGGTCGAGCACCGCGCCAACCTCACGGTGAAGACGCGCGCGTTCGTCTCGCAGATCCTCTTCGACGGCACCCGCGCGATCGGCGTCGAGTACAGCGAAGGCCGGGGCGTGCCGGCCGAGGTGTACGGCAAGGAGATCATCCTCTGCGGCGGCGCGATCAACAGCCCGCAGCTGCTGCAGCTCTCCGGCGTCGGCAACGCAGCCGACCTGGAGAAGCTCGGCATCGACGTCGTGAAGGACCTGCCGGGCGTCGGCGAGAACCTGCAGGATCACCTGGAGGTGTACATCCAGTACGCCTGCAAGGAACCGGTGTCGATGCAGCCGTCGCTGGCCAAGTGGAAGCGGCCCTACATCGGCGCGCAGTGGCTGTTTCTGCGGAACGGCCCGGCCGCGACCAACCACTTCGAGGGCGGCGGGTTCGTCCGGTCGAACGACGAGGTGAAGTACCCGAACCTGATGTTCCACTTCCTGCCGGTGGCGATCCGCTACGACGGGTCGGCGCCCACGGAAGGCCACGGCTACCAGGTGCACGTCGGCCCGATGTACGCCGACACCCGCGGCTCGGTGAAGCTCACCTCGACCGACCCGCGCCAGCACCCGGCGATCAAGTTCAACTACCTGTCCACGGAGAACGACCGTCGCGAATGGGTGGAAGCCGTGCGGGTGGCGCGGAAGATCCTCAACCAGTCCGCGATGGGTCCCTACAACGGCGGGGAGATCTCGCCCGGGCCGTCGGTGGAGACCGACGAAGAGATCCTGGACTGGGTCGCGAAGGACGCCGAGACCGCGCTGCACCCGTCGTGCACGGCCAAGATGGGCGTGGACGAGGGCTCCGTGATCGACCCGCAGACGATGCGGGTGCACGGCACCGAGGGCCTGCGCGTGGTCGACGCGTCGGTCATGCCCTACATCCCCAACGGCAACATCTACGCGCCGGTGATGATGACCGCGGAGAAGGCCGCGGACCTGATCCTCGGCAACACCCCGCTGGCCCCGCTCAAGCAGCCGTTCTACCGCCACGGCGAGACCCCTGCTCACTGAGCGTATACCGAGCTTTCGTAGGGAAAGATGCGTTTTTGCCACTCACAAGGGTGACTTTGTGGCGGCAGTGGCGGGTTTCGGCGCGCCCGGATTCTCCGTTACCGGGTAACGGAAACTACCGGGGCGTACCCCCTTGACGACGTCCACCATGGGATTCAGACTTTGTTGCGGATCACAGTCGATGTTCCTCAATGCGCAACAGTTAGCGGAGGCGTCATGATTCGCGCATGCACCGTCGACGAGCTGCCCCCGGGTGAGTCCGTCCGGATCCCGGGGTCTCCCGCCATCGCGGTGTTCCACACCGAGGACGGCGAGCTGTACGCCATCGACGACACGTGCACCCACCAGGACGCCTCGCTGGCCGACGGCTGGCTCGAAGGCTGCTTCGTCGAGTGCCCGCTGCACGCGGCGCTGTTCGACCTGCGCACGGGCGTGCCGAGCTGCCTGCCGGCGAAGGCCCCGGTGCGGACGTACACCGTGCTGGTCGACGACGGCGTCATCTACGTCCAGGGCGTGGCCCGCGAGGACGCCGCGTGAAGCGCGTCGCGGTCGTCGGCGCTTCGCTGGCCGGGGTCCGCGCCGCGCAGGAGCTGCGCGCGCAGGGCTACGACGGCGGGGTGGTGCTGATCGGCGAAGAGGCGCACCTGCCGTACGACCGGCCGCCGCTGTCCAAGGGTTTCCTGGCCGGGACGACCTCCCGCGCCGCGCTGGAGCTGCTCGACGCCGGGGACCTCGCGTCGCTGGCCCTGGACTTCCGCCTCGGCGTCCGCGCGACGGCGCTGGACCCGGCCGCCCGCCGGGTGCACCTCTCGGACGGCGGCTCGGTGCACGCGGACGGCGTCGTCATCGCCACCGGCGGCCGCGCGCGCACGCTGCCGGGCTTCGAGCGCGCCCACACGCTGCGGACGATCGACGACGCGCTGGCGCTGCGAGCCGCACTGGTCCCCGGGGTGCGCGTGGTGATCGTCGGGGCGGGTTTCATCGGCGCCGAGGTGGCCTCGACGTGCCGCTCCCTGGGCCTCGACGTGGTCGTCTTGGAAGCTCTGAACGCGCCGTTGGCCCCGGTGCTGGGCCCGGAGCTGGCGGCGGTGTGCGCCCGGCTGCACGCCGACCACGGCACGGACCTGCGCTGCGGCGTCGCGGTCGCGAGCCTGTCCGAATCCGGCGTCCACCTGGCCGACGGTTCCCTGGTCCCGGCCGACGTGGTCGTGGTGGGTGTCGGCATGACCCCGGCGACGGACTGGCTGGCGGGCTCCGGCCTGACCGTCGGCAACGGCGTCCACACGGACGCGGGCCTGGTGACGGACCTGCCCCAGGTGGTGGCGATCGGCGACGTCGCCCGCTACCACGCCGACGGCGTCGGACGACGCCACGAGCACTGGACGAACGCGTCCGAGCAGGCCCCGGTCGCGGTGGGCAACCTCCTGGCCGGACGGACCGAACGCACGTACACGCCGAGCGGCTACGTCTGGTCGGACCAATACGCGGGCACGCTGCAGCTGGCCGGGCACCCACGCCCGAACGACGCGCTCACCTTCGTCGAGGGCGGCCCGTCTGACGAGTCCTTCGTGGCGACCTACCAGCGTGACGGGGCGACGGTCGGGGTGTTCGCGTTGAACAACCCGAAGCTGTTCAACCGGTTGCGTCGTCAGGCGTTGCGCCGCCCGGCCGCGGTGTGACCAGACCGCTCTCGACCGCGAAACGGACCAGTTCCGGGCGACGCCGGAGACCGCTCTTGTCCCGTACGCGGTCGAGGTACGACCGCACCGTACGGACCGAGACCGCGAGCTGCTCGGCGATCTCCGCGTCCGTGTGCCCCTCCGCCACCAGCTGCAACACGCGGCGCTCGCGCGGGTTCAGCTCCTGTTCGCGCGGCTCGGCGACCTCAGGTGGTCCGTCGAACCCGGCGGGCACGTGGACCTCCCCGCGCGCCACGGCCCGGATCGCACGATCGATCTCGTCGGCGTCGACGTCCTTGCTCAGAAAGCCGTGCGCCCCCGATCGCAAGGCCTCCAAAGTCATTTCCCCGGTCGTGTGCGCGCTGAGGATCAGCACTCGGATGGCCGGATCCGCCGACCGGATCCGCGCCGTCGCGTCCATGCCCAGCAGCCCGGGCAGGAAGTGGTCCATGAGGACGACCTCGGGCCGGGTCTCCAGAGCCAGTGACACCGCTTCCTCGCCATTCGCAGTCGTGCCCACGACCACGTGCCCGAGCGCGCGCATGGCCTGCACCACCGCTTTCCGGTAGAGCGGGTGGTCTTCGACGACCAGCACCCGCACCGACGGCCCCGCACCGGCGACAGGCTCGGCCGGCGGCTCGGTGATCGGCGCCGCGTCCGGCTGTCGCGCGGCGACCCAGAGCGCACGGAACCGTCCGATGTCCCCGCCGAGCGCGGCCACGACGGCTTCCAGCGCCGGCCAGGTCGGCAGGGCCGGATTCGTCAGCACGCGATGCGCGGTGTCCCGGCTGACGCCGCCGCGCTGCGCGATCGTCCGCACGCCGGGGGCACCCGCACGCAGGTAAACCTCGTGGAGGGCGTCGACGAGCCGCCGGTGGGCCCCTTCGGGGACGTCCGGCCTGCCGATGACGACCACAAGTCATCTCCTCGCCTGGGCGTCCGAATTTGTCAGATGGTATGGCAATTATTACGGCCGATCGGCGAAGATGACAAGGCCCCGCCGTCCGGAGGTGATGAGCTTGGACCCCGCTCTCGCGGCCGCGATCGCCGGCGGCTCGGGCCTGCCCGTGCTCATCTACGGAATCGCGCGGATCGCCGACCGCGTGGCCTTCTTGATCGGCCTGCGGATGCTGCTGCGCCGGGCGAAACCGCGGGCCAGCGATGCCGTTCTGTCCGACTACATCACGCACCATGCCCCGCAAGGACACCGCCGGAATACCGCGCCACCTTAGAGGGACAGATCGTCCAAATCGGACTCCAGCCGGGCCCGCCACGTCCAGCGGCGCTCGGTCGTGTCCGCCCCATCCGTCGCCGGGGCCCCGAGCGGCAGGGCCGGGTCCTTGATCCCGAACGTCACCCGGTAAGCCAGCACCGAAGCCGCCGTGCGGATCCAGGCGTCGCCTGACGTCCCTGACGGTGGAGCCACCCCCAGAGCGTGGCTGAACCACATCGGGAGCAGGGCGTTGGAGCCGAGCGCGTCGGTGATCCGGGTCCGCAGGCGGACCTGCAGGTCCTGCCACGCGCGTTCGGCGCGCTCCAGCTGCGGGACCACGCGCGCGTCGACCGCGTCGGCCTCCCGCAACGCGAGCCGCGCCTGCTCCGCGGCGTCGAAGGCCGCCGGGATCTCCTCGTCCAGCAGGGTGCGGCGACGGGTGCTCAACGCGCGCAACGACGACTCGGCGTCCCCGCGAGCGCGGGAACCGCGGTCCGTCGTCGCGAGGCGGCGGATGACGTCCAGCAAGTCGGCGTCGCAGCGCGCGCCCGCTTCGCGCACGTCCCCCAGCCGCGCGATCTCCTGCTCGTGCCGGGCGCGCTGCTCCTTCGTCACCAGTTCCTTGTGCAGGTCGTCCCAGCGCGCGGCCTGCGCCGCCAGCGCGCGCGTCTCCGCGCCGACGTCGTCGAGGTTCGCCTGCGGCACGCCGTCGGACACGCGCACCGCGCGCTCCAGCGCCTGGACCTGCTGCTGCAGCCGTTCGAGCTGCCGGCTGAGCTGGTCGACGCGGTGCTCCTGGGACGCTCCGGGGCCGAGCCGGTCGGAGAGGTCCGCGAACTCCTGGCGCAGCCCGGCGTCCCGGGCGTCGACGTCCTGGACGGCGGTGCGCAGCCCGTCGACGGCCGCGAACAGCTCGTCGAGGTCGCGGCGCGTGTCGTCGGCCGGCTCGGCGTAGTCGGCGTACTCTGCCTCGAAGTCGGGGTCGTCGCCGTAGGTGGCGTAGCCGCGCGTCACGGGATCCGGCTTTCCCGGACCAGGCCCGCGATCGCGCCCGCCGTCCCGAGCACCGCCAGGATCGTGCTCACCACGTTCGCCGTGCTCGACGGCCACGGCAGCAACGCCACCACCAGGAACACCGCGGCCAGCGTGCCCGCCCAGGCCGCCCGCGTCCGTTCGCGCAGCACCGCCGGCACCTTCCGGACGGGCGCGAACCCGATCCACATCCCGGCCGCGAACAGCGGGACCAGCAACGGCAGCCACCCGGGCGACAGCACGCCGAACAGCACGAGCGCGGCCGAGACCAGCCCGGCGAGCACCGGCCCGGCCGCGAAGAACACGACCGCGCGCTGCGTCGCCGCGTGGCGGGCGCCGAGCTCCGCCGCCACCAGCCGGCGCACGGCCTCGTCGTGGTCCGCCTCGGCGTCCAGCAGCCGCACGGCCGCCGCCACGAGCCGGTCCATCGGCTCGGCGTCCTCGGCACCGGGCTCCGGCGCCGTTTCGAGCCGGCCCGCCAGGTCCTGCTTGAGCCGGCCCACGCGCGCCGCCGCCTGGTCCCGGTCGTGCTGGGCTGGAGTCGTCACGCGAACACTTTAAGTGCCACCACCGTCACATCCGGCCAATGCGGCCGGTGAGTCTTACAGGTCGCCCAGGGCCGTGACCGGCGACTCGACGCAGTCCGCGACGAACCGCAGAAACCCGCCCGCCGTACCGCCGTCGCAGACGCGGTGGTCGAACGCCAGCGTCAGCTCGCAGACCTTCCGCACGGCCAGCTCGCCGCCGACCACCCACGGCCGGTCGATGATCCGGCCGATGCCGAGGATCGCGGCTTCGGGGTGGTTGATGATCGCGGCCGAGCCGTCGACGCCGAAGACGCCGTAGTTGTTCACGGTGAACGTGCCGCCGGTCAGGTCGGCCGGCGCGAGCTTGCCGTCGCGCGCGGTGCGGGCGCGGTCGCCGATCGCCGCCGACAGGTCCCGCGTCGACAGGTCACCGGCGTCGCGCACGACCGGCACCATGAGCCCGCGGTCGGTCTGCGCGGCGAAGCCGAGGTGGATCTTGTCCAGCACCACGATCTCGTCGCCCTCGACGCGCGAGTTCAGCTCCGGGTATTTCTTCAGGCCCGCCACGGCGAACCGCGCGATCAGGCCGAGCAGGCTGACGGGACGGTCCGTCTTGGCGTTCAAGGCCACGCGCGCGGCGACCAGCTCGGTCGCGTCGACGTCCACCCAGACCGTGGCCTCGGGGATCTCACGCCGCGACGCCGTGAGCTTGTCCGCGACGACCTTGCGGACGCCGGTGAGCGGAATCCGGCGCTCGCCGTCGGTCGGCTTCTTGTCGAGGAGTGCTTCGACGTCGGCGCGGCGGATGATCCCGTCCGGCCCGGTGGCGGTGACCTTCGCGAGGTCGATCCCGTTGTCCGCGGCCATCTTCCGGACGAACGGCGAGATCACGCCGGGCGCCTTGGCTTTCACGACGAGCGCTTCCACACGCCGGACGCGCTTGCGCCGGGTCGTCGGCGCGGTGCCGTAGCCGATGAGGACGTTGCCGCTGCCCGATGACGTGGTCGACACTGTGACGCCCGGCTCGGCGAACCCGCCGACGCTCAGCAGCGGCGCGCCGACCGGCAGCAGCTGGCCGGGTTCGCCGTGCAGCGCCGACACCACGCCGGCGAACGGCACGGGCACCTCGACGGCCGCCTTCGCCGTCTCGACCTCGACGACGATCTGGTCGATCTTGACCGTGTCCCCGATCTTGACGTGCCAGTTCAGGATCGCCGCCTCGGTCAGGCCCTCGCCGAGGTCCGGCAGCAGGAAGTCAGGCACCGGCCACCACCGGCGTGTCGGCCCACTGCAGCCGGGCGATCGTGTCGAGGATCCGGTCGACGTCCGGCAGCTGGTGACGCTCCAGCTTCGGCGCCGGGAACGGGATGTCGAGGCCGGTCACGCGCAGCACCGGCGCGTGCAGCTGGTGGAAGCACTGCTCCGTGACGCGAGCGACGACCTCGGCGCCGTAGCCGCCGAAGCCGGCGGCCTCGTGCACCACGACGGCACGGCCGGTGCGGCGCACCGAAGCCGTCACGGTCTCGTCGTCGAACGGGCTCAGCGACCGCAGGTCGACGACCTCGACGTCCCAGCCCTCGTCCTTCGCGGCTTCGGCGGTCTCCATCGCGGTGGCGACCATCGGGCCGTACGCGATGAGCGTGACGTCCTTGCCCGGCCGGCGGACCACCGCCTGGTCCATGGCCGGGCCGCTGCGGGTGAAGGAGACGTCCTCGCTCGACCAGTAGCGGCACTTCGGCTCGAGGAAGACGACCGGGTCCGGCGAGTCGATGGCGTCGCGGAGCAGGTCGTAGGCGTCCTGCGCGGTGCCCGGCGTGACGACGCGCAGGCCCGGCGTGTGCGTGTAGTAGGCCTCGCTGGAGTCGCAGTGGTGCTCGACGCCACCGATCCCGCCGGCGTAGGGGATCCGGATGACCATCGGCAGCGAAAGCGCGCCGCGGGTGCGGTTGCGCAGCTTCGCGACGTGCGAGGTGATCTGCTCGAACGCGGGGTAGGCGAAGGCGTCGAACTGCATCTCGACGACCGGCCGGAAGCCGCCCATGGCCATCCCGACGGCGAACCCGACGATGCCGGCCTCGGCGAGCGGGGTGTCGAAGCAGCGGTCCTCGCCGAAGTCGGCGGTGATGCCGTCGGTGACCCGGAAGACGCCGCCGAGCGCGCCGACGTCCTCACCGAACACGACCACGTTGTCGTCGTCCTTGAGCGCGTCCCGCAGGGCGGCGTTGAGCGCCTGCGCCATCGTGGTCGTCATCAGGCCTCCAGCTCGGCTTTGAGGGCAGCCCGCTGCGCCTTGAGGTGGCGGGTCGGCTCGGCGTAGACGTGGTCGAACAGCGACAGCGGGTCCAGCTCGGGTTCGGCGTTGAGCGTGTCGCGGACGGTCTGGGCGAAGTCCTCGGCGTCGCTGCGGAACTGCTCGATTTCGTTGTCGCTGAGGGTCTTCTGGGCCTTGAGGTAGGTCTCGAGCCGGGTCACCGGGTCTGCTTCGCGCCACTTCGCGACTTCGCCGGCGTCGCGGTAGCGGGTGGCGTCGTCGGCGTTGGTGTGGGCGTCGATACGGTAGGTGTGGGCCTCGACGAGGACCGGGCCGTGGCCTTCGCGGGCGTGCCGGACGGCGTCGTCGAGGACGCTCAGCACCGCGACGGCGTCGTTGCCGTCGACCTGCTCCGAGCGCATGCCGTAGCCGATCCCCTTGTACGCCAGCGCGGGTGCGGCGCTCTGCTTCTCGAACGGCACGGAGATCGCGTACCGGTTGTTCTGCACGAAGAACACCACGGGCGCTTTGAAGACGGCGGCGAAGTTGAGCGCCTCGTGGAAGTCGCCTTCGCTGGTGGCGCCGTCACCGATGAGCGCGAGCGCGACGCCGTCTTCACCGCGTCGCCGCATGGCGTGCGCGAGTCCGGTGGCGTGCAAGGTCTGCGTCGCGAGCGGAGTGCACTGGGGCGCGACGCGCGTCTCGGCGGGGTTGTAGCCGCAGTGCGCGTCGCCGCGAAGCAGCGTCAGGACTTCGCCGGGCTTCAGGCCGCGCGCGATGAGGGCGACGGAGTCGCGGTAGGTCGGGAAGAGCCAGTCCTGCTTGCTCAGGGTGAGCGCGGCGGCGACCTGGCAGGCCTCCTGGCCGGCGCTGGAGGGGTAGACGGCGAGGCGGCCCTGCTTGGTGAGCGCGGTCGCCTGGACGTCGAACCGGCGGCCCAGGACCATCAGCCGGTAGGCCTCCTTGAGCCGCTCCCGGGACGGCTCGCGGTAGCCGCCTTCCTGGTCGACGCGCGTCCCGTCCTCGGCGACGAACCGCACCGGCGACGCGGACGGCAGCAGGGTTTCCGTCGCCATGACGCACACCACCTCTCGCAGACATATGATGCTCAGATGGTCGTTCCCGGCGGTGTTGTGTTCAAGGGTTGCGCGAAATGAGCGACAAACAGTCTTTTCTGGGTGTCTACGGTGACCAAACGTCTTTTCCGGATCCGGCGCAGGGCGCCCACCCGGGACGGACGGTCGCGCCTCTGGACGACATCGACCGCGCGATGCTGGCGGAGCTGTCGGCCGACGGCCGCCTGGCGGTCCGGGCACTGGCGGAGCGCCTGCACATCTCGCGCACGAACGCGTACGCGCGGCTGGAGCGCCTCATGGCGGAGGGCGTCATCACGGGCTTCGGCGCCCGCATCGACCCGCGCCGCGCGGGCCTGGGCACCTCGGCGTACATCATGGTGACGGTGGAGCAGACGTCCTGGCGCACGATGGCCACGGACCTGCACGAGATCCCGTACGTCGACCACGTCGCCCTGGTCGGCGGCGACTTCGACATCCTGCTGCTGGTCCGGACCCCGGACAACACGACGTTGCGCGACGTGGTCCTGGAGCGCCTCCAGGCCCTGGACGGCGTCCGCTCGACGAGGACGTGGCTGATCTTCGAGGAACTCCCCGGCTCAGTCCTGGCCTGACCCCGTGTCGTCCCTCCAATCACGCGTGATGCCCCTCCAATCACGCGAGACACGCGCCCAATCACGCGAGTCACGCGCTCGATCACGCGAGTTCCGGCCCCAGACATGCGATCCGGCGCGCGCTCCGCGTACCCGGAGGGTCGGCTCGCGTACCCGGACAGTCGGCTCGCGTACCTGGAGGGTCGGTTACGTGAAGTCCCACTCCAGGACCACCTGGCGGCCCGTCCCCGCTCCGCCGGCGCGGCGGTACGTCGCCTGGGCCGCGGCGTTGTCCGCCTCCGTCACCACCCACATGTCGTAACACCCGCGCGAACGGGCCAGTGCGGCCAACGCCGTCACCAAGGCCGAGCCGAGGCCGCGACCTTGGAACGACTCGGAGACGCCCAGCTCGTACAGGAACATCTCCGTCCCCTTGTCCGGGTGCGTCATCTCGACGCCGGTCACCATGCCCGCCGGGACGTCGTCGACGTACGCGATCAGCAGGTGGTGGCCCTCCGAGGCGAGAAAACGCTCAAGTGCCGCCAAAACCGGCGGGTCGTCGAAGAGGTGGGCGGCGGCCAGCGCCGGCGCGGACGTCGTGATGCGGCGGATGTCCATGCCGCCATCCTGGCAAACAGCTGAGCCTCCACGGGCAGAACGGCTGCCCCCGCGCACCCTTGACCCGGCCCGACCTGCGCGGTAATGGGGTGCCGCCCACCGGACGACTCTTATTTTATGGCGAGAATTAACGAAGAGCGTACCGGCCGGAAACTATTGACGCCGTCCCCTTTGCCCGGTGAGGATCGGCCGGTCCGCCGCCCTCGCAGAATGGACCAGACCATGGCCGGAAGATCACGCGCGTGGTCGCGTGCGCGTCGAAGTTCGCTCGTCACGCTGATGAGCCTGAGCCTGCTCGGCGGGGTCGCGCAGGCGGCACCGCTGCAGGCCCAGGCCGCACCGGCACAGCCCGTCATCGGCAAGCCCGCCCTCGACAAGGACGGCTGCGCCAAGATCGAGAAGTCCCTGCCGACCCTGGCGGACTGGCCCAAGGTCGACAGCCAGCTCAAGGGGAAGGCCGGCGACGAGGCCCGCATCGCCCAGATCCTCTCGGGGATGACCCTCGAGGAGAAGGTCGGGCAGATGACGCAGCCCGAGATCACCTCGATCACCCCCGACGAGGTCCGCCAGTACGCCATCGGCACCGTCCTCAACGGCGGCGGCGCGTGGCCCGGCGCCAACAAGCACGCCACCCAGCAGGACTGGCTGAACCTCGCCGACTCCTACTGGAACGCCTCCAAGACCAGCCGCACGAAGATCCCCGTCATCTGGGGCATCGACGCCGTGCACGGCAACAACAACGTCTACGGCGCCACCGTCTTCCCGCACAACATCGGCCTCGGCGCGGCGCACGACCCGTGCCTCGTCCGCGACGTCGCCGGCGCCACCGCCCGTCAGGTCCGCTCGACCGGCCAGGACTGGGCGTTCTCGCCGACGCTGGCCGTCGTCCAGGACGACCGCTGGGGCCGCACCTACGAGGGCTACTCCGAGGACCCGCGGATCACCCGCTCCTACGGTTACGAGGACATCAACGGCCTCCAGGACGGCGCCACCAGCCGCATCGGCTACAACGGCGTGATCGCCACCGCCAAGCACTTCATCGGTGACGGCGGCACGATCAAGGGCCAGGACCAGGGCGTCAACCCGTCGTCCGAGGCCGACATGATCAACCTCCACGGCCAGGGCTACTACGGCGCGCTCGCCGCCGGCTCGCAGACCGTGATGGTGTCGTTCAACAGCTGGACCAACCCGGACCTCGGCATCAACGAGGGCAAGCTGACCGGCAGCAGCAAGGCGATGAACGAGATCCTGAAGGGCAAGATCGGCTTCGACGGCCTGGTCGTGTCCGACTGGAACGCCATCGGCCAGGTCCCCGGCTGCACGAACTCCTCCTGCCCGCAGGCCATCAACGCCGGCATCGACGTCGTGATGGTGCCCGCGGACTGGAAGGCGTTCATCACCAACACCGTCGCCCAGGTGCAGAGCGGCCAGATCCCGATGGCGCGCATCGACGACGCCGTGACCCGCATCCTGCGCGTCAAGATCCGCGACGGCCTGTTCGAGTCGCAGAAGCCGTCCGACCGCTCCTACGCCAACTCGGACGAGGCGCTGAAGGACAACTGGCTGGCCCGCGACGCGGCCCGCGAGTCGCAGACGCTGCTGAAGAACAACGGCAACGTGCTGCCGCTCAAGCCGAAGTCCAAGGTCCTGGTGGTCGGCAAGAGCGCCGACAACATCTCGAACCAGACCGGCGGCTGGACGCTGAGCTGGCAGGGCACCGGCAACACCAACGCCGACTTCCCGAACGCCACCTCGATCCTCACCGGCATCAAGCAGGACCTCGGCGACGCCAACGTCACCTTCGACGCCACCGGCACAGTGGACCCGAAGGGCTACGACGCCGTCATCGCCGTGATCGGTGAGACGCCGTACGCCGAGGGCGTCGGCGACCTGACCCGCAAGACCCTCGAGGCCTCGAAGCTCTATCCCGAGGACGCGGCCGTGCTGGACAAGGTCAGCGGCAAGGGCACCCCGGTCGTCACCGTCTACGTCGGCGGCCGTCCGCTCTACATGAACTACGAGATCAACCGCTCGGACGCGTTCGTCGCGGCCTGGCTGCCCGGCACCGAGGGCGGCGGCGTCGCCGACATGCTCGTCAAGGGCAAGGACGGCACCGGCTACCAGGGCACGCTGTCCTACTCGTGGCCGAAGAGCGCGTGCCAGTCGCCGCTCAATCCGTGGTCCCCGGACTACGACCCGCTGTTCAAGCTGGGTTACGGCCTCAAGACCGGCCAGCGCGTCACCATCGGCCAGCTGGACGAGACGCCCGGCCCGGCGACCTGCGGGTCCACCGGTGGCGGCGGGACGGCGACCGAGGACCTGTCGATCTTCGACCGGACCGACGTCGCGCCGTACACGAGCCAGATCGGCTCGGCGGAGAACTGGGGCGGCACGGTGATCGGCCCGGACGGCACGGCGGCGCACAGCGAGATCAACGTCGTCCCGACCGACGTCAACGTGCAGGGTGACGGCCTGAAGGCGACCTGGACGGGCACGGGAGCGGCCCAGCTCTACATGCAGAACACGGCGGGCACGAACGACCTGCGCAGTTACCTGAACGCGGACGGGGCGCTGGAGTTCGACACCGTCGTGCAGCAGGCACCGGTCAACCGGGCGGTGATCAGCATGCACTGCGTCTACCCGTGCTTCTCGGAGGTGAACGCGACGAAGCTGTTCACCGACCTGGCGGGCGGCGCGAAGACCACGGTGAAGATCCCGTTGTCCTGCTTCAACAACGGGCTGGACTTCGAGCACATCAACACGCCATTCCTGGTCTACACCGACGCCGCGTTCCAGGCGTCGTTCGCGAACGTGCGGTGGGTCCCCAACGGGGCCAAGGATCCTGACGCGAGACCCTGTTCGAGCTTGACCTGACGACCGGCCGGGCCCGGGAGCGGATTCCGCTCCCGGCCCGGTTCGTTTTGGGCCACGATGAAGTGATGACCACCGACGCGACCGCGCTCGCCGACGAACTCCTCGACGTCCTCGGCACCTACATGCCGCTCGAAGCGACCTTCGTCGGCATCGAAGGCCACGACGCCGAGCTGACCGATCCCAGCGAAGCCGCCCACGAGACGTTAAAAGCACGGGCCGCGGACGTCCTGGCGCGGGCGCGGGTCTCGACCGACGAAGATCACGTCACGCTCGGCGTCGTCGTCCAGCAGGCCGAGGCCATTCTCACCCAGCTCGACGCGCGGGTCGTGGAGTTCACCCTGGCCGATCCGATGTTCGCCGTCGGCATCAGCCACCTCTCCTTCCTGCCCCAGCTCACGCCGTCGGGCGAGCAGGGCACGGCCGACTTCCGGGCCCGGCTGGCCGCTCTGCCCGCGCTCTACGAGGCCCTCGCCCAGCGGCACCGCGACGGTCTGAAGGCCGGACGGACGCCGGTCGAGCGGATGGTCGGCAACGCCGTCGCGTTCCTCGACCGCTTCCTCGCGCAGGAGACGCCGTTCCCGGGGCACGAGCAGCTGGTCGCCGACGTCGTGCGGCCTGCCCTGACGCGTTATCGCGAGGTGCTCACGACCGAGATCGCCGGGCACGGCCGGCCCGACGAGCGGCCCGGGCTCCGCTGGCTCGAATACGGCGAAGCGACGTACGCGGCCCTGGCCCGGATGCACACGACCACCGGCCACACACCCGCCCAGCTGCACCAGCTCGGCCTGGACGTCCTGGCGGGGCTCGAAGCCGAGTACGCCGAGCTCGGCGAGCGCGTCTTCGGGCTGACCGAGCCGGCCGAGGTGCGCCGCCGGCTGCGGACCGACGAGAGCCTCCGCTGGCGCGACGCCGAGGAGATGCTCGAAACCGCCCGCGCCGCCGTCGCCCGCGCGACCGCCGCCGCGCCGGGCTGGTTCCCGCGGATGCCGAAGGCCGAGTGTGTCGTGCGCGCCGTCCCGGAGGCCGACGCGCCCGTCGCCGCCCCCGCGTACTACCTGCCGGGCGCGCCCGACGGCTCGCGGCCCGGCGCCTACTTCACCAACACCCACGAGGTGCGCACGCGGGACCGGTTCATCGCCGAGACCGTGGCGTTCCACGAGGCCGTGCCGGGGCACCACTTCGAGGTCTCGCTGGCCCAGGAGCTGACCGGGCTGCCGCAGCTGCGCCGGATCGCGCCGGTGACCGCCTACAGCGAGGGCTGGGGGCTCTACACCGAGCGGCTGGCCGACGAGATGGGCCTGTTCTCCGGCGACGTGATGCGCCTCGGCATGGTCGCCGAGGACTCCGTCCGCGCCGCGCGGCTGGTGGTCGACACCGGGCTGCACGCGTTGCGCTGGACGCGCGAGCAGTGCGTCGGGTTCCTCCGCACGCACACCGTCCTCAGCGAGGTCGAGGTGCAGTCCGAGACCGACCGGTACATCGAGTGCCCCGGGCAGGCGCTGGCCTACATGACCGGCCGGCTGGAGATCGTCCGGCTGCGCCGGTTCGCCGAGGAGGCGCTCGGGGACGCCTTCGACATCAAGGAGTTCCACGGGGTCGTGCTCGGCGGCGGGCCGGTGCCGCTGAAGGTGCTGGACGACGTCGTCCGCGCCTGGGTCGCCCGCTGACTCAGTGCTGCATGCCGTAGGACTTCTGGCACGGGTAGCCGTCGCCGGTGGCCGACCAGCTCGCCGGGTAGCCGTTCTGCGCCCACGCCGCGTAGGCCTGGGCGTAGGTGTAGCCGCGGGAGTACAGCCACTGGCACGGCGTCTGGCTGCCCGAGCTGGTGATGGAGATCCACGGCTGGGCGTTGTACCAGCTCGGCTGGGCGTACCACTGGCTCGTCACCGCGACGCCCGGGCTCTTCGGCTGGACGTAGTAGGTCTGCGGCGCCGGCACGACGACCGTCTGGGGCACGGGCACGGGCGCGGGCGCGGTGACGGTCGGGGTGCTGGGGGCCGTGACGGTCGCCGTCACGGCCGGAGCCTGGGCCGGGCTGCCGGCGAGCGTGCGCCCGGGAAGCCCGCACGCGGCCAGGGCGAGTACCGCGGAAAGCGCCGTCACGGCGCGGAGAATACGCATGGTCCTGCTCATTTCGTCCGGGTCATGTGGCTGCCGGTGAGAACGCCGCCGGAAACGGTGTAGGAACCGGAAAAGACGCGGGTGCTGCCGTCGGTCTGAATCGCGGAAAGCACGACGTACACGGTGTTCCCGCGGACGTCGGTGACGGTCAGCGTGTCCCACGACGTCGTCGAGAAACCGTTGACGTACTTGGTGTATCCGCCGCCCCCGGCGATGCGGCTGCCGCCGAGCGACCACGCCGTGGCGAAATCGCGTCGGTTGAGCGCGTCGTAGTAGGACGTCACCGTCTGGGCCGCCGACGGGTCCACCGGCGCGACGTAGACCGGCGGCTGCTGGACGTAGACGGTTTGCGGTGCGGGCACAGCGATCACGCTGGTCGTCGCCGCCTGCGGGGTCACCGCGACCGGGACCGGCACACCCGCCACGGGCACGCCGCAGGCCGCGGCACCGACCAGGAGCAGAGCGCCGACGAGAATTCCGGTGGGTTTCATGGGAATCAACTTCTTCCGTGTTCGCCACTCAGGAATCGGCCGCCCGCGGAATTCTGCAACAGTTTCCGGAGAACGCGGCCCAAGCGTTATCCCGTTGGATTCAGACGTTCTGCCGCGTGATGTCGTAGGCCGTCATCGCGGCGGCCAGGTGGCGGGCGTCGGCGGCCCGCGTCGCGTCGTAGCCGGTGATCAGCTGGATCCGGCCGAGCCGGTAGGTGAGCGTGTTGCGGTGGATGCTCAACGCGCTCGCCGCTTCGCCGCGGTTGTACCCCGAGACGACGAACGCGCGCAGGGCGTCGATCAGGTGCGGGTGGTCTTCGAGCGGGTCGAGCACCCGCGCGAGCGCGTCGCGCGCCGGGCCCGGGCGGGCGAGCTGGTACTCGATGGCGAGGTCGGCCAGCCGGTAGAGCCGGGCCGGCCGGCGCAGGTTTTCCGCCAGGGCCAGGACTTCCACGGCTTCGGCGTGCGCGGCCGGAATGCCGGCGTGGGTCTCCGCCCGCGCCGCGGCGGCGGTGCAGGGCCGGCCGCAGATCCGGTCGACCCGCGCGGCGACGGCGTCCACCGCGACGCCGTCCGGCACGAGCAGCACCCCGCCGTCGCCCTTGAAGGTCACCAGGACCTCACTGTCCACATCGGACCGGACGGCGCGGAAGAGGTCCGTCGCCGCCCGGGAACCGGCCGAAGCGGGTAGCGCGGGCAGGTGGAACACGACGACGTCGTACCCCGGCGGCAGCTCGCGGTGGCGCACCGGACGGCCGGCGAGCAGGCTCGACGCGAGGTTCTGCCGGTCCTCGCGCTGTTCCCAGTCGAGGTCTTCGCGCTCGCGCAGGTACGCCTCGGCGACGCGCGGCATCACCTCGCCGAGGAAGTCCAGCATCCGCGCGCCGAGCAGCGCCCGGTCACCGGTCAGCCGTTCCCAAGCGACGCTCGCGGCGAGCGGGTAGATCTTGAGGACGGCTTCGAGCGGCAGGCCGTCGCGGGCCCGCTCGGCGCCCCAGGCGATCGGCAGGGCCAGCTCGTCGTCGGTCGGGCGCCGGCCTTCGGCGACGGTGGTCAGGAACAGCTCGAACACCGCGGTCGCGTTGGCGACCAGGTCACCCGCCAGCACACTCGCGGGCAACAGCCGGTATTCGGGGATCTCGGCCGCGCAGCGAGTGATCATCGCGCTGGCGATCTCACCCGATCGAGGGAACAGCTCGGCCACGGAATCCATGCCACATTGTCACCATGCACAAACGGCCACGGCAACTTTCTGCGCGTTCTGCCAGGAGACAGCCCTGATCTTGTGCCGCATTCTGTGCAGAGCAACCAGACTGAAGGGACTTCGCAATGGCGCGGGGAACAAAACGATGGCTGGCCGGGCTCGGGATCGCGAGCCTGCTCGCACTGGGCGCGGCGGCGCCGGCCCAGGCCGCGAGCGGCGGCAACAACGACTTCGGCTGCCGCCCGAGCGCCGCGCACCCGAACCCGGTCGTGCTGCTCCACGGCACCTTCGCCACCTACTACGAGGACCTCAACTTCCTGCAGGCCGACCTGGCCGCCCGCGGCTACTGCACGTTCTCGCTGACCTACGGCGCCTACCCGCAGTTCCCGTTCGTGGGCGGCCTCAAGCCGGTCGCGGAGTCGTCGGCAGAGATCAAGAACTACGTCGAGAAGGTCCGCGCGGCCACCGGCGCGGCCAAGGTCGACGTCGTCGGGCACTCCGAAGGCGGCCTCCAGTCGATCTACCTGGCCAAGATGCAGGGCATCCAGAGCGAGATCGGCAAGGTCGTCGCGATCGCGCCGCCGACCCACGGCGCCAACGCGTCCGGGCTGCTGACGCTGGCCTACACGCTGCTCGGCAAGAGCACGTGGGACAACGTCGTCAAGACGATCGGCCTGCCGATCTTCGCCGACGAGCTGGACGGCGGCGCCGCGATCGTCGCGCTCAACACCGGGCCGGTCGCCCAGCCCGGCATCGACTACACGATCATCACCTCGCGCTACGACGAGCTGGTCACCCCGACCGAGACGTCGTTCATCCGCGAGCCCGGCGTGCACAACCGCTACGTCCAGGACTCCTGCCCGTTCGACCCGGTCGGGCACATCGGCGAGGCCTACGACCTCAACGTCTGGCACCTGGTGCGCAACGCGCTCGACCCGGCGCACGCCGCGCCGATCCGGATCTGCGCCGTGGGCTCGCCCGGATGACCTGGCCCCGCTACGACGGCCCCGAGGACCTCGCGGCGATCGAGGCCGTCCCGCTGGCCGACCGCGGCCTGCCGGAGAGCACGTACGAGCTGCTCCGGCAGGCCGGGAGCCGGTTCGCCGACCGTCCGGCGCTGACGCTCCTGCCCTCGGGCGAGGCGTGGGAGCACCCGGAGACCTGGACGTACGGCGAGCTGCTCGCCCGCGTCCACCGGATCGCGAACGTGCTCACCGACCTGGGCGTCACCCGGCGGGACGCGGTCGCGCTGCTCGCGCCCAACAGCGGTGACGTCTTCGCGGCGACGCTGGCGGCCCAGGCCGTCGGCACCGCCGCGCCGGTCAATCCCGGCCTCGCGCCGCACCAGGTGCGGGAGCTGCTCGAGACGTCCGGCGCCCGCCTGGTCATCGCGGCCGACCCGGACCTCGACGTCGGCCGCCCGGTCCTCTCGCTCGCGGAACTGGCGGCACGCGCCGACGCGGCCGATCCGGTCCGGCTGCGCGCCGAGCCGCCTCGGGGCACGGACTTCGCGGGCTACTTCCATACAGGCGGCTCCACCGGCACCCCGAAGATCGCCGTGCACACCCAGGCCGGCGAGGTCGGCATGGCCTGGACGCTCGCCGCGTCCACCGGTGACGACGACCTCGTGCTGCTCGCCGCGCTCCCCCTCTTCCACGTCAACGCGCTGCTCGTGACCGGGCTGGCGCCGCTGTTCAAGGGCCAGCACGTCGTCTGGGCGGGCCCGCTCGGCTACCGCGACCCGGCGCTCTACCCGGTGTTCTGGCGGATCGTCGAGCGCTACCGGATCGGCGCGATGTCCGCCGTGCCGACGGTCTACGCCGTGCTCGCGCACCTGCCGGTCGACGCGGACATCTCCAGTCTCACGTTCCCGATCGTCGGCGCGGCGCCGCTGCCCGCCGCGGTGCGCCGGCAGTGGCGCGAGCGCACCGGCACCGAACTGGTCGAGGGCTACGGCCTGACCGAGGGCACCTGCGCGTCCGCCCGCGGCTTCCCGGGGGTGTCGCGACCCGGCACGGTCGGGCAGCGGATGCCGTACCAGGAGGTCAAGGCCGTCCGGATCGACGGCGACGGCTGGACCGACCTGCTCCCCGGCGAGACGGGCGTGCTGGTGATCCGCGGCCCGAACGTCTTCCCCGGCTACCTGCGCGACGGCGAGCCGGACCCGGCGGGCAAGGTCGTCGACGGCTGGCTCGACACGGGCGACCTGGGCAGCGTCGACGCCGAGGGGTTCATCCGGCTGGCCGGCCGCGCGAAGGACCTGATCATCCGGGGCGGCCACAACATCGACCCCGCGACGATCGAAGAGGCCTTGCTGACGCACCCGGCGGTGTCGGCCGCGGCCGCGGTGGGCCGCCCGGACCGGCACTCGGGCGAGGTCCCGGTGGTGTACGTAACGCTGCACGCCCCGGCACCCTCCGCCGAGTTGCTGGAGTGGGCGGCCACGCGGGTCCCCGAGCGCGCGGCGGTCCCGAAGGCCGTCCACGTCGTCCCGGAGATCCCGCTGACGGCGGTGGGCAAGCAGTACAAACCGGCCCTCCGCCAGGACACCCTGCGCCGGGTGGCCGAGGCCGAGATCGCCGCCCTGGGCCTCGACGCCAAGGCGACAGTCGAGCTGGACCGCGACGAACCCGTGGTGGTCATCGCCGCGCCGCCCTCGGCGCCGCTCGCCTCGGCCCTGGACGCCTACGCCTTCCGCTGGCGCTGGGGGTCGTGAGTGTTTAGGGCGGTTCTAACCGCCCTAAACACTCACGACGGCCGGCGCGCACTAGGAATCCGTCATGATCCGCTATGTCCTGCGACGGCTGCTCCAGCTGATCCCGGTCTTCTTCGGCACCACGTTCCTGATCTACGTCCTGGTCTGGGCCGTGCCCGGCGACCCGTTCGCCGGCAAGTGCGGGCAGACCGCCTGCCCCCAGGCCTACATCGCGCAGATGACCGAGAAGTTCCACCTGGCCGACAACATCTTCGTCCAGTACTTCAAGTACCTCGGGAGCCTGTTCACCGGCGACTGGGGCGAGACCTTCAACGGCACCTCGGTCGGCGAGCTGATCGCGACGTCGTACCCGATCACGCTGCGCCTGGCCGTGGTCGCGGTGGTCATCGAGGCCGTCATCGGCCTCACCGCCGGCGTGCTGACCGGCCTGCGCGGCAAGGGTTTCCTCGACAACCTGGTGCTGGTCTCGACCACGTTCCTGATCTCGCTGCCGGTGTTCGTCACGGCGATCGTGCTGCAGCTGGCCCTGGGCACCAACGGCCTCGGCCTGATCGAGGCCAGCGTGTCCGACAACCCCAGCATCGGCGAGCTGATCGTGCCCGGCATCGCGCTCGGCAGCCTGTCCATGGCCTACGTCGCCCGGCTGTCGAGAACGAGCATCGCCGAGAACCGCCGCGCCGACTACGTCCGGACGGCGATCGCGAAGGGCCAGCCCACCAGCCGCGTCGTCGGCGTCCACCTGCTGCGCAACTCGGTGATCCCGGTGCTGACGTTCCTCGGCACCGACCTCGGCGCCCTGATGGGCGGCGCGATCGTCACCGAAGGCGTGTTCAACATCAACGGCCTCGGCGGCCTCATCTTCCGCGGCATCCAGAACCGGGAGAGCGCCACCGTCGTCGGCGTGGTCGTCCTGCTGGTGCTGGTGTACCTGCTGATGAGCCTGATCGTCGACCTGCTCTACGCCGTTCTCGACCCGAGGATCCGCTATGACTGACCCGAACCTGGTGGGCGGCGGCGGGGCCGACGCGGCCGAGCTGTCCCGCATCGACGACTCCGCGACCAGCCCGCAGAAACCCCGCAGCCTGGCGGCCGACGCCTGGCGCCAGCTGCGGCGCAAGCCGGCGGTCGTCGTCTCGGCGGTGATCATCCTGGTCATCGTGCTGATCGCGATCGCGCCCGGCCTGTTCAGCTCGCGCGACGCGGGCTTCAGCGACCTGACCCACGCCAACGAAGGCCCGTCCGGGGCCGCCTGGTTCGGCTACGACAACCAGGGCGCCGACGTCTACGCCAGAGTGATCTACGGGACCCGCGCGTCGCTGCTGGTCGGGGTGTTCTCGACGCTGCTGACCGTGCTCTTCGGCTCGCTCGTCGGCATCGTCGCCGGTTACTACGGCCGGTTCGTCGACAGCCTGCTGTCGCGCTTCGGCGACATCTTCGCCGGCCTGCCGTTCGTGCTCGGCGCGATCGTCATCCTGACGACGTTCAACGCGCCCGGCACGAGCCCGGGCGCGGTCACGATCATCGTCCAGGTGGTGTGCTCGATCGCCGTGCTGAGCTGGCCGGTCGCGATGCGCATCATGCGGTCGGCGACGCTGGTGGCCAAGCAGCTCGACTACGTCAAGGCCGCGCGCGGCCTCGGCGCGAGCACGCCGCGGATCATCTTCCGGCACCTGCTGCCGAACACCGTCGCGCCGGTGCTGGTGTACGCGACCATCGCGCTCGGCGCGTTCATCGGCGCCGAGGCGACCCTGGCCTACCTGGGCATCGGCGTGCGCGCGCCGGTGATCTCGTGGGGCGTGATGATCAGCGACTCGCGGGACTACTTCCGCAGTGACCCGCACATGCTGCTGTTCCCCGGTGCCTTCGTCACCCTGACCGTGCTGGCCTTCGTGATGCTGGGTGACGGCATCCGCGACGCGCTCGATCCGAAGTCGAGGTAGATCCCCTTGTCCGACAACGAACTATTGCTAGAGGTAGAGGATCTGCACGTCGAGTTCCGCACCTCGGACGGCGTGGCGAACGTGCTCAACGGCGTCGGCTACTCGGTGCACGCCGGGGAGACCCTGGCGGTGCTCGGCGAGTCCGGCTCCGGCAAGAGCGTCACCGCGCAGACCGTGATGGGCATCCTCGACACGCCGCCCGGCGTGATCACCGGCGGCGCCGTGCGCTGGCGCGGCGAGGACCTGCTGACGGCGTCCGAGGACCGCCGCCGGGAGGTGCGCGGCAGCGAGATCGCGATGATCTTCCAGGACGCGCTCTCCGCGCTGAACCCGGTGTTCACCGTGGGGTTCCAGATCGAGGAGCAGCTGCGGGTGCGGCTCGGGATGTCCCGCAAGGACGCCCGCAAGCGCGCGATCGAGCTGCTGGACATCGTCCGCATCCCGGCCGCCGACCGGCGGCTCAAGGACTACCCGCACCAGTTCTCCGGCGGGATGCGCCAGCGCGCGATGATCGCGATGTCGCTGGCCCTGGACCCGGACCTGCTCATCGCCGACGAGCCGACCACCGCTCTCGACGTCACCGTGCAGGCCCAGATCATGGACCTGCTGGGGGAGATCCAGGCCGAACGCAAGATGGGGCTGGTGCTCATCACCCACGACCTGGGCGTGGTCGCCGAGGTCGCGGACCGGATCGCGGTGATGTACGCGGGCCGGATCGTCGAACAGGCCGACGTCGTCGAGCTGTTCCGCGCGCCGGCCCACCCCTACACCGCCGCGCTGATGGACTCCCTGCCCCGGCTCGACCTCAAGGGACAGACGCTGGAGACCATCAAGGGCCTGCCGCCGAGCCTGCTCGACGTCCCGCCCGGCTGCCCGTTCCACCCGCGCTGCAAGCGGGCCGAGGACCGCTGTTCCTCGGAAGTCCCGGCGCCCCGCGGGATCGGCTTCGGCCGGACCAGCGCGTGCCACTTCGCCGAAGAGGTGGTGAACTCCCGTGCCTGACCCGATCCTGTCAGTCAGCGATCTCAAGAAGTACTTTCCGGTCCGCACCGGTGTCCTGTTCAAACGGACCGTCGGCCAGGTCAAGGCGGTCGACGGCGTCTCGTTCGACCTGCTGCCCGGCGAGACGCTCGGCGTCGTCGGCGAGTCCGGCTGCGGCAAGTCCACCCTGGCCCAGGTGCTGATGCGCCTGGAGGAACCGACGGGCGGCACCGCGAAGTTCGAGGGCCGCGACATCTTTTCGATGCGCGGCAACGAACTGCGCAAGCTGCGGCGCGAGATCCAGATCGTGCTGCAGGACCCGTACACGTCGCTGAACCCGCGGATGACCGTCGGCGACATCGTCGGCGAGCCGTTCGAGATCCACACCGACGTCGCGCCGAAGGGTTCGCGGGCGAAGAAGGTGCAGGAGCTGCTGGAGGTGGTCGGCCTCAACCCCGAGCACCTCAACCGCTACCCGCAACAGTTCTCCGGCGGGCAGCGCCAGCGCATCGGCATCGCGCGGGCGCTGGCGTTGCGGCCCAAGGTGATCATCTGCGACGAGCCGGTGTCCGCGTTGGACGTCTCGATCCAGGCGCAGGTGATGAACCTGCTCGGCGACCTGCAGGACGAGTTCGGGCTGTCGTACGTCTTCATCGCGCACGACCTTTCGGTGGTGCGGCACCTGTCCAACCGGGTCGCGGTGATGTACCTCGGCAAGATCGTCGAGATCGGCACCGACGAGGAGATCTACGAGCGACCGTCCCACCCGTACACCCAGGCGCTGCTGTCCGCGGTGCCGGTGGCGGACCCGGCGCTGCGCGGGCAGCGGCAGGTCATCCGGCTGACCGGCGACGTGCCGAGCCCGCTGGATCCGCCGTCCGGCTGCCGGTTCCGCACGCGGTGCTGGAAGGCGCAGGACATCTGCGCCACGGAGGTACCCGAACTCGTGCCGCGGACCGACGGGCACTTGTCAGCATGTCACTTCGCGGAGCAGAAGTCGGTTGTTCCATAACTGTGAGGACTATTCAGACGTCGGACGGCGCAAGCCGCCGGTACCGCTGTGACCTGCGGCTGGGTGCGCCGTCCTGATCCGAATAGCCCTCATACGTTTGGCCGTTGTAACCACATTGTCCGATCTATACGGTCCGGAGGGAACCGCTTTCCGAGGAGGAGAAACGTGAAGAGACCCAGGCTTCTCGCCGCGGCGCTGGCCGTCCCGCTGTTCGGGGCGCTCACCGTGGCTGCGGTCCCGGTGGCGTCCGCGCAGCCCGCGCTGGCCGGCCCGGCGACCGAGTTCACCGTGCTCGCCAAGGACGTCCAGAGTGTCGGGAGCGCGCAGAAGGCGATCCGCGACGCGGGTGGCACGGTGCTGGAGACCAACAGCGCGGTCGGCCTGATCAAGGCCAGCGCCCCGGCGACCGGCTTCACCGAGCGCGTCTCGGCGAACCGGTCCGTGTTCGGCGCGGCCAAGGCGCAGGTCATCGGCGCGGTGCCGAAGGACGGCAAGAACGTCAAGAAGAACAACGTCGAGAAGGAAGGCCGCGGCACGGCGAAGGGGAACGCCGCCGCGAAGAAGGCCGTCGGACTGGACCCGCTGGACGACCAGCTCTGGGGCCTCAAGTCCGTCCGATCGGACCTTTCCCGCACCAAGCAGCCGGGCAGCAAGCAGGTCAAGGTCGGCATCATCGACACCGGCATCGACGGCACGCACCCGGACATCGCGCCGAACTTCGACGCGGCCGACTCGCGCAACTTCGTCAAGGACATCCCGTTCGACGTCAACGGCGTCGAGGTCGACGGCCCGTGCGAGTTCCGCGGCTGCGTCGACCCGGTGAACCACGACGACGGCGCCCACGGCACGCACGTCGCCGGCACGATCGCCGCCGCGGCCAACGGCTTCGGCGTCTCGGGTGTCGCGCCGAACGTGACGCTGGTGAACATCCGCGCCGGCCAGGACTCGGGCTACTTCTTCCTGCAGCCGACCGTCGACGCGCTGACCTACGCCGGTGACGCCGGCATCGACGTGGTCAACATGAGCTTCTACACCGACCCGTGGCTGTACAACTGCACCGCGAACCCGGCCGACTCGGCCGCGGAGCAGGCCGAGCAGCGCACGATCATCGAGGCGACCCAGCGCGCGCTGAACTACGCGCACCGCAAGGGCGTCACCATGGTGGTCGCGCTGGGCAACCAGCACACCGACCTCGGCGCGCCGCAGCCGGACACCACCAGCCCGGACTACCCGGCGAACACCACGCACCCGCGCGACGTCGACAACAGCTCGTGCCTCAACCTGCCGGTCGAGGGCAACCACACGATCGGCGTCGGCGCGTTCGGGCCGTCGCAGGCGAAGGCGGACTACTCGAACTACGGCACCGAGCAGATCTCGGTCTCCGCGCCGGGCGGCTACTTCCGCGACGGTTTCGGCACGCCGTGGTTCCGCACGGTCGAGAACGAGATCCTCTCGACGTACCCGAAGAACGTGGGCGTGGCCGAAGGCAACATCGACGCGGCGGGCAACGTGACGCCGGCCGGTGTCGCACTGGGCGTCCAGAAGGCCACGGCCGCGGACGGCCGCGTCGGCTACTACCAGTGGCTGCAGGGCACGTCGATGGCGACGCCGCACGCGGCGGGTGTCGCGGCGCTGATCGTCTCGCAGTACGGCAAGAAGTCCGGCTCCGGCTTCGGCCTGGACCCGGACAAGGTCCAGCGCGTCCTCGAGGGCACGGCGTCGAAGATCGCCTGCCCGGTCCCGCGCACGGTGGACTACCTGGACGAAGGCCGCGACGCCACGTTCACGGCGACGTGCACCGGTGACCCGTCGTTCAACGGCTTCTACGGCCACGGCGCCGTCGACGCCTACGCGGCGGTGACCCACGGGTCGCAGTACCTGAAGTAGCTCGCACGCGAACGGCCCGCTTCCCGCTCGGGAGGCGGGCCGTTTTCGGGTCAACCTTTTGACCGGTTCGTGCGTGTACTCCCCGAGGCGAGGGGGAGACGTGTACGAACCGACGAAGGCCGAGGTCGAAGCGGCCGGGAAGTGGCTGGCCAAACGCGGCGTCGAGGTGGCGCGGCCAACGCCGTTGCTGGCGTTGCGGCTGGGCGCGCGCCGGGCCGCGCGCCCGCCGGGATACTGGGCGTGGGTGGTGCTGGTGCTGACGGTGGTCGTGCTCGCCGGCGGCATCCTGCAGTTCCTGGCGCTCTGGCTCCACCTGCCGCTGGGCGTCGGGTACTTCGCGGCCTACGCCGGCGTGGTGGTGCTCGTCTGGCTCCCGGTGCGCTGGGCGGACCGGCGGGCCGCGGCCTGGCTGGGCGACCGGCGGCTGGACGTGCCCCGGCCGCCGTGGCGGGAGTCGCTGGACGGCTGGTACCTGGCCTCGGTGCTGATCACCTTCGGCGGTGGCGCGCTCCTGGCCGTCGCGATGTGCGTGACGACGTCCGCGTGGGTCTGGGCGGTGGGCTGGCTCGGGATGCTCGCGATCGGCGCGGCCGTGACGGCGGTGGTGCTGACCGGCGTGCTCCGGCGGCCGGTCCTCGCCGAGGACGAGACGTCGCTGATGATCGACGCCGTGGTGCGGACCGAAGACCCGTACATCACGATGCCCGCGTTGTTCGCGTTCCCGGTGCTCTTCGACGTCCTGACGTCGGGCCGGCAGCCGCACGAGTTCACGCCGTGGCTCGTCGGTTACGTCATCCTCGCCTTGGTGACCCTGCTCGTCGGCCGCTACCGGCAGTACCGGCGCCGGCTGCTGCCGGCGGGGACCTACGGCGTGGCGGTGGCGGTCCGATGATCATGGTGACCGCCGCGGAGCAGGAAGCGGCCCGGCGGTGGCTGGCCAAGCGCGGGCAGCGGGTCGAGCGGCCGACCCCGGTGCTGACCGCGTTGATCGCGACGAGGCAGGCGTTCAACGGCCGCTGGTTCCCGCGCTACATCGGCTACGTGCTGCTCGTCTTCGTCGGCGGGCTGGGGTACACGCGGCTCTTCGGCCCGGGAATGACCGAAAGCTATCCCGTCTACTTCATTTATTTCGCGCTCCAGCTCGCCGCCCGGGACAGCAGTCACCTCCGCGAACGGGAACTCCGTGAGTCCGTCCCGTCGCGGAAGCCCGCGGAACCGTGGTGGCGGGTCCTCGGCGGCTGGTTCCTCGCGTCCGTCGCGGTCGCGTTCGGGGGCGGGATCGCGCTCGCCGTCACGATGTACGCGACGACGCCCGCCCGGACGTACGCCGTGAGCTGGCTGGGGCTGCTCGCGCTGAGCGCGCTCGTCAGTGGCTGGGTCCTGGTCAGCGTGCTGCGTCGCCCGCTCATCGCCGCCGACGCCGAATCGCTGGCCGTCGCCCGGGCACTGCGGGTCGAGGCGATCTACGCGGCGTCACCGCTGATGGCGGTCTTGCCGCTGATGCTGGACCCGCTGCTGGGGAACCACCAACCGGCGGCGTTCACGCCGTGGCTGGCCGGCTACATCGCGCTGGTGCTGGTCCTGCAGGTGGTCGGCTACGTCCGGCACCTGCGCCGCTCCCGGAAGCTGCCGCCGGGCCACTACGGCACGCCGCTGCCGGACCTGGACGTCCCCGTCGACTGGTCACCACCGCAGGAGGCCCGATGATCGAGGTGACCGCGGCGACGGAGTCGGCCGCGCTGAAGTGGCTGGCGGGTCACGGTCAGCGCGTCGGCCGGCCGACGCCGGTGCTGACCGCGCTGATCGCCACCAGACAGCCGTCGCAGTGGTGGCGCTACTTCCTCTACGTCGTGGTCGCCAGTTCCGCCGGAGTGGGCTACTCGCTGTTGTTCGGTCACGGCATGACCGAGAGCGTCCCGATCTACTTCCTCTACTTCGGGATGCAGCTCTCGATGTGGGACGGCTTCCGCCGTAACGACCGGGACCTCCTGCGCGTGTGGGACCCGTCGCGGAAGCCGGCGGAACCGTGGTGGCAGGTCGTCGGCGGCTGGTTCCTGGCGTCCCTCGTGGTCGCGTTCGGCGGTGGGATCGCGCTCGCCGTCGCGATGTACCCGACGGCCCGCACGTACGCGGCGAGCTGGCTGGGCCTGCTGATCTTGAGCGCGCTGTGCACCGGCTGGGTCCTGATCGGCACCGTCCGCCGCCCGCTCTTCGCCGAAACCGCCGAATCCCTCGCCGTCGCCCGGGCGTTGCGCGCCGATCAGGTCTACGTCGTGACGCCGATCCTCGTGGTCGTCCCGCTGGTGCTGGACCTGCTGGAGAACAGCCTGCCGCCAGGCTTCACGTCCTGGCTTCTCGGCTACTCCGCGGCGGTGGTGCTCCTGCAGGTGGTCGCCATCGTCCGGCACGTGCGCCGGTACCGGCGGCTGCCACCGGGCGACTACGGCACGCCGCCGGTCCCGGATCCGGGCACCCCGGTGGACTGGTCGCCGCCACAGGAGGCCCGATGATCGAGGTGACGTCGGCGGAGGAGCCGGCCGCGCTGAAGTGGCTGGCGGGTCACGGTCAGCGCGTCGGCCGGCCGGCGCCGCTGCTGACCGCGCTGATCGCCACCAGACGGTCGCTGTACAGCCGCGGTCTGCCGCGCTACTTCGCGATCGTGGTCGGCATCTGCGTCATCGGCGGCCGATATTCGCTGGGACGGCATCCGGTGGCGCGAGCGGGAACTCGGTGGCGCCCGGCTCGGACCGGACCGGACGCCACCGGACCGCGCTAGCGGTTCGACGCCTTCTTGACGAACTTCCCGAGGTCCTTGGCCTGCTGCACCCGGGTCGGCTCGTGGACGTACATCATGTGCCCCGCCGGGTAGTACGCCGTGTCGATGTTGTCGCGCAGTTCCTCCGGGATCTGCAGGTGCGCCAGCACGTGCTCGGCCGCGAAGTACGCCGTCGCGCCGTCGTAGTGGCCGAACGCGACGTGGACCTTCAGGTGCGGGTTCGCGCGCATCGCCGCGCTCACCGAGTCGACCACCGAGATCGAGCGGCCCTCGAACTCCTTGTACGACCACGCCTTGAACGTGTCCTCGTGGATGATCTCGTACGGCAGGTCGTTCTCGTAGCCCAGCTCGGCCCGCACGTAGTGGTTGAACGCCGCCGAGTACGCGCCGATCACCCGGGAGATCGACGGGTCGTCGCTCATGTGCTCGCGGCCGCCGTCCGGCTCCCACGTCGTGAACCGGCCGTCCATCCGGCCGACCGTGAGGCCGCGGTCGCGCAGCAGCTCGGTGAAGAACCGGACGTGCTCGATCCGCAGGTTCACCCGGTCCACATAGGACTCGGTGAGCCCGGTCAGCGACGCCAGCGTGGCCACGGCGTCAGCCCTGTCCTGTGTGGACAGCCGGGCGCCGCGGGCCAGTGCCCACGGCAGGTCCTTCGCCGCGAAGTCCTCGGCGTCGGCGAGAACGTCGTCGAGCGGGCGCTCGCCGTGCAGGCCGTGGTAGTGCGCGATCGCCGCGTACGTCGGCACGTACAGCGAGTACGGCAGGTCGTTGCCCTCGCTGAACTGCAGCGTGCCGAGGTCGAGCACCGACGAGATGAGCAGCAGGCCGTTGAGGTAGAGCCCGTGGCGGTCCTGCAGGTGCGCGGCCAGCCCGGCGGCGCGCAGCGTGCCGTACGACTCGCCGGCCAGGAACTTCGGCGACAGCCAGCGCTCGTGGCGCGACACCCAGAGCCGGATGACCTCGCCGACCGACTCGATGTCGCCCTTGAAGCCGTGGAAGTCCTTCGTCTCGCCGCCCTCGGCCGCGCGCGAGTAACCCGTCGACACCGGGTCGATGAACACCAGGTCGCTGTGCACCAGCAGCGTCTCGGGGTTGTCGGCCAGCCCGTACGGCGGCGGCTCCGGGTTGTCGACGTCGCCGGAGAGCACGCGCCGCGGCCCGAGCAGCCCCATGTGCAGCCAGATGCTCGACGAGCCGGGTCCGCCGTTGAAGGCGAACGTGACCGGCCGCGAGCCGGGTTTGGCGTCGTCGAGGGTGTAGGAGGTGATGAAGACCTCGGCCTTCGCCTTCGGCCCCTCGGACTTGCCGTCCTTCACGACCTCCTTGCGGAGGACGATCCGCCCGGCCTTCGCCGTGTAGGACAGCGTCTTCCGCTTCACGGTGAGCGTGTGCTGGGTCGTGACGATGTCGTCGGCCGGTTCGGCCGGGAGCTCCTTGACTTCGGGAGTCGTCTTCTCGGGAGCCTCTTCGGGGGTCGTGTCCGCCATGGACCCCAACTTAGCCGGATCACTGTGGCAGGGTGACTTGGTGCACACCGGAGACTGGCCGACGACGATCGCCGACGCGCTCGCCGTGCAGGAACGGCTGCGCGGCGAAGTCGACCTCACCGACGACGTCCCGGAGCTGCCGCCGACGGTGACCGGCCTGGACGTCGCCTACGACGGGGCCGACGGGATCGCCGCCGCGGTCGTCACGCTGGAGACGGCGGGGCTGACCGTGGTGGAGGAGCGGACGGTCCGCGCCAAGGCCGTCTTCCCGTACGAGCCGGGCCTGTTCGCCTTCCGCGAGCTGCCGCCGCTGCTGGCCGCGCTCGAGCGGCTCGACCACGAGCCCGACGTCCTGGTCTGCGACGGCCACGGCCTCGCCCACCCGCGGCGGTTCGGGCTCGCCTGCCACCTGGGCGTGCTGACCGGGCGGCCCGCGTTCGGCGTCGGCAAGACGCGGTTCGTCGGCTCGCACGACGAGCCGGACCACGCGCGCGGCTCGTCCGTGCCGCTGGTCGACGCGGGGGAGGTGGTCGGCGCGGTGCTGCGCACCCAGGACGGCGTCAAGCCGGTGTACGTCTCGGCCGGGCACCGGATCGACCTGGCCCACGCGTGCCGGCTGACGCTCGCGCTGGCGCCGCGCTACCGGCTGCCCGAGACGACGCGGCAGGCCGACCGGCTGTCCCGGGTGGCGCTGCGATGAGGACGCTCGCCCAGCTCGACGCCGCCGTCTCCGCGTGCCGCGCCTGCCCGCGGCTGGTCGAGTGGCGCGAGGGCGTCGCGGGCACGAAGGCGGCGTTCCGCGGCGAGGAGTACTGGGCGCGGCCGGTGCCGGGCTTCGGCCCGTCGGACGCCAAGCTCGCCGTGGTCGGGCTGGCGCCGTCGGCGCACGGCGCGAACCGCACCGGCCGGATGTTCACCGGCGACCCGTCGGGCGACTTCCTGTTCCGGGTGCTGCACGAGGTCGGGCTCGCGTCGCAGCCGACGTCGACGGCGATCGGCGACGGCCTCGAGCTGTACGGCACGCGGCTGGTCGCGCCGGTGCGCTGCGCGCCGCCGGAGAACAAGCCGACGCCGGCCGAGCGCGACACGTGCCGATCGTGGCTCGCGGAGGAGCTGACGCTGTTACGTCCGACACTGCGCTCGATCGTGGTGCTCGGCGCGTTCGGCTGGCAGGCGTTGCTGCCCGTGCTCGCCGCGGCCGGCTGGCCGGTGCCGTCGCCGCGTCCCGCGTTCGGCCACGGCACGGTCCTGAAGCTCGGCGACCTGCGGATTTTCGGCTGTTATCACGTCTCGCCGCGCAATGTCCAGACCGGGCTCCTGACCCACACGATGGTGGCCGACGTCTTCCGCGCCGCGACCTCGGTGACGGCCTCGGACTGAATCGTTACGGAAGGTGCAGCGACGCTGGTCACAGCGAGATGGGGTCCCCTCGCAAGGTCGGTGTGAAGGTGCGACTATGAGTTCATGGCTGCTGCGAAGTCGAAGTCGGAACCGCTTCGGATCCTTGTCCTCGGTGGTGGGTACGTCGGGCTCTACACGGCGTTCGGCCTCCAGAAGATGCTCCGGGCCAACGAGGCCTCCGTGACCGTCGTTGACCCGCAGCCCCACATGACCTACGCGCCGTTCCTCCCGGAGGCCGCGGCCGGCGCGATCGAGCCCCGCCACGTCGTCGTGCCGCTGCGCCGCGTCCTCAAGCGCTGCCACGTGCTCACCGCGCGCGTCACCAAGATCGAGAACGACAAGAAGTCCGTCACGGTCGAGGCCGCCGACGGCCACATCGAGCAGCTCGGCTACGACGTCCTCGTGGTCGCGCTCGGCGCCGTCGCCCGCATCCTGCCGATCCCGGGCCTGGTCGAGCAGGGCATCGCCTTCAAGACCATCGGCGAGGCGATCTACCTCCGCAACCACATCATGACCAAGCTCGACGAGGCGGCCAGCACGCTCGACCCCGAGCTGCGCAAGCGCCTGCTGACGTTCACCGTCGTCGGCGGCGGGTTCGCCGGCATCGAGGCGCTGGCCGAGCTCGAGGACATGACCCGCTTCGCGGTGGAGAACTACTACCCGAACATCGAGCCGGCCGACGTCCGCTGGGTGCTCGTCGAGGCCGCCGGGCGCATCCTGCCCGAGGTCCGCGAGACGCTCGGGGTGTACACGGTCGAGCAGCTGGAGAAGCGCGGCATCGAGGTCTACCTGTCGACGGCGGCGAAGTCGTTCGAGAACGGCCACGTCGAGCTCTCGGACGGCACCGAGTTCGACACCGACACGCTCATCTGGACCGCGGGTGTGAAGGCCAACCCGGTGCTGGCCGACTCGGACCTGCCGCTGGACAAGCGCGGCCGCCTCGAGGCGACGGCGGCCATGCAGGTCGTCGGCCACCCGGACGTGTGGACCGCGGGCGACAACGCGGCCATCCCGGACCTCTCGCGCACCGAAGAGGACCCGACGGCCACCTGCCCGCCGAACGCCCAGCACGCGGTCCGCCAGGCGAGGCTGCTCGCCAAGAACATCATCAAGGTGATCCGCGGCGGCCAGCCGAAGGACTACTACCACAAGAACCTCGGCGCGGTCGCGAGCCTGGGCCTGCACAAGGGCGTCGCCGACGCGCTGAACCTGAAGATCAAGGGCTTCCCGGCGTGGCTGTTCCACCGCGCGTACCACCTCAAGGCGATGCCGACGTGGAACCGCAAGATCCGCATCCTGTTCGACTGGATCCTCGGCGGCCTGTTCCGGCGTGAGGTCATCTCGCTGGGCCAGATCAACAACCCGAAGGACGAGTTCGCGCGCGTCTCGAAGTCCTGACGTTCCGGTCGGAAGAGCCCCTGTCCGCTTCGGCGGGCGGGGGCTCTTTTGTGGCCTGTTAAGAGCCTTTTGGGGCAGTTGCCAGGAAATGACCGACTGTGTGCCGGTGAGCGACATGGTCTGGACAACTGGGCCGTTGAGCGGGTATCCCTTTCTTCACTACGAAGAATAAGTCGGCGAACCTCCCCCTCGCCGACGGTCGTCGGATCGACTCCGCACCGCCCGTCCCCACGGTCCCAGGAGCTTTCATGCGCTTTTCCAAAACCCGAGCGGCCCTCGTCACGGCGTTGCCCGCCGTGCTGAGCGTCGCCGTCATCGCCGGCGTGCCCGGCACCGCGGCCGCGGCCGGCCCCGCCTTCCCCGCCCACTACGCGGCCCCTTACCTGCAGATCAGCGACTCCGACGCCGGCCAGATGTCCGCCGACATGAGCGCCACCGGCACCAAGTTCTTCACGCTCGCGTTCCTCACCCCGCAGTCCGGCTGCACGCCGGTCTGGGAAGCGAACGGCACCGGCGTCGGCTCGTTCAAGACGCAGATCAGCGCGCTGCAGGCCGCGGGCGGCAACGTCATCCCGTCCTTCGGCGGCGCGGAGGGTGGCGAGCTGGCCCAGACCTGCACGAACACCAGCAGCCTGACCGCGGCGTACGCGAACGTGGTCAGCAGCTACGGCACGAACCGCCTGGACTTCGACATCGAGGGCGGCGTCCTCGGCGACACGGCGTCGAACCAGCGCCGCAACTCCGCACTGGCCGCGCTGCAGCAGCAGAACGGCGCGGTCCAGGTCGACTACACGCTGGCCGTCGACCCGTCGGGCATCCCGGGCAACGAGCTGGACCTGCTGCGCGACGCCAAGAACAAGGGCGTCAAGGTCAGCGTCGTCAACCTGATGGTGATGGACTTCTACGACGGCCAGCCGGTGCTGGGCGACGCCCTGTCCGCGGCCCGCGCCAGCGCGTCGCAGCTGGCGAGCCTGTACGGCATCTCGACGTCGGCGGCCTACGCGATGATGGGCCTGACCCCGATCGCCGGCCGCAACGACGACGGCGCGCAGTTCAGCCAGTCCGACGCGCAGCAGCTGGAGACGTTCGCCGCCCAGAACGGCGTCGCGGAGCTGTCGTTCTGGGAGCTCCAGGACTACGACCGCGCGACGGGCTACGCGTACTCGAGGATCTTCAACGCGATCACCGGCGGCGGCACGACCACCCCACCGCCCGCGGGCAGCGGCACGATCACCGGCTACGGCGGCAAGTGCGTAGACGTCGCGGGCGCCTCCTCGGCCAACGGCACGGCGGTCGACCTGTACACCTGCAACGGCACGACGGCCCAGAAGTGGACGTCGACCTCGGGCACGCTGCGAGCCCTGGGCAAGTGCCTGGACGTGAACGCGGCGAGCACCGCGAACGGCGCGAAGGTCCAGCTCTACGACTGCAACGGAACGGGCGCCCAGCAGTGGACCCACACGGGCAACCAGCTGGTCAACCCGGCTTCGGGCAAGTGCCTGGACGCCACGGGCCCCAGCTCCGCGGACGGCACCCCGCTGCAGATCTGGACGTGCGCGGGCAGCGCCAACCAGTCCTGGACGCTGAACTGAATCCACAGTAGACACGAGGCCGGCCGGGGACACCCCCGTCCGGCCTCGTGGCTTGCGCGGGCCGGGATCGCCTAGAGTGTGCGGTGCCCCCGTAGCCCAACTGGCAGAGGCAGTCGACTTAAAATCGACCCAGTGCGGGTTCGAACCCCGTCGGGGGCACAAATGAGTAACGATTGGCGTCCATGTATTCGGATCGGTCGGTCTGGTCCTGCTGCGGTCTCTCGGCGTGTTTCCGATCTGTCTGGGTGAGTCCAGTGCGCCCGGTTCACTCGCTCGTGTGCGGAGTTGTGCACGGGTGAAACATTTCCCTCGCCTCAGCGATACCCAGGAGAACTGGGGACTGCGCTGAGGTCGGAGGGCAAATCGATGGGGCGTCGCCGAGGGTTTTTCGCCGAGATGCAGTATCAGGCGGCCAAGGCGCAGAAGGAGCGGGCGCGGCAGGTGGCAGCCGCTGAGCGGGAACGGGTGCGTCTCGAACGGGAAATGCATCGCGCTCAGGCTGCCGCCGCTATGGCACGCGAGCGTATGGCGCGCGCGGATGTGCAGGCGGCGGCCCAGGCGGAACGTGAGGCGAAGCGCCTCCACGTCGAAGCCCAGCAGACGAAGGTCGAGTCGCTCAACGCGGATCTGCGAGAAGAGTTGGCCGCTATCGACAGCATTCTCGAGTCGACACTGGCTGTCGATGATTACGTCGATCTGGAAAACCTTCGCCGGGTCGCTGAACATCCGCCTTTCCAGTCGGTGCACACAACAGCGGCGCCCGCGCCGGTGCCGATCGTTGCTCCTCTGGAGCCCTACTTTCAGCCGCCTGCGGCGCCGGCCGGTATCTCGGCGGTCTTCGCCAAGAAGAAGCACGCCGCTGCGACCGCTGCCGCACAGGCCCAGTTCGGGCAGGCACACGCTGCTTGGCGAGCCGTGGTCGCGCAGATTCCGCAACGGCAGCTGGCTGCGGCGCAGCAGCACCAAGCCGTGGAGGGCGAGCGATTGCGGAGACTTGCCCACGATCGACGGCGGTATGACACCGAGTGTGACGAACGGCAACGGGTCGTCGATGTGGAAAACGCTCGGCTCGACGATCTGATCAACCGGCTCGCGAAGAGCGAACCCGAGGCGGTCGACGAGTATGTCGGGATCGTGTTCGGCAACTCGATCTACCCGGACGTCATCGCCGACAACAGTGATTTCGACTTCTCGTACAGCTCGGACTTGCGCGAACTGTCCATCACGGTCGTGTTCCCGTCGCCTGAGGTGATCCCGAAGACCAAAGTTTTCCGCTACGTGCGCGCCAGTGACGAGATCGCGGAAACGACGTTGACGCAAAAAGACGTGACGACCAGGTACGTCAACCTGCTCAACAACATGACCTTGCGAACGCTCCACGAGGTGTGGGAGTCGGACCGTGCGGGGAGGATCGACAGCATCTCCTTGGTCGGCGGCGTCAACCACGTCGATCCCGCCGTCGGCAGGGACGTGTTCGTTCGGCTCGTCGCACTGGCGGTGAGCCGTGAAGACTTCCTGCAGATCGACTTGTCCCGGATTACTCCGTCCGAAACGCTGAAACACCTTCGCGCTGTCGTGTCGAAGACGCCGCATCGATTGACCCCGATCGACGACAAGAAGGGTGTTCGTGGATGAGCGCCTTCACCAGCGGGGCGACTCGGTGAACGGTCTCCAATTCGTTCCGCCGCCGGGATGGCCACCTCCGCAGCCTGGTTGGGTGCCGCCTCAGGGGTGGCAGCCGCACCCGTCCTGGCCGCCGGCGCCTCCGGGCTGGGAGTTCTGGGTGGCCGACGGTTCGGTCGATCAAGGGGGCCAGCCCGCCGCGGACTCGCCGATGGAAGCTCCTCCGGCTGCCGCGACTCCGCGGCCTGACGTCGTAGAGCCGCCGCGTGACCTCGACCTGCAAGAGGAGCCGACCGCGTCGGTCCGCCAGGAGCTCGAAGCCGTCCGCGAACAGCTCGACCAGGCAAGAAATGAGTTGGTCGAGCTCAACGATGCGATCCTGCTCCAGCAGGTCGGGATCTACGAGTACCACCACCCTCTCGAGAACGCAGAACAGTTCAAGGAGGCACTGGCTACGATCCGGCAAGAGGTGAAGGAGTTCGTCAAGAACGGCGTCGCGATCCTCGCCGCTGATCGGTTCGCCTACAACAACTCGCTGGCGCAGGGCCGGAAGATGACGGCCGACTTTTCGAAGCTCATGTTGCGGGCGTACAACGCCGAGGCCGACAACTGTGTCCGATCCGTTCGCGCCGGCACAGTGGCCTCGGCGAAGCAGCGCCTCGACAGATCGGTCGAGTCGATCGTGAAGCTCGGCAAGATGATGGAGATGCGCGTTGCTCCCGAGTACCACCTGCTTCGGCTTCGCGAGATCGAGCTGACTGGTGACTACCACTTCAAGGTGCAGGAGGAACGCGAAGCGGCCAGGGCTGAGCGTGAACGTCTGAGGGAAGAGAAACGCGCGGAAGCGGAACTCCAATCCGAACGCGACCGCTTGGAGAAGGAACGTGACCACTACGCCAACGCCCTCGCGAAACTTGCCGAGCAGGGCAAGCAAGGGCAAGCCGAGGAGCTGCGCGAGCGGTTGACCGCCATCGACGACGCGATAGCGCGGAACGACTATCGCATCGCCAACATCCGGGCTGGGTACGTATACGTCATCAGCAACATCGGTGCGTTCGGTGAGAGCGTCGTGAAGATCGGGATGACCCGGCGCCTCGAACCTCGGGACCGCATCCTGGAACTCGGTGACGCGTCGGTTCCGTTCCCTTTCGACACTCACCTGCTGCACTTCTCGGAGGACGCGATCGCGCTCGAGAACGAGCTGCACAAGATGTTCGCCGATCGCCGGCTGAACCAGGTCAACCTGCGACGGGAGTTCTTCTTCATCACGCCGCAGGAGATTCGCGCGGTTCTGGCCGAGAAGCTCGGAAACATCCTCGAGTTCAACGAGACACCCGAGGCGTCGCAGTACTTCCAGAGCCGCGCGTCCTGGCCGGAGGAGAGCCGGAGGTAGAACGGTCAGGCGGCCGAGCGTTCGCTCACCGGGCGGCGGCGGAGGGGGACTTCCTGTAGGGCCCGCGGTACGAAGTCCTGGTCCAGTGCGCTCACGTTCGTGCCCGGAGGGACGATCTCGTCGATGCGGTCCAGTACCTCGTCCGACAGCGTGACCTCCATCCCGGCCAGCAGGTCGTCCAGGTGGGCCATCGTGCGGGGGCCGATGATCGCGCTTGTGACGCCCGGGTGGGAGATGGCGAACGCCATCGCCAAGTGGGTCATGGGCATGCCTGCCGACGCTGCCAGGGGGATCAGTTGCTCCACGACGTCGATGCGGCGTGAATCGTTCAGGTGCTTCAGCAGGCCCGCTCGGCGCAGGGTGTTCTCCTCGCCGCGGCGGACTCGGCCTGTCAGCATTCCTTGCCCCAGCGGGCCCCAGACCAGGGTGCCCATTCCGTGGCGTTGCGTGGCCGGGAGGACTTCGCGCTCGATTCCGCGGCTCAGGATCGAGTATGGCGGCTGCTCCGTGTGGAACCGCTCGAAGCCGCGGCGGGTCGCGGCCCACTGAGCCTCGATGAGGTCCGATACCGGCATCGCCGACGTGCCGATTGCGCGGACCTTGCCGCTGTGGATCAGGTCGTTCAGGGCCGAGAGGGTTTCCTCGATGTCCGTCGACGGGTCGGGGCGGTGGATCTGGTACAGGTCGATGTGGTCCGTCCGCAGGCGGCGCAACGAGTTCTCGACCGCGGTCATGATCCAGCGCCTCGACGTGCCCTGGTGGTTGGGGTCGTCGCCGGTCGGGCGGCTGAACTTGGTGGCCAGGACCACGTTGTCACGTCTTCCCTTGAGGGCCTTGCCCACCACGTCTTCGACGTCGCCGTAGGCGTCGGCCGTGTCGACGAAGTTGATGCCCGCGTCCAGGGCCTTGTGGATGACGCGGATCGAGTCCTCGGGGTCGGGGTTGCCGATGGACGTCGCGAACATCAGGGTGCCCAGCGCGTACGGGCTGACCTTGATGCCGGTGCGGCCGAGGGTGCGGTACTGCATGAGGGGCGCTCCTGGCGGTAGTGTGGGCATAAGCGGAAAGCTCTTCCGCTACTATATGGAAAGGCTTTCCGGTTATGCAACCGCGCAAGCTGCGCGCCGACGCCCAGCGCAACGTCGACGCCCTGCTCGAAGCCGCAAAAAAGGTCTTCGCCACCTCGGGCGTGGACGCTCCCGCGAAAGAAATCACCGACCTGGCCGGGGTCGGTGTCGGGACGCTCTACCGGCACTTCCCGCAGCGTGCGGACCTGGTCGTGGCCGTGCTGCACCGGGGGATCGACACCTGCGCGGTCGCCGGTCCGGCGCTCAGCGCCGAGCACGAACCGCGGGTGGCGCTCGCGGAGTGGCTGCGCCGGTACTCCGCGTTCGTCGGGACCAAACGCGGCCTCGCGACGGCCCTGCACTCCGGGGATCCGGCCTTCGACGGCCTGCCCGGGTACTTCATGGAACGGCTTGAACCCGTGCTCGCGGCGCTGCTCGACGCCGCTGTCGCGACCGGCGGGATCCGCGCCGACGTCAGCGCGAAGGACCTGATGCACGCCATCGCGCTGTTGTGCCAGCCCGTGCGCGGCGAGGGCATCGAGTACAACCAGCGCATGGTCGGCGTGCTCGTCGACGGACTCCGGCGCGCCTGAAACCCCGATGTACGCCGGGTGTACCCGCCCTGGATCCTCCCCGCCCACGCTGCACGGAACCCGCATTTCGCGAGGTCATCCGTACGGGGAGAGCAGCATGACAACATCCAGCAAGGTGGGCCGCGCGGCCCGCCGTCGCGCCGGCCGCCGTCGCGCCCCTCGCGGCGCCGGCCGCGAAGGTCGCGCAGAAGGTCTGCCCAGCCCGCGAAGCACACTCCGGCCAAGCACGCTCCGGCGAAGCACAGCCAGGCCAAGCCGGTGTCCCGCAAGAAGGGGCCGGTCGTGAAGCACCAGACCGCGCAGCCCGGGCAGGCCAACCACATCACGCTGCCGCACCTCGTCGCCAAGCCCGTGGCGCTGCCGAAGCCCGTGCAGTCGCCGAAGCCGGCCACGCCGTTGGCGCTCGCCTAGGCGACGGCCGAGGTCGGGGCGGCGAAGGTCGGCCAGGGACTGCGAACACAACGGCAGCCGCAACACCGCGCGGCCATCAGGCAACGCGTCGACGTCCGGGAGCAGGACGGAAGTGCCCCGCAGCCGGGCCTGCTCGCGCTCCAGCGCACTCCGCGTCGAGCGGTCCAACGGGCCGGGGAAGATCTTGAGCGCGAACGCCGTGTCCCCCTCGACACCCGCGTACACCTCGGCGACCGGCCCGGCCCCGACCAGCACCAGGTCGTCGCACGGCGTGTCGATCGTCATCGCGAGCGCGGTCCCCGGCGTCGTGCGAAAGTTTCCCCCGAATTCTCCCACGGCGATCCCCGCGTGCCATACCGTCCACAGTGGTCGATCAAGAGTCCGGTTCGCCCGGTATGCGAACCTCGGAAAACGCGTTTCCGAGGTAGCAATCTGCACTTTTCTGGCTTCTTCTTGCCCTTCTGGACAACACATTCGAGTTAACGGGGACACCGGAAGTGACCTCTGTGAGGTCCATGTATGCTCCGGTGTCGCTTGACCGGGTGATCAGTCACCCGAATTGGTGGCCGTCGTGATCGGGGCTGGTCTCACGCGGTCATTGACGTCGTGATTCGGGCTCGGATAGGAGATTTATGCAGGTCAGGTCAGGACTCGTGCGCGGCGGGATCGCGGCTCTCGCCGCGGCCGCCGCTGTCATGGTCGGCGCTCCGGCCGCCCTCGCCGACGACGGTGCCGCTCACGGCAAGGTCGACGGGAACGGTGGCACCGTCGGTTACCGGCTCAACCTCGGGAAGGGCGGCGACTACATCGCCGAGCTGTTCTCGATGAAGCTGTCCGACGGCAGCACCCTCAAGCTCTACTGCGTGCAGATCACCGTCGGCCTGCGGACCGACGTCGACATGGTCGAGCGCCCGTGGAACAAGTACCCCGCCAAGGGCCCGTTCGAGGAGAACAGCCCGAAGATCAACTGGGTCCTGCACCACGGCTACCCGGGCACCGGCCTCGACGCGCTGGGCAGCGCGCTGGGCAAGGCGGGCGTCACCGTCCACGGCGGCGTCTCCGAGCGCGAGGCCATCGCCGCGACGCAGGCCGCGGTGTGGCACTTCAGCGACGGCGTGAACCTCGACGCCACCAAGCCGCTGGCCGAGGAGAACTCGGCCGACGCCAACGCCGACGTCGCCGCGCTGTACGGCTACCTGACCGGTGACCAGAACAAGGGTCTCGCCGCGCAGCCGAAGCCGACGCTGAACGTCGCCGCGGACAAGACCGAAGGCACCGCGGGCAGCAAGATCGGCCCGTTCTCGGTCGCGACCTCCGGTGACATCACCGCGCTGACCAGCCAGCTGCCCGACGGCGTCAAGCTCACCGACGCCGACGGCAAGGAGCTGAAGGCTTCGGACGTCAAGGACGGCACCAAGCTCTACGTCGACATCCCGGCCGGCACCAAGCCGGGCAAGGGTGCCTTCGAGCTCAAGGCCAGCGGCGAGCTGGACACGGGCCGCCTGTTCGTCTCCGAGAACTACGCGCGGCAGCCGGCCCAGTCGCTGATCGTCGCCGACTCGGAGAAGACCGAGGTGACCGCGAACGCGGCCGCCAGCTGGACCGAGGCCGGCGCGCCGGCCACGAGCCCCGCGCCGACCACCCCGGCCGGTTCCCCGGGCGGTGGCGGCGAGCTCGCCAACACCGGTGTCGACGCGGCCGTGCCGTTCACCGTCGGCGGCCTGCTGCTCGGTGGCGGCGCGCTGATGCTGCTGGTGAGCCGTCGCCGCAGCCGTGCGTGAGCTGAGCTGAACTGAACGAAGCGGGGCTGGTCCACAGTGGACCGGCCCCGTTTTCGTACCCGACGAACGGATTGCGACCTTCGGGGCGAAAGCGGCGAACCGTGCACGCAGTGGTCTAGACTTTTCCGCCGACCGGCGAAGGGACGAGACCATGCGCGGTACGACCGTTCCGCCCGGGACGCCGTGTCCCTCGCCGCGCGCGGGGGAGCTGCCGATGCACCGGCTGGAGCTGCCGGCGCCGCACGCGGTGCCGTTCGCCGTCGGGACGTTCGACACGATCGGGCCACTGTCGCGCGCGGAGTTCCCGCACCGGCACACCTTCCACGAGCTCGTGCACGTCACCGGCGGCACCGGGACGCACGTCGTGGACCTGGCCCGCTGGCCGCTGCGGCCGCCGCACCTCGGCGTCATCGCGGCCGGCCAGGTGCACCACTGGGCCGGCGTCCGGGGCCTGTCCGGGCACGTCGTGCTGTTCACCGACGACTTCCTGCTCGACTACCCGGCCGACCGCGAGCTCCTGCGCCGGCTGGGCGAACGGCCGTGGCTGGAGCTGGACGACCGCGCCGACGCCGACGTCACGCGGCTCGTCGCCGAGCTGGAGGCGGAACACCGCCGCGGCGCGGACTCGGTGGTGCGGGCGCTGCTGCACGTCCTGGTCGTGCGCGTGGGACGCCTCCCCGGGACGCCGGACGCGCCGCCCGTGCGCGCCGGGGCGGTGGCGGCGGAGTTCGCCCGGCTGACCGGACGCGCCGACCTCGGGCTGTGGTCGGTGCACGCGCACGCCGAACGCATCGGCGTCACCCCGGGGTACCTCACCGACGCGGTCAAGGCCGCGACCGGCCGCACGGCCGCGCAGCTCGTGCGGGAGGCGCGGATCCGGGAGGCCAAGCGGTTCCTGCTCCGCACGGACCTGACCGTCCGGCAGGTCGCGAGCCGCGTCGGGTTCGCCGATCCGGCGTACTTCTGCCGGTTCTTCCGGCGGGAGACTGGGCTGAGCCCCGGCGACTTCCGCCGCACCGGCGAGAAGCACCACGACTGACGGCGCCAGTCCATCGTCGGCGGCCCGGGGCGCTCTTACCGTCGAGAGCATGGACGAAGAGACCAAGCTGAGCCGCAAGACGGTGCTGCGGGCCGCATTGGCCGCCGGTGTCGCGGCGCCCGTCGCGCTGCTCGGCGGCCCCGCGCTCGCCCGTACCGCGGCCGTGGGCGGCCAGGCGCCGGAGCTGACGCCGTCGTGCCACGACGACGACGATCCGACGCCCGAACAGACCGAAGGCCCGTACTTCAAGCCGAACTCGCCGGAACGGACCTCGCTCGTCACGCCGGGCACCCAGGGCACGCGGCTGACCGTGACGGGTTACGTCTTCGGGCTCGCGTGCCTGCCGGTGAACCGCGCGCTGCTGGACTTCTGGCAGGCGGACGTCAACGGCGCCTACGACAACACCGGCTTCACCTTCCGCGGCCACCAGTACACCGACGCCCGAGGCGCGTTCACGCTGTCGACGATCGTGCCGGGCCTCTACCCGGGCCGCACCCGGCACATCCACGTGAAGGTCCAGGCGCCGGGCCGGCCGATCCTGACCACGCAGCTGTACTTCCCGAACGAGCCGCGCAACAACACCGACACGATCTTCGACGCGCGGCTGCTGATGACCGTGCGGGACAACGGGAGCGCGAAGGAGGCCGCGTTCGACTTCGTGCTGAACGTGCCGCAGACGCCGACCACCACCGGCAAGCCGCCACCGACCACTACCACCGGGACGCCGCCACCGACCACGTCGACGCCGCCGGGCGGCACCACTTGGGCGGCGGGCACCGCCTACGCGGCCGGCGCCCGCGTCACCTACGGCGGCCGGGAGTACGTGTGCTTACAGGGGCACACGGCCCAGCCGGGCTGGGAGCCCCCGAACGTCCCCGCGTTGTGGCGGACGGCCTGAGGCTCCCAGCGTGGGGTCGTGAGTGTTTAGGGCGGTTCTAACCGCCCTAAACACTCACGACGGGGTCAGCAGTAGAGGTTGGCGCCGGGGTCGACGCCGAGGACCGCGCTGATCGAGCGGTACTTGGAGACGCGGCTCTCGACCTGGGCCGGGTTGCCGCCGTTGCACTCGATCGAGCCGTTGATGCTGCGGATCGTCTCGCCGAAGCCGCGGCCGTTGACGATCGCGTTGTGCGGCGTCATCGTGCCCGGCCCGGTCTGGGTGTTCCAGTACCAGAGGCCGGTCTTCCACGCGACGGCCGAGTTCTGCTCGACCTGCCAGGGGTTGCCGAGCAGGTCGATGCCGAGCGCGTCACCCGCGGCCTTGTAGTTGAAGTTCCAGCTCAGCTGGATCGGGCCGCGGCCGTAGTACGCCGCCTGGCCGGCCGGGCAGCCGTAGGACTGGCTGTAGTCGCAGTAGTGCGGGTAGTTGGCCGTGTTCTGTTCGACGATGTAGACGAGGCCGCCGGTCTCGTGGTCGACGTTCGCGAGGAACGCGGCCGCCTCCTGCTTCTTCACCGTGTCACTGCCGGTGTTCGCGAAGCCGGGGTAGGCGGACAGCGCCGCGGTCAGGCCGCTGTAGGAGTAGAAACCGTTGCGGCCCGGGAAGATCTGGTTGAACTGGGCTTCGCTGACGACGAACGAGCCCGGGTTGCCGGGGTTCGTGCCGCCGCCGTCGCAGCTGTAGGGCTCCCAGTACCAGGTGCTGATGATCGGGTCGTAGCCCGGGTTCGCGTTCTTGGCGCGGTAGTAGCCGCCGTTGGTGTACTTGACGATCGCACCGACGTCGTACCACTGGCCGGCGACCCAGTTGGGCGCGTTGCAGGTCGTCCCGCCACCGCCGCCGTCACAGCTGTAGGGCTCCCAGTACCAGGTGCTGATGATCGGGTCGTAACCCGGATTCGCGTTCTTGGCGCGGTAATAACTGCCGTTGGTGTACTTGACGACCGCGCCGACGTCGTACCACTGGCCGGCGACCCAGTTGGGCCCGCTGCACGCCGCGGCGGCGGCCTGCGGGGCGGCGGTGGACAACGCGGGCACACCGAGCACGAGCGCGGCTGCGGCCGCAAAGGCGGAAATCACCGCGACAAGACTTCTTCTCAAGGCTCGCTCACTCCTTCGGCCACGACAGGGTCCGGACGTGGGGAGGCGTCCGGGTGTCGAAGAGGGGGTGCTCATCCGGCCGGGAAGAACGTGACACCAGTCACTAGAGCAGATTGGTCTAGTCCAGTCAAGAAACCGGGCAACGCGGGCAACGGGTGTGCGCGAACGGCCCTGGCATGATGCGGTGATGACCGGACATGTCACGCGCGCCGCCGCGGGCAGCGAGGTGGGGCGGCGCTACTCCGCCAACTTCGATGTCGTGCACCTGACCGAGGATCCGTTGCTCGCGGTGGTCGCCGACGGAATGGGTGACGGTGAAGGCAGCCGAACGGCCGGACGGACCGCGGTCGACGTCTTCGTCGCGGGCGCAGGTGATTCCGCGGACTCGTTGCGGGAGGCGGTCGCCGCGGCGCAACGCGAGGTGAACGAGTCCGGTAGGCGGATCGGCGGCCTGGCCGGGTGCACGCTCACCGCGCTCGTCGGGTCCGGCGGCGGGTACTGGCTCGTCCAGATCGGCGACTCGCGGGCCTACCGGCTTCGCGACGGCCTCCTGGAGCTGCTCACCACCGACCACACGATGGCCTGGCTCGGCGCGGTCAACGGCTGGTACGCGTTCGACTCGCCCCAGGCGTCGGCCGCGCGGTACCAGCTGACGCGCTACATCGGGCACCCCGCGCACCCGGAGCCGGACGTGCTCAGCCTCGCGCTGCGCCCGGGCGACGTCCTGCTGCTGTGCAGCGACGGCGTCGCCGAGCAGGTGCCCTACGAGCGGATCCGCGAGATCCTCGGGCGGCCGGCCGAGCCGGCCGAGCAGGTCCGGCAGCTGCTGGCCGTCGCGGAGGCGGCGGGCGGCCAGGACAACGCGACGGCGGTCGTCGTCCAGGTGTCCTAGCTTTCGCTCGTCACAGCGATCGCGGTAGCCCGAACGCGGGCAGCACGGTGTTCTCGAAGCGGGACATGGCGCTGATCCGGTCGCCCGCGAGCGTGAGGACGTACAGGCCGGTGCCGTGCCGGACGCCGGTGGCGGCGCGCAGGTAGGACCCGAAAGCCGGCTGGCCGTTGGCGCGGGTCGCCACGAGCTCGAACCGCCGGCCCGCGCCGAAGAGGTCGGCGCAGAAGCGGGCCACGACGTTCCGGCCCTGGTATTCGAGCGGCAGCGGCGGCATGGACATGAACACGTCGTCGGTCAGCAGGGTCACCAGCGCGCCGACGTCGGCGGCCTCCCAGGCGTGGACGAAGTCCGCCACGATCGCGTTCTCGGCGGGGGAGCCGGCCGCGGGAGGCGGGGCGCCGGGTGCGGGCCGGTGGTGCCGCAGGCCGGCGCGCGCTCGCTTGAGGGCGCTCTTGACCGAGTCCACGGTCGTGTCCAGCATGCCGGCCACCTCGCTCGCGGGGAACCCGAGGACGTCGCGCAGGACGAGGACGGCGAGCTGGCGGGGCGGCAGGACCTGGAGCGCGGTCACGAAGGCCAGCGACACGGATTCCGCTCGCTCGTAACGAGCTTCCGGGTCGAGGAGGGCGTCGGGATACGGCTCGAGCCAGACGACCTCGCCGAGCCGGGTCGGTTCCGGCGGTTCGACGCCGGGGATGTCCCATTCCTTCGCCGGGCGCCTGCTCGCCGCGCGAAGCGTGCTCAGGCACCGGTTGGTGGCGATCCGGTAGAGCCAGGTGCGCAGCGAGGCGCGGCCGTCGAAGCCACCGAGCCCCCGCCAAGCGGCCAGCAGGGTGTCCTGGAGCGCGTCTTCGGCGTCCTGGAACGACCCGAGCAGCCGGTAGCAGTGCACCTGCAGCTCCCGGTGGTGCGGCTCGGTCAGCGCCCGGAACGCGTCGCCGTCCCCGGCCCGGGCCCTGCTCAGCCGGTCGGTGCTGGTCAGTTCCACACTCGCCACCCTTCGTCCGTTCATCTTGTACGGACTCCGCCCGCGCGCAGAAGGGGGCGCTCGGCGACCGCCCCCTTGCCCGGTTTCGCGGCGTCTCTCCGGTGGCCGACAACACGAAGAAGGAGATCCGCCATGGGGAAGATCGTCATCAGCGAGAACGTGTGCTGCTGGGGCGGCGGACCCACGAGTGGTTCCTCGCGCAGGGGTGGGCGACCCGCGGCGGCGCCTGGGCGGACCGGCTGCGCGCCGTGCCCAAGTACGTCGTGTCCTCGACCCCCGGAGACCTCGAGTGGAACTCGACGGTCCTGAAGGGCGACCTGGTGGAAGCGGTCTCGCGGCTGAAGCAGGAGGTGGCCGGGGACGTCGTCCTCTACGGCAGCGGCCGGGTCGCGCACGCGCTGATCGAGCACGACCTGGTCGACGAGCTGCGGCTGATGGTCTGCCCGTTCGCGCTCGGGGAGGGCGAGCGCCTGTTCGGCCGGACCAGTGCCGTGAAACCGGTGCGGCTCGTCGGGAACCGCACGGTCGGCACCGGCATCGTCCGCCTCACCTACCGGCCCGTCCGCGACGCCTAGGGCGGTTGCCGGACACGCCCCTGGACGTGTCCGGCAAGTCCGCGGTCATCGCGTTTGCGGGATCCGCACCTTCGCCGGCGGCGCGAGCTGCAGCAGCCGCTGCAGCCGGGCGCGGCCCAGCCGGTGGAGCATCTCCCCGAGCTCCTCCGGCGCGATGCAGCTCTCGAGGTCGATCCGCGTCACGTGGATGACGCGGTCGATCTCCGTGACCGGGAGCCGTGCGCCGAACTCCCCGGTCAGCCACACCCCAACCTCGTCGACGACGTTGTCCGCCCGGTGGCTTCGTACGGTCATCGCTTTCCTCGTTTCGGCTCGCTGGGCACCCAGGTCGAGGCCGGGAAATGCCGGCCTGACGCGGGTTCGACGGCCGAGTGCGGGAGCCATGACGCCGAACGGCGAAATTGGTCGCGAGAAAGCTTTCCGTGTCCGGTCGGGTGGGATCCGTGACGACGCGCGTCACTCACATGGGCGGAACTCCGACCGCAGTTGTCGGCCGATCGGGTGGAAAACGGGGGAACGTCCCCGATCGGCCGTACCTCCCAGGACGCTGGAGACGTCTGGTGGGGTGCGGGTGTTCCCTTGCGGGATGCGGAAACGGAGACACGATCGATGGGCCGGTACGACCGGACCGACCTCGGGGCCTACAGCCTGGGCCTGCTCGACGACGCCGAGACGGCGCGGGTCGAGCGGCACCTGGCGTCGTGCCCGGACTGCCGTCAGGAGGTCCGGGAGTTCGAGTCCGTCCGCATCATGCTGGACAGCCTGGGAAAGTCCACTTAGGACACTCGCCGGAAACTGTCGGTGCCCGCCGCTAGCTTGCGGACGTGACCGATGACCAGTTCCTGAGCCCGACCCGGGCCACGTACGCCATTGTCGCCGAGAGCTACGGCGAGTTCGTGCCACCGGTGCGCGACGACATCGAGGACCGCGCGCTGCTGGCGGCGTTCGCCGACCTGGTCCGCGGTGGCCCGGTCGCCGACCTCGGCTGCGGCACGGGCCACGTTACGACGTACCTGGCGTCGCTCGGCCTCGACGTCTCCGGCATCGACCTGACGCCGGAGATGCTCGCGATCGCCCGCCGCAACTACCCTGAGCTGCGGTTTTCCGAGGGTTCGCTGCTGGGTCTCGATCTTCCGGACGGCGGTCTCGCCGGGGCGGTGGCGTGGTACTCGATCATCCACACCCCGCCGTCGCGGCTCCCGGCGGTGGCGGCGGAGCTGTTCCGGGTGCTGCGCCCGGGCGGTTACCTGCAGGTGGGATTCCACGTCGGCGACCAGCACAACCACCGGACGCAGGGGTACGGGCAAGAAGGGTTTTCGCTGGACATCTACTGGCTGCCGGTGGACGGGGTCGGCGACCTGCTGAGCGACGCGGGCTTCGAAATCCTGACCAAGGTGGTGCGCAACCCGGCGGCACGGGTGCCGCAGGGCCGGGTGCTGGCCCGCAAACCCGCCTGACGTGCGGCGCCGCGGCTCAAAGCCGTGAATGGCACATTGAGGGACTCAGAGTCCCTCAATGTGCCATTCACGGACTTCGGAAGCGTGGTTCGCCGGGTCTCGGCTCAGTAGTCGTCCCGGCCGGTGAACTGCTGCTCCAGCAGCTCGGCCGCGCCCGCCACCAGTTCCAGCGGGTCGATGAACTCGTTGATGTCCAGGTTGATCAGGGGCAGCGAGTGCCGCAGCACGATGTGGTCGCCCATCACCGCGACCCCGCCGACGATGGTCGACTCGCCGACCTCGGTCAGCACCGCCAGGAGGTCGACCTCGTCGTGCCGGGCGAACGGCGTCGCGATCTGCACCCAGTCTTCGCGCTGGTCCAGGATCTCCCGGGCGATCACCATGATCTGGGCGCGGTTCTCGGTGTCCGGCTCGTCGCCGAAGATCAGCCGGATGCGGATCTCGTCGGGCTCGTCGCGCACCACCCGGTAAGCCTGCCTGATGTAGGCGACCAGATCGCCCCACTCCGCCATCAGACGGCGCCGATCCGGTCGAGGTCGGCGAGCACGTCCGCCGGCAGCTCGAGATCCGCGGCCGCGAGGTTCTGGCGCAGGTGCTCCGGCGATGACGTGCCCGGGATCAGCAGCATCGACGGCGACCGCTGCAGCAGCCACGCGAGCGCGACCTGCATCGGCGTCACGCCGAGGCGGGCGGCGCAGTCGTCGAGCAGGCCCGACTGCAGCGGGCTGAAGCCGCCGAGCGGGAAGTACGGCACGAAGGCGATCCCCTCGGCGGCGCACTTGTCCACGAGCGGGTCGTTCTCCCGGTGCGCCAGGTTGTACTGGTTCTGGACGCACACGACCGGCGCGATCGCCTTGGCCTCGTCGAGCTGTTCGGCGGTCACGTGGCTGACGCCGAGGTGCCGGATCAGCCCCTTCTCCCGCAGGTCCGCGAGCACCCCGAACGGCTCGGCCAGCGACATCGCCACGGGGTAGCCGCCGGTGGCGTCGCTCAGCCGCAGGTTGACGACGTCGAGCGCGTCGAGGCCCAGGTTCCGCAGGTTGTCGTGCACCGCTTCGGTCAGCTCGTCGGCCGACAGCGCGGCCGGCCACCCCTTGTCCTCGCTGCGGCGCGCGCCGACCTTCGTGACCAGATGGACGGCTTCGGGGTACGGGTGCAGGGCTTCCTTGATCACGGCGTTCACGGTGTGCGGGCCGTAGTAGTCGCTGGTGTCGATGTGCGTGACACCCGCTTGGACGGCCTCGCGCAGCACGGCGACCGCGGTGTCGTGGTCCTTCGGCGGTCCCCACACGCCGGGGCCGGCCAGCTGCATCGCGCCGTAGCCCATCCGGGTCACGGAAAGTTCGCCGCCGAGAAGGAAAGTACCGCCGGGATCGGACATGTCACTCCTTGCTGTAGGTGCCGCGAAGGAGTCTAGGGAGGATCCGGCTCAGCCGCAGACACCCTTGCCGCGCAGCACCCGCGTCACCGACTGCTGGACGCGCGTCGTCGGCAGCTCGCCCGAGGCGACGGCTTTCTCCAGCCGGTCCAGCACCTCGTCGACGCGGCCGCCGGAGGACCACAACGCCTGGTCCGCGCCGGCTTCCAGGGCCTTCAGGACGGCGTCCGGCAACGTGTACTGCGCCGTGATGGCCTTCATCGCGCCGAGGTCGTCGGTCAGGATCGGCCCGGTGAAGCGGAATTCGCCGCGCAGCAGCTGGTACGCGGGCGGCGAAAGTGACGCCGGGACGCCGTTCGTCAAGTCCGGCACGTCGAGGTGGCCGACCATCACGGCGACCGGGCCGTAGTCGGCGATGTTCCGGTAGGGCGCGAGGTCGACCGCGCGCAGCTGCGCGAGCGGCGGCGTGACGACGGTGCCCTTGTGGGAGTCACCCGAGCCGTGGCCGTGGCCGGGGAAGTGCTTCAGCACCGGCTGGACACCCGCGTCGCGCAAGCCCGCGGCGAACGCCGTGGCGTACGTCTTCACGCGGGCCGGGTCGGGGCTGAAGGACCGGTCGCCGATCACGTCGTCGTCCGGGGCGTCCGTGACGTCGGTGTCGGGCGCGAAGTCCACCGTGACGCCGCGGGCCTTCAGCTGACGGCCGCGTTCGGCGGCGATGCCGCGGACCTGCTCCGGCGTCTTCGTCTTCGCCAGCTCGCGCGCGGACGGCATGTCGCCGTCGAGATCGTCGATGCGCTGGACGCGGCCGCCCTCTTCGTCGACCGAAACGGCCACCGGGAGCTTCGCTACGCCCTGCACCGCGTCAAGTGAGTGATCTTTCAACAACGCTGTTGCGTTACCCCCGATGAAGATCCCGCCGACCTGGTTTTCGCGCACCAGCGCCACCGTCGAGGCCGGGTTGTCCCCGGTCACGCCGACGACGACCAGCTGCGCGACCTGCCGGCGGACGTCGAGGCTCTTCACCAGCGACGCGCAGTCGCCCGGACGCGCGAGACTCGAGGTCGGCGCGGGTGCGGAGGTCGCGGCCGGGGCGGGCGGAGCCGCGGAAGGCGGCGTCCGCGGGATCGCCAAACCGGACACGATCCGCGGTTGCAGGCCGATGACCAGCAGACTCACGACCACGACGCACAGGGCTACCCCCAGGGCAGCCAGACTTCGGCGGTTCATCGGTCCCTTCACTCGTCGGCGGGCCCCACGACGGTAGTCGACGCCCCTTCTTCGCCGTGTGAAGGACCGTGAAGAAGACTCTGAAGAAGCGGCACTACGCCGTTAGAGAATTCGTGAAGGCGGTCTCACCAGACTGGGCGGCGTCAAGAAAATCGATGACGGTTACCAGGAGGCACGATGGACCAGGTGCGCGTGGCGGCGTGGGCGTCCGACCCGATCGCCCTCACCGGGCTGATCAACCACCTGCGATCCCGCCCCGAGCTGCTGGTCGTGCCGCGAGCCCGCCGTGGCGAGGCCGCCGTGCTGGTGTTCGCCGCGAACCAGGTCGACCGGGACGTCATCGCCGCGCTGCGCGCCGCGGCCACCGAGTCGCCGGCCGCGATCGTGCTTGTCGCCGGGCACGTCGACCCGGCGCACCTGAGCCTGCTCGCCGACTGCCACGTCTCCGCCGTGCTGCCGCGGACCGCCCTCGACCGCGTCACCGACAGCGTGCTCGCCGCCGCGCGGGGCCGGACGACGTCGCTGCGCGATCAGGTCGAGGCGCTGGCCCACGAAGGTGCCGGGGCGTCGCTGACGCCGCGCGAGGTGGATGTGCTTCGCTTGATGGCGGAAGGCTGGGACACTGCCGAGATCGCGGGCAAGCTGTGCTACTCCGAGCGGACCGTGAAGAACGTCATCTACGCCATGACCAACCGGCTCAACTTGCGCAACCGGCCGCACGCGGTCGCGTACGCCGTGCGCGCGGGTGTGATCTGAGGGAAGCTCACCCACGTGGGAACGATCATCCGCCGGACCGCCGCGGCGGCTGCCGCGCTGGCCCTGCTCGCCGCCTGCGCCCCGAGCGACGCCGGGGGCAAGACCAAGCTCACCATCGCGACCTTCGGTGAGTTCGGCTACGCGCCGCTGATCGCGGAGTACGAGAAGCTGCACCCGGACGTCGAGGTGCAGAACCGCGTCACCGACTTCGACACCCACCACAAGGGCCTCGCGACCCAGCTCGCCACCGGCCACGGGGCCGCCGACGTCGTCGCGATCGAAGAGCAGTACATCCCGCAGTACCGGAAGGCGAAGGACAAGTTCGCCGACCTCGCCCAGTTCGGCGCGCGGGATCTCCAGAACCAGTGGGCGCCCTGGAAGTGGGCGCAGGGGACCGACGGCGATTACGTCCTCGGCCTCGGCACCGACATGGGCAGCCTCGCCCTCTGCTACCGGCGTGACCTGTTCCAGGCGGCCGGGCTGCCGACCGACCGGGACGCGGTCGCGAGGCTGATGCCCGACTGGACCGCCTACGCCGCCACCGCGCAGCGGTTCACCGACAAGACCCCGAACGTCAAGTTCGCGGACTCCGCGGGCACCGTCTACACGGCGATGCTGAACCAGTCGCCCGAGAACTACTTCGCGGCGAAGGACGATTCCTACATCGGCGGCACGAACCCGACCGTGCGCAACGCCTTCTTCCTGTCGGGCGGCATCGCCGCGAAGGGCCAGACGGCCGCCGCGACGACGTTCACGCAGGCCTGGAACGTGGCCATCAAGCAGGGCTCGTTCGCCACGATCGCGTGTCCCGCGTGGATGCTCAGCCAGATCAAGCAGGCCGGCGGCGACGACAACAGGGGCAAGTGGGACGTCACCACCGTGCCCGGCGCCAGCGGCAACCAGGGCGGCTCGTTCCTGACCGTGCCGAAGCAGAGCGAGCACCCGCAGCAGGCGTACGACCTGGCCCGCTGGCTGACCGCGCCGGAGCAGCAGAAGAAGCTGTTCCTCTCCGACGGCATCCTGCCCAGCGAACCCGCCGTCTACAAGGACCCGCAGGTCGTCGCGCACACCGACCCGTACTTCGACGACGCGCCGACCGGCAAGATCTTCGCCGCGTCGGCCGACTCCCTGCGGCCCAACTACCGGGGCCTGCACGACGCCGACGTCCGGCCGGAGTTCGGCCGCGCGCTCGGGCGGATCGAGGACAAGACCGAGAACGTCGACCAGGCCTGGGCGGACGCCGTCCAGCAGGCTCAAGCAGCACTGAAGTAGCTCCGCGTGCAGCACCGGCTCGCCCGTTTCGACCGCAAGGTCACGCCGTTGCTGCTCATCGCGCCCTTCTTCGGGCTGTTCGTCGTGTTCGGCGCGTTCCCGCTGCTCTACACGATCTGGGTGTCGCTGCACGACTGGAACCTGCTCGACGGCGACCAGGGCTACCTCGGGCTCGCCAACTACGGCGAGCTGCTCACCGACCCGCGGTTCTACAACGCGCTGGCCAACACGGTCGGCATCTTCGTGCTCGCCGCCGTCCCGGAGTTCCTGCTGGCGCTGGGGATCGCGGCGCTGCTCGACCGGCCGCTGCGGGCCGCGACCTGGTGGCGCACCGGGATCCTGCTGCCCAACGTCGTGTCGGTGGTCGCCGTCGGGCTCGTGTTCGGGCAGCTGTTCAGCCGCGACTACGGTGTCGTCAACGAAGTGCTCGGCTGGTTCGGCGTCGCCCCGGTCAACTGGCAGGCGAGCACCTGGTCGTCGCACGTCGCGGTGGCGTCGATGGTGCTCTGGCGCTGGACCGGGTACAACGCGCTGATCTACCTGTCGGCGATGCAGGCCGTGCCCGCCGACCTGTACGAGGCCGCCGCGCTCGACGGCGCGTCGCGCTGGCGGACGTTCTGGTCGATCACCGTGCCGGGCATCCGGCCCGCGCTCGCCTTCACCGCCATCGCCGGCACCGTCAACGGCCTGCAGCTGTTCGCCGAGCCGCAGCTGTTCGACTCCGGCGGCTCCGGCGGCACCGGCGGCAACGACCGCCAGTTCCAGACGGTGACGATGTACTTGTACGAGAAGGGGTTCACGCACTTCGACGCCGGTTACGCGGCCGCGTTGACCTGGGTGCTGTTCGTCGTCTGCGTGCTGTTCGCGCTGGTCAACTACCGGCTGGTGCGCCGGTTCGTGAGGGCGGCATGAGGCCCCGGCGTCGCGCGGGCGGCTGGGTCTACGCGGTGCTGATCGGCGTGCTCGGCGCGTCGATGTTCCCGCTGTACTGGTCGTTCGTGGTGTCCACAAGGGACAACTCGGCGATCGGGGAGACCTCGCCCTTGCTGCTGCCGGGCGGGCACCTCTTCGAGAACGTGCGCCGCGTGTTCGACACCGTCGACTTCTGGCTCGCGATCGGCAACTCGCTGATCGTCTCGGGCACGGTGATGGTGTCCAACGTGGTCTTGGCGAGCCTCGCCGGGTTCGCGTTCGCGCGGCTGCGGTTCCCCGGCCGCAACACGCTGTTCTTGCTCGTCGTCGGCTCGGCGATGGTGCCGGCGCAGCTCGGCGTGATCCCGCTCTACCTCGTCGTCGGCGACCTCGGCTGGTACGGCCGGCTCGAGGCGGTGATCGTGCCCGGGCTGGTCAGCGCGTTCAGCGTGTTCTGGATGCGGCAGGCCTGCGAGAACGCGATCAGCACCGACCTCGTCGATGCGGCGACCGTCGACGGCTGCTCGATCCTGCGCACCTACTGGCACGTCGCGGTGCCGTCGTTGCGCCCGCAGGCCGCGGTGCTCGCGATGCTGACGTTCATGGCGACGTGGAACGACTACTTCTGGCCGCTGGTGGTACTCGACCCCAACGAGACACCGACCGTGCAGGTCGCGCTGTCGCAGCTGGCCAGCGGGTACTACACCGACTACGCGCTGATGCTGACCGGGGCGACCGTGGCCGTGCTGCCCGTCATCGTGGCGTTCCTGCTGCTCGGCCGGTACGTCGTCCGGGGGATCCTGAGAGGGGTGCCAGTATGACCGGGTTTCCGGCGGGCTTCCGGTGGGGCGCGGCGACCGCGTCGTACCAGGTCGAGGGCGGCGTCACCGAAGGCGGCCGGGGACCGTCCATCTGGGACACCTTCGCGGCCACCGACGGCAAGGTGCTCGACGGCGCGTCCGGCGAGGTCGCCTGCGACCACTACCACCGCTACCCCGAGGACGTCGGCCTGCTGGCCGGCCTCGGGCTCAACGCGTACCGGTTTTCGGTGGCGTGGCCGCGGGTCATGCCCGACGGCGTGACGACGTCGGCTGCCGGTCTGGGGTTCTACGACCGGCTGGTCGACGAGCTGCTGAGCCGCGACGTCACGCCCGTGCTGACGCTGTACCACTGGGACCTGCCGCAGGCGCTGGAGGACGCGGGCGGCTGGCCGGCGCGCGACACGGCGTTCCGGTTCGCGGAGTACGCGGCGGTGGTCCACGACGCGCTCGGCGACCGCGTCGACCAGTGGACGACGATCAACGAGCCGTTCTGCGCGGCCTTCTTGGGCTACGGCAGCGGCGTGCACGCACCGGGCGTCCAAGACCACGACACGGCGCTGGTCGCGGCGCACCACCTGCTGCTCGGCCACGGCCTGGCGACACGCGCGTTGACGGAGCAGGCTCGGCCGGGGCACGAGTTCTCGCTGGCCCTGAACTTCGCCCCGGCCATCGCGGACGGCTCGTCACCGGCTCACGTCGAAGCGGCGCGGAAGTTCGACGGCATCCACAACCGCTTCTTCCTCGACCCGGTGCTGGGCAAGGGTTACCCCTCGGACGTCATGGCGGACGTGGCTTTTCACGGAGGCCGATTCGCCGCGTCGGTCCGGGACGGCGACACGGACACCATCGCGGCGGCCATCGACTGGCTCGGGGTGAACTACTACGCCCCGGCGCGGGTGACACCACTCGCGTACCCGTTGGCGCCGGGCAACTGCCCGCTGCCGGGGCTGCGGGGCCTGGACGTGCTCCCGGCTCGGCCGCCGCTGACGGCGTTCGGCTGGGAGCAGACGCCCAGCTCCCTGACGTCCATGCTGAGCTGGATTTCCGACCGCTCCGGCGGGCTGCCGCTGGTGGTGGCGGAGAACGGCGCGTCCTTTGTGGACGAAGTGGTCGACGGCCGGGTCCACGACACTGCCCGCGTCGCCTACCTCGACTCCCACGTCCGCGCGGTCCACGACGCGATCCGCGCGGGTGCGGATGTACGCGGCTACTTCGCGTGGTCCCTGCTGGACAACTTCGAGTGGGCGATGGGCTACTCACAACGCTTCGGCCTGATCCACGTCGACTTCGAAACGCAGGTCCGGACGGTCAAGGACTCGGGACACTTCCTCGGGCGCATCGCCAAGGCCAACGCTCTGCCAGACTTCTCGTGAGTGTTTAGGGCGGTTAGAACCGCCCTAAACACTCACGACAAGCCGCGGCAGCCTCAGGTGCGCTGGCGGAAAGCGTCCGCCACCCCAGACCGCGACGGCGTCTCCAGCTTGCCCAGCAACCTCGCCACGTGGGCCTGGACCGTCCGGCGGGGCAGGGACAGCTCCGCCGCGATGTCCGGGTTCGAACGGCCCTCCGCGACCAGGCTCGCGATGCGGACCTCGATCGGCGTCAGGGACTCCCAGCCGTGGCCCGGGCGGATCGGCGAGAACATCGCCCCGCGGCGGACGCCCAGCCGGCGCAAGCGCGACTCCGCGCGGCGCAGGTCCCAGCGGGCCGACAGCGCCGTGTACAGCTCCGCCGCCTCCTCGTACGCCGCCTGGGCCGCGTCCAGCCGGCCCGCGCGAGCCAGCAGCACCGCCGCGTCCTCCAGCGCCGACGCCAGTTCCGGGCGGCGGCCGACCGAGCGGAAGTGCTCCGCCGTGTCGAGCACCGGGCTCGGGTCCTCCTCGATCAGGCCGCGGCACCACGACGCCGCGGCGAGCGCCCGCGCCGGACGGCGTTCCTTCGCCGCCTCCTCGTCGCAGACGTCCAGCGCCCGCACCGCGCGCTCGCGGTCGTCCTGCTCCATCGCCAGCCGGACGAACGCCGGGAGCCACTGGTGCCGCAGCATCATCTGCGCGTACGTCGGGTTCAGGATCGGTTCGAGGATCTGCAGCGCCCGCACCCGGTCGCCGCGTTGTTCGGCCGCGAGGGCGTCGGCGACCAGCAGGAAGTCGAAGCTCTCGCGCTCGGCGCCGGTCGCCGGGGCGTACTCCTCCGCCGCGTCCAGGTGGGCTGCCGCTTGCGCGCGGTCGTCGCGCCTTCCGGCGATCAGCGCCGCGACGCCGTGCAGGAGCAACGCCGCCGGGCCGGGTTCGCGCAGGCCGTAGAACGTGATCGCCGGGCCGTCTTCGGTGACCGTGTCCAGCTCGACCAGCGCCTCGTCCCAGCTCCCTTCCCAGTACCGGTGCACCGCGACGGAAACCTGCAGCCCGACCGGCATCGCGTGCCGCGCCGCGACGTCGCCCGCCGTGCGCAACGCTTCGCCCGCCTCGGCGAGCCGGTCGAGGTTCTGCAGCGTGAAGACGCGGTTGTCGAGCAGGTCGAGGTGCAGGTCGGCCAGCTCGTGCTCGTCGCCGACGGCCTCGATCGCCGCGTCGATGTGCTCGAGCGCGCTGTCGTGTTCGCGGCGCACCGAGTCCACCAGCCACAACGACTGCAGCGAGTGTGCGGTCAGGTAGCGGTCGCCACCGGCCTGCGCCTTCGTCTCGTGCGCCGCCTTCTCGGCAGTGTCCAAATCGGACAGATCGCCGCGGCGGAAGTTCGCCAGCAGCTGCCGGTGCCGGACGCGCCAGAGCTCCGGCACGGCCGGGTCGTCGGCCGACGCGCCGAGCGTCGCGACCGCGCCGTCGGTGTCGCCGCGGCGGTGCCGCAACGCCGCGAGCACGTGCCGCATCTCCTCGACGGCGTCCGGTTCGGTGGCGACCTCGAGTGCTTGCTGCGCCCAGGATTCCGGGTTGCGCTCCAGCCGGAACAGGACCTTGACGAGCGCGACGATCAGGACCTCCCGGCGCGGGTCGTCGCTCGCGCCGTCGGCCAGCGCCCGTTCGAGCAGCTCGACGGCGATCAGCGGCGCCCGGTTCGACACGGCCGCGTGGTGCCCGGCCAGCCAGTCGAGCACCCATTCGTCCACTGTGGCCGGTGCGGCCACCAGCTGCTCGGCGACCCGCTTCACCGGGGCGCCGATCCGGGCCAGCGCCTCGGCCGCCTGCCGGTGCAGCGCCGCGCGTGTCCCGGGCAGCAGCCGGTTGTACAACGCTTGCCGCAGCAAGGGATGCCGGAACGCGAGCTGCGTGCCGGTGTCGATGAGCACGTTCGCCGCGACGGCTTCTTCCAGCGGCTCCAGCAGGTCCGACGGCCGGGAGCCGAGCACCGCGGCGATGTCGCCGACGGCGAACTCCATGCCCAGCAACGCGCCCCAGCGCAGCACTTCCTGCGTCCGCGCGGGCAGGAAGTCGAGCCGCCGGTCGACCGCGGCGACCAGCGACCGCGGCGCCTCGAACTCCTCGGGATCGTCGACGTCGGCCTCGCCACCGGTCACCTCGACCGCGCCGGCGCGCAGCAGGACGTCGACCATCTCCTTGACGTACAACGGGTTTCCCGCGCCACGGGCGGCCAGCTCGCGCAGGCCGGGCCCGGGCGTCGCGCCGATCTGGTCCTCGATGAGGCGGCCGACGTCGTCACCGCTCAACGGCGTGAGGTCGAGCACCACGCCGTCGCGCGCCTGGACGCCGCGGCGCAGCTGGGCGAGCTCGGCGCGGTCCGGCGCCGGCCGGGTCGCGGCCACCAGCAGCAGGGGGAGCTGCCGCGTCGCCGCGCAGAGCCGGTGCCAGACCAGCACGGACGCCTCGTCGGCCCACTGCAGGTCGTCGACCACCAGCACCTGCGGCGTCTGCGCGCAGAGCTCGTCGACCAGGACCAGCAGCCGGTCGACGGCGCCGAGCACCGGGTCGGCCGGGCCCCAGCTGCGTCGCACCGGGCCCTCGCCCGCGAGCTCCTTCGCGACCCGCGCGCGCCGCGGGTCGGGCGAGTGCGCGTCGATCTCCAGGCACTCCATCATCACCTGCAGCGGGAAGCGGGTGCTCAGCTCGTCGGCGGCCGCCCACAGCAGCTGGAAACCCGGGCCACCGGTCAGCGAGTCGGCGAGCAGTTCGGACTTGCCGATCCCGGCTTCGCCCTCGATCCAGACGGCGCGGCCGCGGCCGGTCCGGACGTCGGTGACGAGCTCCGCGAGCCGCGCGGTTTCTGTCTCCCGGCCGAAAAGCCGGTGTCGCGGCGCCGGAACGGGCGGGGGCGGCGTGACCACCGCGGGCGCGTCGAGGGCCGGGTCCTGGGCGAGGATCTGCTGCTGCAGCCGCTGCAACGCCGGCCCGGGTTCGACGCCCAGTTCGCCGATCAGCGTCGCGCGGGCGTCGCGGAAGACGTCGAGGGCGTCACCGTGGCGGCCGCTGCGGTAGAGGGCGAGCATGAGCGACTCGCGCAGGGACTCCCGCAGCGGGTTCTCCCCGGCCAGCACGGCCAGCTCGGGCGCCAGGTCGAGGTGGCCGCCGAGCGCCAGCAACGCCTCGGCCCGCTGTTCCCAAGTGGCCAGCCGCAGCTCGGCGAGGTACTCGCGGTGCCGCTCGGCGAACCCGCCCGGGACGCCGGAGAGCGCTTCGCCCTGCCAGAGCGCCAAAGCCGCGTCCAGCTCGGTGACGGCGGCCCGCGGGTCGCCCTGGTCGAGGTGCCGCTGCGCGCGTTCGCGGTGGCGCTCGAACACGGCCGCGTCGAGCGCGTCGTCGTCGAGCAGCAGTGAGTACCCGGCCGTTTCCGACACCAGGACGCTCGACGCCGACCAGCGCGAGCGGTCCGGTTCCAGCGCCCGGCGCAGGCCGGAGACGTAGGTGTGGACGCTGCCTTCGACGCTCGCGGGCGCGGAATCGCCCCAGACGCCGGCGATCAGCTCGGCTCGCGGGACGGGACGGCCGGCGTTGACCGCGAGCACGGCGAAGATCGCGCGCTGACGAGCGGGGCCGAGGCCGATCTCGGCCGTCCCGCGCCAGGCCCGCAGCGGGCCGAGCACGCCCACTCGCAGACCGGTGTCCGCATCCCCTGGCATGTCGTTCCGTTCTCGGTACCGACTTCTCCGTCGACTTTACCGACGTGGCAACACCCGATCGGGTTGACCTACTCCGGGGAGCTTACTGACCTGGCAAGCCCGGGATCACGCCCCGGCGGCCGGAAAGCCGCGAGTGGTCCCCAGCGGTGTATGCCCTGGTGGACGGCCCAGGCCAGGGCCCTGACCGCCCCGTGACCGAAGGGTCGACTCGCGTGATTGAGGGGTCGACACGCGTGTCTGGAAGGTCGACACGGCGCAGGCGTCCCCGGAGCCCGTGTCGACCCTTCAATCACGCGTGTCGGCTCCGCAATCACGGGTGTCGGCGTTCTGATCACGCCTGGCGGGGCATCGATGACGTCGTTGTCACTCGCCGGCGGCCCGCGAGCGGACCGAGTTGGCCCGCCGGATCCCGAACGGCTGCATCCGGGCCTCCGCGCGCCGGACGTCCCAGACCGCGCCCATGCTCGTGTACCCCGTCAGCGCCGTGCGGAACGCCGTGCGGGCATCGTCCAGGCGGTCCGACTCGGCCAGCAGGATCGCCGCGTCCTCGGTCGCCTTGGCCTGCTTGAGCAGCCGGCCCGCCGCGCGGTAGTGCTCCGCCGCCGTCAGGACCGGTTCCGGGTCGCCCGTGACCAGGCCGCGGCAGTGCGCGGCCGCGGCCGCGTGCGCCGGCGGGACGTCGCCCTCGGGTTCGAGCAGCCGCAACGCCTGGTGCGCGTGCTGCTGGTCGCCGAGCTGCCCGGCGAGCCGGACGAGGTCGGGCAGCCACTGGTGCCGCGCGGCCGGCGGGTAGTTCTCCTCCAGCAGCGGCAGCAGCGCCGCCAACGCCTCTTCGGGCCGGCCGTCCTGCTCGGCCAGCAGCGACCGCGCCGCGAGCAGGAAGTCGCCGCCGTCGGGTTCGAGACCCTTCGGGAACTGCTGCCGGTTGGCCGCTTCGAGGTGCGTCCGGGCCTGCCCGGGCTCGCCGCGGTGCCCGGCGATCAGCGCGCCGACGCCGTGCACGAGCAGCGCCGAACCCGGGCTGCGCAACACGTAGGAAGCGGTTTCCGCGCCGTCGCGGATGACCGCGTCCAGCTCGGCCAGCGCCTCCGGCCAGCGGCCCAGCCAGTAGTAGTGCACCGCGCCCGCCAGGTGCATCTCGCCCGGCACCGCGCGGGTCGCGGCGAGCCGGCGGGCGGCGTCGAGCGGCTCGGCGGCTTCGTCGAGGCTGTCGAGGTTCGGCACGGACAGCGCCGCGTCGTCCAGCGGGTGCAGCCCGGCCGGCACCAGCACCGCGCCCGGGTCGTCGCCCAGCCGTTCCAGCGTGGTCAGCAGCGACTCGTGCCGCCCGCGCCACATCTCCGGGACGTCCACGTCGTCGAGGGTCCGCTTCACCTCGGCCGTCGCCTCGGCGAAGTCGCCGCGGCGGTAGTAGATGTAGGCCAGGATCCAGCGCATCTCGGCCGCGCGCCTGCTGTCCGACGTCCGCGCGACGACCGAGCGCGCTTCCGCCTCGGGTTCGCGCCCGAGCCAGAACAGCAGCCGGGCCAGCGTCGCGGTGAGCGTCTCCCGCGCTTCCTGCTGCAGCGCCCCCTGCGTGACGGCGTGACGCAGCAGATCGACCGCGACGCGCGGGGTTTCGGTCGCGACCGTGCCGATGTTCTCCAGCAGCCAGCCGACGACCCACGGGTCCACCTGGGCCGGCGCCGCGGCGAGCTGTTCGGCGACGCGGTCCGCGGGCGCGCCCGCCGTCGCGAAGGCCTCGGCCAGCTGCCGGTGCAGCGCGACGCGCATCGCCGCGGGGGTCTTTTCGTAGAGCACGCGGCGCAGCAACGGGTGCCGGAACGCCACCCGGTCGCCGGACTCGACGAGCACGCCGGAGGTGATCGCCTCGTCGACCGCGCCCACGAGCGACGTCGGCGGCCGCTCGGTGGCGACCGCGATGTCGGACAACGAGAACTCGCGGCCCAGCAGCGCGGCCCAGCGCAGGGTGTCGCGCGTGCCGCTGGAGAGGAAGCTCAGGTACAGCGTGATCCGCGACCCCAGCGGCGACGGGATGTTCTGGCACGAGTTGCCGTCCAGGTGCGCGTGCACGCCGTCGAGCACGATCATCGACTGCGCCAGCAGCGTCTCGACGACTTCGCGGACGTAGCGCGGGTTCCCGGCCGCGTACGACACCAGCAGCTGCAGCCCGGGCCCCGGCGGCGCGCCCACCAGCTCGGTGGCGAGCTCGAGCGTGGCGCTCTCGGCCAGCGGCGGCAGCGCGAGCACGGTGGTGGTGTCGGCGTCCAGCTCGCCGCGCAGGTCGTCGAGCGCGGACAGCCGCGGCACCGGCCGGCACGCGCCGACGAGCAGCAGCGGCAGGTCCCGCGTCTCCCGGCTCAGGTACCGCCAGACACGCAACGTCGAGGCGTCCGCCCACTGCAGGTCGTCGACCGCGAGCACCAGCGGCGCCTCCGCGCACAGCTCGCGGACGAGGCCGAGCAGGCCGTCGACCGGGTCTTCGCCGGGCTGCTCGGAGAGGCGGACGGCGAGGTCCGACCGGCGCTCGTCGGTGGCCCGCGGGTGCACGCCCAGCGCGTCGAGCAACGGCCGCAGCGCGAACCGCTGATCCAGCGCGTCGGCGGCGGCGAAAGCGGGCTTCACGTCGGCTTCCTGCGCCGTGGCGAGCACTTCGGCCAGCAGCGCGGTCCGGCCGCTGCCCGGTTCGCCTTCCAGCCACAGGGACCGGCCGGTCCCGTCGAGCAGGTCGGCGACGGCCTCGCGCAGCAGCGCCAGCTCGGCGTCCCGGCCGACGAAGACGTCCGTGCGGTCCGGAAGTGACGCGACCGGAAACCGTGTCACGCGGGCGGGCGGCGCCGGCCTGGGAGCCGGCGGCTCGACGGGCTTGTCCAGCAGTTCTTCGTACAGCCGCCGCAGTGCCGGGCCCGGTTCGGTGCCCGACGACTCGACCAGCCTGTCGCGGACGTCGACGTACACCGCGATCGCCTCGGTCCGCCGGTCGGCGCGGGCCAGCGCGCGCATGAGCAGGCCGCGCAGCGTCTCGCGGAAGGGGTGCTCGCGGGTCAGCGCGGTCAGCTCGGCGACGAGCTCGTGGTGCCCGCCGGACTCCAGCACGATCTCGGCCCGGCGTTCGATCGTCGCCAGCCGCACCTCGCCGAGCCGCGCGCGCTGGGCGGCCGCGAACGGCCCGGGCAGCCCGGACAGCGGGACGCCGTGCCAGAGGCTTAAGGCTTCGTCGAGGGTTTCGCGCGCGCCGCGCAGATCGCCGGAAGACTGCCGGCGCTGGGCCTGCTCGCGCAGGGCCTCGAAGTGGTGGACGTCGATCGCCTCGGCGTCCAGGCAGAGGGAGTAGCCGGACCCGATCGACGCGAGCAGCTGCGGGCCCTCGCCCTTGGCGCGGCCGGGCTCGAGCGAGCGCCGCAGCCCGGAGACGTAGGTGTAGATCGAACCCTGCGCGCTCTGCGGGGGCGCCTCGCCCCAGACGGCGTCGATCAGCTCCTCGCGCGAGACCGTGCGGTTGGGGCTCATCGCCAGTGCGGCGAGGACCGTGCGCCGGTGCGCGGAGCCGAGGTCGAGCTCCGTGTCACCTCGCCAAGCTTGTACGGGACCCAGCAGCTGGAGTCTCGGTGCGGCGCTGTCCGCAGCCGACATCGGTCTCCCTTCGTGCGCTGACGTATCGTCACGCGCCGGATGCCTGAGGTGAGCATACGCGGCGGTCGTGAACCCGCAGGCAAGGATGGCGGACATTCGGGCAACGGCTACCGGGCGGGGTTTCGTTCGGCTGCCCGGTAGGCCACCCTCGGGTGCCGGACACGTGAGGAGCCGCGAATGAGTCCAGCCGCGCCGACGGACGACATGAAGTGCGCCGCTGTGCGTTTCGCGTCCGCCATCGAGGCCGCGAACTCCCGGCTCCGCGACGTCAACAGCGAGATGGCGACCCTGCAGGCGGCGTGGCGCGGCGAGGCCGCGGTGCGGTTCGGCCAGGCGATGAACGACTGGGAGCAGGAGTTCGACGTGATCCTCACCCGGCTCGCGTGGCTGCTGGAGGCCACCGGCGGCCGGGTCCCCCGGCAGCGGTCCGGCGGGCCGGGCGGGACATGACCGTGTCCCACCAGCGGTTCGACTTCACCCTCGCCGACCTGGTGCTCGACCGGATGGGGTCGATCACCGGCGGCCTCGGCGACCTGCTGGCCGAGCTGGAGTCCACTGTGGAGCCGGGGCTGGCCGGCTGGACCGACGAGGCGCGGGAGCGGTACCTGCGGGCCAAGAGCGACTGGGCCCGGGCGGCGGAGCGGATGCCGGACTGCGTCGACCGCGCGCGGGAGGCGTTCGGCGAGCTGGCCCGCGGCTACGACGAGGCTGGTTCTTGAGCCGTCTTCACGGGCCTTCGGGCCGGCGTGAAGACGGAATAGGGAGGGCGTGAAGACCCACAGGTCATGCTCGGTGCATGAAGCCCGTCGAAGTGACCGTCCTCGCCTCGGACCCGATCACGCACGCCGGCGCGGTGAGCCTCCTGGAGTCCCATCCGGACGTCCGGATCACCGACCTGGTGCCCGACGTGCTGCTGGTGATGGAGGAGCACGTCACCGAGGCGGTGCTGGGCGAGATCCGGGCGGCCAAGGCCTCGCACGTCGTGCTGGTCGTGGAGCACTTCCGCGAGAGCGACCTGATGTCGGTGCTGGAGAGCGGCGTCGTGGCGATCCTGCCGCGCCGCGACACGGGCGGGTCCGAGCTGGTCACGGCGGTGATGGCGGCCGGCGACGGCACGGCGAACCTGCCGCCGCGGCTGCAGGGGGCGCTGCTTTCGCAGGTCCAGCGCATGCGCCGGGACGTCCTCGAGCCGAACGGGCTCACCCTCTCCGGGCTGGCCGCCCGCGAGTGCGACGTGCTGCGCTTGGTCGCCGAGGGCTTCGGCACCGAAGAAATCGCAGCGAAGCTGTGTTACTCCGAGCGGACCGTGAAGAACGTCCTCTACGGCCTGATGACCCGCTGCGGGCTCAACAACCGCGCCCACGCCGTCGCCTACGCGCTGCGGGCGGGCGCAATCTGAACGAGTTTCGCCTTTTCGTCGGCTAGGGTCGCGATCATGGTGTTGACCGCAGCAGAGATCGCGGCCTCGGTGCGGGCCGGGACGCTCGATCCGGTGCAGGTGACCAAGGAAGCCCTCGACCGGATCGCCGCCACCGACGGCGTGGTCGGCGCGTTCCGCCGGGTGCGCGTCGAGGAGGCCCTGGCGGAGGCCGCCGAGGTCGCCGCGCGGCCCGATCTGGCGTCGCTGCCGCTGGCGGGGGTGCCCGTCGCGGTCAAGGACGTCACGGCGCTCACCGGCGAGTTCGCTTCGCACGGCTCGGTGACGGGGCCGTCCACGCCTGCGGGTGAGGACGGCGTGATCGCGGCCCGGCTGCGTGCGGCCGGCGCGGTGCTCGTCGGGCTGACGCGCGTTCCGGAGCTGTGCGTCTGGCCGATGAGCGACACCCCGGACGGCATCGCCCGCAACCCCTGGGAGCCGACGTACGCCGCGGGCGGCTCGTCCGGCGGCAGCGCGGCGGCGGTGGCGTCCGGCCTGGTCCCGCTCGCCCACGGCACCGACGGCCTCGGCTCGATCCGCCTCCCGGCCGCGATGTGCGGACTCGTCGGCCTGAAGCCGGGCGCGGATCGGCTGGCCGAAGGCGGCTGGTTCGGCATGTCGGTGCACGGCCCCCTGGCCACGACGGTCGCCGACGCGGCCGTCCTGCTCTCGGTGCTGGCCGCGGACCCTGCACTGGCGACCGTCACCACACCCGGCGCGGTGCGCATCGGGACGTCGACGACGGTGCCGGTCCTCCACTCGCCGGTGCCCCGCGAGCTGGTCACGGCGGTCTCACAGGCGGCGGACCTGCTGAAGGCGGCCGGCCACACGGTGGCGCCGGGCGCGCCGAAGTACCCCGTGTCGGCGCTCTTGGGCATCTCGGCCCGCTGGTGCGCGGGCCCGGCCGAGCAGGCCCGGGACTTCGATTTCTCCCGCCTGCAGCGCCGGACCCGCACGCACGTCCGCCTCGGGCAGCTGTTCGAGAAGGCGGGCTTCATCCGCGAGCGCACGAAGCAGCGCTGGGTAGCGCGGGCGGAGGAGTTCTTCGCGGACCACGACGTCCTGATGACGCCGACGCTGTCGCACTGGCCGGCGAAGGCGGCCCGCTGGCACGAGCGCCGGTGGGTGTCGAACGTGGTGCCGTCGTTGCGCTTGGCGGGCTTCACGGGCCTGTGGAACCTCGCGGGCTACCCGGCGATCTCGGTCCCGGTGAGCCGGGCGACGTCGTCGGGCCTGCCGACGTCGGTGCAGCTGGTGGCGAGGCCGGGAGGGGAGTCGTTGCTGCTGGGCCTGGCGGCCCAGCTGGAGGCGGCGAACCCCTGGCCCCGCACCACCCGCGCCTGAGCGCCCCAATGTGGCGTTGGGTGCGTAGGACGCACCCAATGTGGCGTTCGGTGCGTCTGACGCACCCAACGCCACATTGGGGCGCTTGAGCTGTGCTGTCCACAACCGCCGGCGGTTGTGGATACTGCGGCTGCGCCGCCGCGCGGAGGCCCGGAACTGTCGGTGCCCGCCGGTAGCGTGGAATCGGGGGGCTGCTCAGGCAGGAAGGCGCCGCCGACCCAGGGGCTGCCGCTGGGGCGCAAGGCTGCGATACCGGCCAAGCCCGCACAGCCGAAAGGCCGCGCCACCGACCTCGGCAGCGCGGCCTTCACGGCTTCAAGACTTCAGGAGCTGGGCTTGCCCGCCGCGGGCGTCAGCGGCTTCGCGGCGCCGTTCCCGTTGCCGTTCACCGGCTTGGTCGCCGGGCCGTGCTGCTTCGCCGGGGCGTTGTTGCCCGGCTTCGCCGCCGCCGGAGCCTGCTTCGCCGCCGCTGGGGCCTGCTTCACCGGGGGCGCCTGCTTCACGGGCACCGGCGCCTTCGTCGCGCCCGACGGCTTGGCCGGCGTCGACGGCTGGACCACCGGGACCACCGGCGCGGCCGGGGTCGTCGGGGACTCGGCCGGCGAGTCGCCGCCCACCAGGCGGGACGCCTGCGGGATCACGGCCTCCTCCGGCAGGGGCGCCAGCTGCGTCTCGCTGCGGTTGAGGATGTCCTCCGCCGCCGCCAGGCTCTTGCGGGCCTGCTCGCGGATCTCCGCCAGCCGCTCGACCTTGCGGTTCGCCGCCGTCGTGCGCTGGGCCGCCTGGGTCGTCGCCTCGTCGAGGCGGCGCTTGGCCTCGGCCGTGGCCTCGTCGAGCCGGCGCTTGGCCTCGGCCGTCGCTTCCGCGAGCCGGCGCTCGGCCTGGTTCTTGCTCGCCGTGCGCTGGTCGGCGACGTGCTTCTCCAGCGCCGCCTTCTGGGCCGTCTGGGACGCCTCGAACTCGCGCTCGAGCTTGCGGCGCTTGCGCTCCGCCTCGTTGTCGAGCAGTTCCCGCCGCTGGGCCGCCTCGACGGTGAGCCGCTGCACCTCCGCGCGCGTCTCGGAAAGCGCGTTCTCGTGCTCCGAGTGGAGCAGGTCGGCCTGCTTGTCCAGTTCCGTGACGAGCCGCGTGTAGCGCTCACGCAGCTTCGTCGACGCCTCGGTCGAGCCCGCCCACGTCTTCTCCGCCGCGGCTTCGGCGCGCTTGACGATCTCGTCCGCGCGGGCCTGCGCGAGCGTCACCGTCCGCTGCATCCGCTCGTCGAGGTCCTCGAGCCGCTCCGGCGGTTTCTTCAGCTCCTCGACCCGCGCTTCGAGCTGCGCGACCTGCCCGCGGACGGACTCCAGCTCGCGCGCCACCGCGGCGGTCTGCGCCACCGCGGCGTCACGGTCGCTGACGACCCGGCGCAGCTGCGCCTCGACGTGGTCGAGGTACTGGCGCACCTCGTTCCGGTCGAAGCCGTGCCAGGCCTGGGTGTACTCACGACGGAGGGGGAGCAGGCCGTTGAGGGCGCTTGCGGCATTCTCGCGCTCAGGAACCATGGGCCCGACCGTACCCGGGCACGCTGCGCTTCCGCCGTCCGGCTTGACAAATCACCAACACGTGTCGTGGCCTTGGCGGCGCGTCGCCGGAATGGCCGCACCCGGAAAACGCAGAGTCACCAGTGGCGGATCACCAGTGAAAGCCGCGGGACAGCCGGGCCAGCGCCGTCGCCGCGCGGGAGAGGTGTTTCTCGCCACGTCCGATCTTGAGCCCGCCCGAACCGCCCGCCGCGGTCGAATCCGGGAAGATCCGGAAACCCTGGTACGCGACGGCGTCGGTGAGGCCCGGCGTGAGCGTGTAGGCCAGCCCGATCGCCTGCCCGGCCGGCGTCCCGATGTGCTTCGGCCGCTCGAGGAGCGCCTTCATCACCATGTCCGCGGCCTGCTCCGGCGACTTCGTCGGGAACGCGTCGTAGATCTTCGTCGGCCGGATCATCGGCGTCCGCACGAGCGGCATGTGGATCGTGGTGAACGTGATCCCGTCGCCGTGCGTCTCGGTCGCCGCGATGCGCGAGAAGTAGTCGAGCGCCGCCTTCGACGCCGCGTACGCCGAGAAGCGCGGCGCGATGCCCTGCACGCCGATCGACGACACGTTCACGATGTGCCCGAACTTCCGCTCGGACATGTGCGGCAGCACCGCGAGGATCAGCCGGACCGCGCCGAAGTAGTTGATGGCCATCGCGCGCTCGTAGTCGTGCATCCGGTCGTAGGACAGCTTGATCGACCGGCGGATCGACCGGCCGGCGTTGTTGACCAGCATGTCGATCCGGCCGTGCTCGGCGAGCATCGCGTCGACGGCCTTGTGCACCGAGTCCTCGTCGGTCAGGTCGGCCGGGTACACCGACGCCGTGCCGCCGGCCGCGATGATCTCGTCGCGCACCTCTTCCAGCTCGTGCTGGCGCCGGGCCACGAGCAGCGGGACGCCGCCCGCCGCGGCGACCTTCAGCGCCGTCGCGCGGCCGATGCCCGACGACGCGCCGGTGATGATCACGCGCCGGCCGTCGAGCTCGCCGCGCGGGCCGTGCTTGCGCGCGCGGAACGGGTCGAGGTGCTCGCGCCAGTAGCGCCACAGCGTCGCCGCGTAGTCCTCCAGCGGCGGCACCTCGACGCGACCGGCGAGGGCCTTGCGCGTCGCGGTCGAGGAGAACACCGACGGGAACGCCATCGTCTCCAGCAGCACCGGCGGGATGCCGAGGCGCTCGAGCACGGCGTCGCGCGCGATGGTGAAGCCGGGGATGTGCTCGGACAGCTTGACCAGCCCGACGATGCCCCTCGAGAAACGCTCGTTGAGCTGCACCGTGATCGTCGGGGCGCCCGCGGCCTTCGCGAAGGCGTTGTACACCGAGACGACCGGCTGCGGCTCGGGGTTGACCAGGTGGAAGGCCTGGCCGTCGAGGCCCGGGCGGACCACCAGCTCCAGCAGCGCCTTGGCGACGTAGTCGACCGGGACGACGTTGGTGTCGCCGAGGTCGGGCCCGAAGATCGGCAGGTCCGGCAGCCCGGCGAGGCGGCTGATCGCGGGGAAGAGGTAGTAGGGGCCGTCGACCTTGTCCATCTCGCCGGTGACGGAGTCGCCGACGACGACGGCGGGCCGGTACACCCGCCACGGCACGCTGTCCTGCTCGCGGACGATCTTCTCGGCCTCGAACTTGGTCCGGTGGTACGGCGTGACCAGCCGCTGGCCGGCGTCGAACATCTCCTCGGTGAAGACGCCGTCGTGATCACCCGCGACCGCCACCGACGAGACGTGGTTCAGGCAGCCGGCACGCAGGTCCGCGGCGAGGTCGACGACGGCGCGCGTGCCGTCCACATTGGCCTTGACGCTGGCTTCGTCGTCGGCGGTGAGGTCGTAGAGCGCGGCCAGGTGCACGACGTGGTCGACGTGCCCGCGCAGCTCGTCACGGTCCGTTTCGGACACCCCGAGCAGCGGCTCGCCGAGGTCGCCGGTGACCAGCGTGACGCGGTCGGAGTGCGGCCACTGGTCGACGAGCGCGGCCAGCTTGGCCCGCGAGGAGGCGCGCACGACCAGCGCCACGCGGTCGTCGTCGGGGCGGGAGAGCAGCAGCCGGGTGAACTGGCGCCCGATCAGTCCGGTCGCCCCGGTCACCAAGAACGTCGCCATCGTCGTCGCCTCACCTCTCGCCGCACACGCTGCCTGCCCCTGGGCATTGTGCTGCATCCGGGCGTCAGTGACCACCGTGGCACCGCGTGATGTTACCCACGAGTAACTTAGGCCGGGTCCGCGATGACGACGCGGTTCTCCTCGTAGCCGTCCGAACCGCCGACCCAGCGCCCGCCGCAGGTGACCAGGACGACCCGGTGCGGGCCGGACTGGCCGAACAGCTCGTCGGCGCGGGCGGCCAGGTCGTTCTTGTGCACGGTGACCAGCTGGGAGACGGTGTACCGCCAGGTCTTGCCCGCGCCGTCCACAATGGACACCGGCCCGCCGATGCGGTCGGTCCACAGCTCCGCGAACGGCCCGGTCGCGCCGCGCCAGTTCACGTGGCCGGCGAACACGCTCGCCCCGCCCGCCGCGTCCAGCTCGGCGCCCCACCAGGTCGCCTGGCCGAGGTCGGCGGGGATCGGCAGCTCGGCGTCCGGCCCGAGTTCCTTGCGCACCAGCGTCGCCGTGCCGCCGCCGGGCAGCCGGACGGTGCCCGGCTGCTGCGGCGCGGGCACCCGCGGGGTCTCCGCCGCCGGAGCCGCCGCGGTCGTCGTCGGCGGCGCAGGAGGCGGCGGTTGCACAGAAGAAGGCGGCGAGGACGGCGTCGAAGTCACCGGCGCCCCGCCCGGCGACCGCCCGGCCGCGGGAGCGGGCAGCGCCGTCCCCGCGACGACAGTCGTCGACGGCGGCGCGTCGATCACGCCGGTGGCGACCTGCACCGCCAGCACCGTCACGGCGCCCGCTGCGAAACCGGCCAGCAGCCGGGCTTTGCCTGCCATCCCGTTACCCGCGCGACGCCCGCCGAGCGGCGAAGCCGACCAGCGCGGAACCCAGCAGGGCGAGCAGGCCGAGCCCGGCCACGCCCAGCCCCGAGTAGCTCGTCTCGACCGTGCCGTGGGCCAGCGCGACCGGCTGGTCACCCGCCGGGATCGCGTGCGGCACCTCGTTCGGCTTGTTCGACACGGTCAGCGCGAGCGTCTTGCCCGGCTCGATCTTCCCGCAGGCCGACGGCGGGTTCTGCGGGTCGTACGCGTTCGTGTAACCCGGCGGCGGGCTGGCCTCGACCACGCAGATGTCCTGCGGCGCCCGGAGGTTCTCGACGATGACCCCGCCGGTCTTCCCGTCGGTGGTGACGACGGCGGGCTTGCCGTCGGCGCCGGTCAGCGGCTTGCCGTCCTGGCCGAGGGCGGCCGACGTCTTGTCCGTGCCGGTGATCCGCAGGACCGCGCCGCCGACGCCCTTGCCGCTGTTCGCGTCGACCTTGGTCACCTGCACCACGCCCGGCTTCGCGACGTTGACGACGCCCTGGGCGGTCAGTTCCTTCTCGCCGCCGGTCGAGACGACCCGCTGGACGCCGGTGTTGACCGGCGCGCGCACGTACGGCCGGTCGGCGGGGGCGGTGAGGGCCGCGGCCAGCTCGGGCTTGTCCCCGGTCGGCGTCAGCGACACCTTCACGGTGCCGTCCGCGCCGGTCTTGAGCGTGACGTCCTTGGCCGCGGCCTGCGGGCTCGAGTTGCCCGCGTCCGTGGCCGCCTTCTCCTCGCCGAGCGTCGCGGCAGTCGCCGTCAGCTTCACCGGGACGTCGGCGACGCCCTTGCCCTTGGCGTTCTTGACCGTCACCGTCCACTCGCCGGCGGTGCCGGCGTGCTGGTCGTCCTTCGGCGTCGTGATCGACGCGGTCCACGGGCCGCGGTTGGTCTCGGCCTCGGTCGTCAGCCTGCTCACGGCGGCGACGGCGTTCGCGGGCAGCTTGCTCAGGTGGAAGTCCGCGTCGTAGCCGATCTTGTCGGCGGTCAGCGACGGGTCGAGGTCGGCGGCCGAGCGCGGCGCCGCCGTCCAGGAGTGCAGCAGGTGCGCGAGCGCCGCGGCTTCCTCGGGCTTCTTCGTGTCGCCGTAGCGCAGCAGCAGGTAGGAGATGTTGGCCGCCTGGTCCGCGGGCAGCTTCGTGCCCCACTTCGTCAGCAGCTCGTCACCGGGCTTGTACTGCTCGTCGGTGTTCGGGGCCTTGAGCTGGAAGCTCACGCAGAACACCTGCTGCCCGCCGACGATGTAGGAGCCCAGCCAGTTGCGGCTCGGGGTCGGTTTCATCGGCTGCCCGGGCTTGACCTCGTAGCCGATGCCCTCCTGGGACGCCGCCGACGCCGCCGGAGCCCCGACCGTCACCGAGAGGGCGCCGAGCAGGGCGGCCGCGACCAGGCCGGTGAGCGCGCGTCGACCCGCGCGCGGGCGTGCAGACCACCCCATGGTGTTTCGACTCCTTCGACGGTCCCGCGCCGACGTCGGGGTGTCGTCGCAGGTCACACGTTTGATCAAGTCCCAGGCACGCTTTCGGTGAAGATCCGAACACGCCAAGTGAGGGTCGCTCGAACAGGTCGGGGATGTCTAGCGTCCATCGGGTGCCTGTCGGCGAACGGTCGTGACGTCCGTCGCATACGGTGTGCGCGAGGACCGCTGACCAGCTGTCGAGTAAAGTCGTCTTTACTCGACGGGAACCGCGCGTCCCCGGCGGTCGTTGGACCCGATGCAGCGTTGATTCACGCAGCTTGATTGACAAAGCAGCAGATCCAGGAGGATCAGGTGCGTTCCAGTAGCAACCCGGCGTTCCGCAACCTGCCAAAGGGCGGAACGCAGACTTACGGCCAGTACGGCCCCCCGGTGGGCTTCAACCAGCCCCAGGGCGGCGTGCCCGGGTACGGCCCGGGACAGGTCTCCTCCGGCGAGGGCGACCGCCCGATGACGGTCGACGACGTCGTCGTCAAGACGGGCATGAGCCTCGGCACCACGCTGCTCGTCGGGATCGTCACGGCGATCTGGGCGCAGAACCAGCTGGCCGACACCGGCCGGCTGTCCGGCGCGCTCATCGGTGCGATGCTCGGCGGCCTGGTCGTCGGGCTCGTCATCTCGCTGGTGATCATTTTCAAACAGAAGGCGAGCGCGCCCCTCACGCTCGTCTACTCGGCCGCCGAAGGCCTGTTCCTCGGCGCGCTGAGCGGCGTGTTCGAGGTGATCTACCCGGGGATCGCGCTACAGGCGATCGTCGGCACCATGGGTGTCTTCATCGGCATGCTGGTGGTCTACAAGACCGGCGCCGTCAAGGTGACGCCGAAGCTGACCAAGTGGATCGTCGGCGCCGTCGTCGGTGTCGCGATCCTGATGCTGTTCAACCTGATCAGCGCGCTGGCCTTCGGCTTCAACCCGCTGCGCGACGGCGGCCCGATCGCCATCATCTTCAGCATCGTCTGCATCGGCATCGCGGCCTTCAGCTTCCTGCTCGACTTCGACCAGGCGGACCGGATGATCCGCGAGGGCATGCCGTCGAAGTGGGCCTGGTACGTCGCCTTCGGCCTGATGACCACCCTGGTCTGGCTGTACCTGGAGATCCTGCGACTGCTGTCGTACCTCCGTGAGTAAGCTGGCTCACAGTCCTGCAGTGAAGGCGCTCCGTAATCGACGGGGCGCCTTTTCTGTCGGTAAATGTCTCATCCGTGGACCCCGCTGCGGACGCTGATCACCCTGCGTGTTTGATGTGCCGGTCAGTTCTCTTTCACATGTGTGAGGTTCACAGTGAGCGTTCCCCCTCCGGCCCCCGGGGGCCAGCAGCCGGTGGGTCAGCCCGATCCCTACGGGCCGCCTCCCGGCGGCCAGCAGCAGCAGTACGGCCAGCCGCAGTACGGCACGCCGCCGCAGGGCCAGCCGCAGCCGCAGTACGGCACGCCGCCCCAGGGCCAGCCGGTCCAGGGTCAGCCCGGCCAGTACGGCCCGCCGCCGGGCCAGCCCGGCCCGTACGGTCCGCCGCCCGGTCAGCCCGGCTACCCGCCCGCGCCGCCGGTCCCGCCGAAGAAGTCGAAGGCGCTCTGGATCCGCCTCGCCATCGTGGCCGTGATCGTGGTCGTCGGCGGCACGCTGGCGATCGTCTCCTTCATGAACTCGCCCGAGAGCTCCAACGCGGGTGACTGCCTGTCGGTCACCGAGTTCACCTCGGGCGGCGACGAGCCGAGCAAGGCCGACTGCAACGACCCGAGCGCGAACGTGAAGATCGCCAAGAAGCTGGACAGCTCCAGTGACTCCTGCCCGGGCGGCAGCGACGCGGCGTACGACACCTACACCGTCAGCGGCCGCAGCTCCTACAAGCTGTGCCTGATGATCAACGCCAAGCAGGGCGACTGCCTGACGAACTTCACCTCGAAGACGCAGGGCTACAAGAAGGTCCCGTGCTCCGACCCGTCGAAGGACGGTGAGCTCGTCAAGGTCGTCAGCGGCCAGGCCGACCAGAGCGTCTGCGAGGGGACCGACGCCACGCGCGTCGCGGTCTACCCGGAGCCGGCGACGACGATGTGCGTCAAGACGAACGAGTAACACCGCAAGACCGGAGAAGGCCCCTTCGCCTCGGCGAGGGGGCCTTCGCGGCGTTCAGGGGCAGCGGGACTGGGTCATTCGTCCCACACGGCGTTCGTCCCACACTGTGCGACGAGCTGCGACGGCCCCGGCCGGAAGAACCCGTCCGCGGCGTCCCGCTGGCCGTCGCCGGCGTCCTGGCGGTGGGCCTGACCTGGTACGTCTGGGCGAGCTACGGCGCCAAGACCGGCGTCCTCCTGCTGCTCGGCCTGGGTCTCGGGCTCGCGCTGATCACCAGCGCGTTCTCGTTGTGGGGCGCGAAGGTCCTGCAGGTGTTCGGGCTGCACCCGGAGAGCTGGGCGTTCTGGCAGCAGAAGGCGAACGCGACGTCGCTGGCCGCCACGGTCGCTGTTCGGGCTCGCGAACCCGGTTCCGACCGCCGGCATCTGCTGAGACGTTTTCTGTCGGTGGCCCCCGGTAGTCTCGCGGACGAAACCACTACCTGGGGGAATTGTTCCTGATGTCAACGCAAAGTACGGCCGCCGCGCCGCAGGGTGACGCGCTCGACGCGGGGGTGCTGAAGGTCGCGTCCGTGGTGGTGCTGGGCGCCATCATGGCGATCCTCGACACCACGGTCGTCAACGTGGCGCTGCAGAAACTCACGATCGAGTTCTCGACCTCGTTCGACGTCATCCAGTGGGTCGCCACCGGCTACCTGCTCGCCCTCGCCACGGTGATCCCGATCACGGGCTGGGCGTCGGACCGCTTCGGCACCAAGCGGCTCTACATGGTCGCGATCGTGCTGTTCCTGGCCGGTTCGATGCTCGCGGGCCTGGCGTGGAACATCGAGACGCTGATCGGATTCCGCGTCCTGCAGGGCTTCGGCGGCGGCATGCTGATGCCCTGCGGCATGACGATCCTGACCCGCGCGGCAGGCCCGCAGCGGATCGGCCGCGTGATGGCGGTGCTGGGCGTGCCGATGCTGCTGGGCCCGATCGGCGGCCCGATCCTCGGCGGCTGGCTGGTCGACGCCGTGAGCTGGCGCTGGATCTTCTTCATCAACGTGCCGATCGGCGTCGTCACGCTGCTGCTGTCGTGGCGGCTGCTGCCGAAGGACGACCCGGAGGCGGCGTCCCGCTTCGACTTCGCGGGCATGCTGATGGTGTCGCCCGGTCTCGCCGCGCTGATCTTCGGCGTCTCGAAGATCCCGTCCGCGGGCGGCGTCACGGCCGTCGAGGTCTGGCTGCCGGCGCTGGGCGGCCTGGCGCTGCTGGTGGCGTTCGTGCTGCGCGCGCTGCGCGTGGCCAATCCGCTGGTCGACCTGCGGCTGTTCAAGAACCGCGCGTTCACCTCGGCGATGGTGACGATGTCGCTGTTCTTCGTCGCGTTCCTCGGCGGGATGATGCTGCTGCCGACGTACTTCCTGCTGGTGCGCGGCGAGACGACGCTGCACGCCGGGCTGCTGCTGGCCCCGCAGGGCTTCGGCGCGATGATCACGATGCCGATCGCCGGCAGGCTCGCCGACAAGGTCGGGGTGCGCAAGATCGTGCTGCCGGGCATGGTGCTGCTGGTCGGGTCGATGGCGATGCTGACCCAGGTCACCGCGACCACGCCGTACTGGGTGCTGCTGTCGGCGCTGTTCGTGATGGGCCTCGGCATGGGCTGCACGATGATGCCGATCACGACGTCCGCGCTGCAGACGTTGCAGCCCAAGGACATGGCCCGCGCGTCCACGGCCACGAACATCGTCCAGCAGACCGCGGGCGCGATCGGCTCGGCGGTGATGGCGACGATCCTGGCGGCCCTGCTGGCGGGCAAGTTCGGCGTCCCGACGGCCCAGGGCCAGCTCGCGGCCACGGCGGCGATCATGAACCCGGCCACCCACGAAGCGGCCACCGGCCTGGCCGCGGACGCCTTCTCGACGACGTTCGTCTGGTCCCTGGTCCTGGTGGTCCTCTGCGTGATCCCGGCGCTCTTCCTCCCGAAGTCCCGCCCGGCCGCCCCGGCAGTCCCGGAAGGCGAGGAACTGACCCCACCAGTGATGCTCCACTGACCAGCCACACGAGCCGACGCTCCAGGCACGCGACCCGACCCTCCAGGCACGCGAGCCGACCGCCGGTGCGCGGGGATCGGCCGGGGTCACGTCGGTGGGTTGTGATCACAGGGTCGACACGCGTGATCGGAGAGCCGACACGCGTGATGGGGAGGTCGACACGGCCCCGCCGTCCGGGTTCGCCGTGTCGACCCTCTGATCACGCGAGTTGACCTCCCGATCACGCGTGCCGGCTTCCGGATCACACGTCCGGACGCACCGAAGGCCACCACCGGGACTTCCGGTGGTGGCCTTCAGGCGTCACAGCCTCAGGAGAGGCGTTCGATGATCAGCGCCATGCCCTGGCCGCCGCCCACGCACATCGTCTCCAGGCCGAATTGCTTGTCGTGGTGCTGCAGGGAGTTGATCAGCGTCGACGTGATGCGCGCGCCCGTCATGCCGAACGGGTGGCCCACCGCGATCGCGCCGCCGTTGACGTTCAGGCGGTCCAGGTCGATGCCCAGGTCGCGGTACGACGGGATGACCTGCGCGGCGAACGCCTCGTTGATCTCCACCAGGTCGATGTCGCCGATCGACAGGCCGGCGCGGGACAGCGCCTGCTTGGACGCCTCGACCGGGCCGTAGCCCATGATCTCCGGTGACAGGCCCGTCACGCCCGTCGACACGATCCGCGCCAGCGGCGTCAGGCCCAGCTCGCGCGCCTTCGTGTCGGACATGACGACCAGCGCCGCCGCGCCGTCGTTCAGCGCGCAGCAGTTGCCCGCCGTGACGCGGCCGTCCGGGCGGAACACCGGCTTCAAGCCCGAGACGCCCTCGACCGTGACGCCCGCGCGGGGGCCGTCGTCCTTCGAGACGACCGTGCCGTCCGGGAGCGTCACCGGGGTGATGTCCTTGGCCCAGAAGCCGTCCGCGATGGCCTTCTCGGCCAGGTTCTGCGAGCGGACGCCGAACTCGTCCATGTCCTCGCGCGTGACGCCCTTCTGCCGCGCCAGGTTCTCGGCGGTCTGGCCCATCGCGATGTAGACGTCGGGGACGTCCCCGGCGGAGCGCGGGTCGGTCCAGCTGTCGGTGCCGGACTCCGCCGTCGACGCCGTCCGCTTCTCGGCGTCGGCGAACAGCGGGTTGTGCGTGTCCGGCCAGGAGTCCGAGCTGCCCCTCGAGAAGCGTGACACGGTCTCGACGCCGGCCGAGATGAAGACGTCGCCCTCGCCGGCCTTGATCGCGTGGAACGCCATCCGGGTCGTCTGCAGGCTGGACGAGCAGTAGCGCGTGATGGTGCAGCCGGGCAGGTGGTCGTACCCGAGCTCGACGGCGACCGCGCGGCCCATGTTGAACCCGGACTCGCCGCCCGGCAGGCCGCAGCCCAGCATCAGGTCGTCGATGTCGGTGGGGTCGAGCTGCGGCACCTTGGCCAGTGCCGCCTGGATCATCTGCACGGTCAGGTCGTCGGGTCGCATGCTGACCAGCGAGCCCTTGTTGGCGCGCCCGATCGGCGAGCGCGCGGTGGAGACGATGACGGCTTCAGGCATGACGTGACACATCCTCGTATCGCGAGCTAAGCGGTTGCTCACCATAGTGCCGTGAACCACGCCCGGGACAAAGCCGAACGCGACCAAGGCAACAGCCGAGCTGGCAGGATCACCCGGGTGGGGACCGAGGCGCGGGTGCTGGGCACGAGGACGATCCTGCTCTGGGGCGCGGGCCTGCTGCTGCTCGCCGGGCTGGCGGCGACGCTGTTGCTGTCGCTGCTCGGCGGGGGCCGGCCCGAGGACTCCGCCCGGCTGGACGCGCTGCGCACCGCGGCCAACATCGTCGTCGGCACCGGGGGCGCGGCCGCGCTGCTGCTGGCCGCCCGGCGGCAGCGCTCCGCCGAGCTGGACCTGGTGCAGAAGGACCACGACGCCACCGAACGCCGGGTCACCGAGATGTACAGCAAGGCCGCCGACCAGCTCGGCAGTGAGAAGGCGCCGGTCCGGCTCGCCGGGCTGTACGCCCTCGAACGGCTCGCCGGCGGGTACGCGCCGCACCGGCAGACCATCGTCAACGTGCTCTGCGCGTACCTGCGGATGCCGTTCAAGCACAACGCGAAGAACGCCGAGGAGCTGCAGGTCCGCAAGACCGCGCAGCGTATCCTGCAGCTGCACCTGCGCGCCGGGTCCGTCGAACAACCGAACGAAGGGTTCTGGCCGGACGTCGACCTCGACTTCTCCGGGGCGACGCTCGTCGGGCTGAACCTCACGCACTGTTCGATCCGGTCGATCGTCTGCTACGGGACGACGTTCCTCGAACTGGTGTCCTTCCGCGGCACCGGATTCCGCACCAAAGCCGACTTCAACAAAGCGATCTTCAAGGAGCGCGTCGATTTCCGCGGCACCGTTTTCGGTGGCGACAAGGACTCCTTCAACGGCGCCTTTTTCGCAGGTCCGGTCGATTTCGGGACGAAGACCGCGGCCCGGCTCGCCGGAGCCGAGGCGCAGCGCGGCTTCGCCAGGACCTGGCCCCCGGACTGGGAAGAACGCCCGATCGCCGACCAGCCGGACCGCACACGATTGACTCGAAAGGACGCACCGCCGGATGCCGGCACCCGATAGGATCGGTTCCGGAAAGAGCTTCGTCATTCCGAAACCGGGGGAGGTGAGCCGGATGGTCGAACCTCGAGGCACTTGCTGGGCCTTCCTGCCTTCTCTGATGGGTCGCGACCGCGCGCACGGCGCCGGGCGGGACCTCCGGGACGGAATGACGGCTCAGCGTGCGGCGACCCTCGGGTCTGTGAATCGGCACCGGTAGCGGCTTGGTGGCTTAGCGACACGCCGGCGCCGGAACGGCCCGACCTCGCGCACAACGCCCGTCACTTCCGACGCGCACCCGGAGACCGCCCGGAGGCCTTGTCACGTGCTGAGTGGACAACGCCACCGGTAGGCCGTTTAGGCTGACGGCGTGGAGTACGCAGAGCACATCGCAGACCTCGTGGGCAACACCCCGCTGGTCAAGCTGAACTCGTTGACCAAGGGGCTCAAGCCGCTCGTGCTGGCCAAGGTCGAGTACCTGAACCCGGGTGGCTCGGTCAAGGACCGGATCGCGCTGCGGATGATCGAAGCGGCCGAGAAGTCCGGCGCGCTGCGCCCCGGCGGCACGATCGTGGAGCCGACGTCCGGCAACACCGGCGTCGGGCTGGCCATGGTCGCCCAGCGCAAGGGCTACAAGTGCGTCTTCGTCTGCCCGGACAAGGTCAGCGAAGACAAGCGCAACGTGCTCAAGGCGTACGGCGCCCGCGTCGTGGTGTGCCCGACGGCGGTCGCGCCGGAGCACCCGGACTCCTACTACAACGTCTCCGACCGCCTGGTCCGCGAGATCGACGGCGCCTGGAAGCCCAACCAGTACGCCAACCCGCAGAACCCGGAGAGCCACTACCTCTCGACCGGCCCGGAGCTGTGGAAGCAGACCGACGGGAAGATCACCCACTTCGTCGCGGGTGTCGGCACCGGCGGCACCATCTCCGGCACCGGCAAGTACCTCAAGGAGGTCAGCGACGGCGCCGTCCAGGTCGTCGGCGCCGACCCCGAGGGCTCGGTCTACTCCGGCGGCAGCGGCCGTCCCTACCTGGTCGAAGGCGTCGGCGAGGACTTCTGGCCGGACACCTACGACCGCCAGGTCGCCGACGAGATCATCCCGATCTCCGACGCCGACTCGTTCCAGGTCACCCGCCGCCTCGCGCTCGAAGAGGGCCTGCTGGTCGGCGGCTCGTGCGGGATGGCGGTCGCGGCCGCGCTGAAGCTCGCCGAACGCCTCACCGAGGACGACGTCGTGGTCGTGCTGCTGCCCGACGGCGGCCGCGGCTACCTCACGAAGGTCTTCAACGACACCTGGATGTCCTCCTACGGCTTCCTGCCCCCGGACTCCTCGGGCGCGACGGTCGCCGACGTGCTGACGAAGAAGAGCGGTCAGCTGCCGGCCCTGGTGCACTCGCACCCGAACGAGACGGTCGCCGAGGCCATCGCGATCCTGGCCGAGTTCAGCGTCAGCCAGATGCCCGTGGTCAGCGCGGAGCCGCCGGTGATGGCGGCCGAGGTCGTCGGCGCGGTCAACGAGCGTGACCTGCTCGAAGCGCTGTTCACCGGCAAGGCCCAGCTGGCCGACCGGCTCGACCGGCACATGTCCCCGCCGCTGCCGACGATCGGCGGCGGTGAGCAGGTGGGTTCCGCGATGACGGCGCTCGAAGGGGCCGACGGCGCCCTCGTGCTGGTCGACGGCAAGCCGGCCGGCGTCGTCACGCGGCACGACCTCCTGGGTTTCCTGGCCGGTCGGTGACCAAGAGCCGAAAAGGGTCTTGATCGGCGAACCCGGCTGGGGCGTTACGAGCGCCCTGCCGGGTGATCCGATAGCGTGGGCGCAAATAGAACACTTTCGCGTCCTCGTCAAGGGGGTTCAAGACCCACATGAGTGCACCGCAGCCACCGAACCAGCCGTGGGGTGGCAACCAGCCACCTCAGGGCCCGCCGAGTGGCCCCCATCCGCAGCAGGACAACCCGTTCGGTAGTCCGGAGCCGACGCAGGTCGTGCAGCCACAAGGCGGTTCCCCGTTCGGGGAGACGCCGGAACCGACGCAGGTCGTCCAGCCCGCCCAGCCGGGTGAGGGCGGGGCGGGCGCGACCCAGGCGCTGCCGCCGGTCGACGCGAACGCGACGCAGTGGGTGGACCCGGCCGGCGGTGACGCCCCGGTCGCGGACTCCACGCAGCTGGTCCCGCCGGGATCCCAGCCGCCGCCGGCGATCCCGTACAACCCGCCGCCGAGCGCGGCCGACAACCCGGCCGCGGCGTTCGGCCAGCAGCAGGGTGGGTACGGCCAGCCGGGTGGTTACGGGCAGCAGCAGCCGGGCGGCTTCGGCCAGCCGGGCCAGCCGCCGCAGGGCTTCGGCGGGCCGCCCGGGTTCGGTGGTCCCCAGCAGCAGTTCGGGGGTCCGCCGCAGCAGCAGTTCGGCGCGTCGCCGGCCGGCGGCGGCAACCCGCTGTTCGGCTACATCGCGGCCGGTCTGCTCGCGATCTTCGGTCTGCTCGCGGTGGTGTTCTTCTTCGTCGACATGTTCGACAGCGACTTCACCACGTACTCCGACGCGGTCGGCAAGGTCACCGACCAGCAGATCCAGGCGGCCAAGGACGCCGGGCAGTACATCTCGCCCGGCGCGTTGACCATCTACTACATCCTGGTGCTGGTCGGCGGTCTGGCCGCGCTGGGCGCCGCCGTGTTCACGTTCCTGAAGAACAAGATCGCCTCGTTCCTGGCGGTCGGCGGCGGCGCGGTGCTGCTGATCTTCGCGATCCTGATCATGATCGAGCTGAGCATCGAGGTGCCGGACGGCGCGACGATCAAGTTCGGCAACGGCCAGGCCCTCTACCTCGTCGCCGGGATCTTCGTGCTGGCGATCGGCGTGCTGGGGCTCCTCCCGGCGACCAAGCAGTTCGTCGGCCTCGGCGACGGTGCTGCCGCGCCGGCGGGTCCGCAGGGCTTCGGCGGTCCGCCCTCGGGCTTCGGTGGCCCGCAGCAGGGCTTCGACGGTCCGCCGCAAGGCTTCGGTGGCCCGCAGCAGCCCGGGTTCGGCCAGCCGGGGCAGCCCGGTCCGCCGCCGCAGGGCTTCGGTCAGCCGCCGCAGGGTTACGGCCCGCCCCCGGGCTACGGCCAGCCGGGCGGCCCCAACCCGGCCAGTGGCGGGTTCCCGCAGCCGCAGGGTGGCGGGTTCCCGCCGCCGCACCAGCAGCCGCAGCAGCCGGGTGGCTTCGGCCAGCCGGGTCAGCCGCCGCACGGCTACCCGCAGCAACCGGGCCAGCAGCCGGGTCAGCCGCCGCAGGGCTGGGGCCAGCCGCCGCAGCAGCAGGGTCCGCCCAGCGGAGGGTTCGGTCAGCCGCCGCAGCAGTGGTGAGTGAACACCGTTTTCGTGCCCCGGAGCCAATTCGGCTCCGGGGCACGCTGCATTTATAGCGGGGCGTGCAATTGTCCGAATAGGACAAGCGGTCGGTGAATCGCGCGCCGTGATCGCGTGACAGGATTTCTGCCTCTAGCGCAGGAAAATGATCTTGGGTTCCGCCGTCTGGCCGAATTCCGATATTTTTTAGGACTACTTCCCCAGGTGCAGACTAGGCTGAGCGCCGATGTTCGTGTTCTGTCGATGGGGGATTCGTGGCCGGTCCGATCGGTTACCCGGTAGCTCATTCGCATTCGTATTCATCCGCTAGGCCGTCCGGAGTAACGGCCGTTCTCGCCGGATTGCTCGGTTTGCCGGCCGCGGTCGCCGCCGGTTTCGTGCCGGTCAAGATCTTTCTCGACATGCCCGCCGAATTCAGTCTCGGCATGCTGCCCGCGTTGGTGCTGGTGGATCTCGGCGCGTTTCTCCTCGCCGGGCTCGTGCTGTTGCTCGGCTCGCTGGCGACGTTGTTCCGCGCGACCGCGGGGGCGGTCCTGCTCGGGCTCGGCGCGTTGCTGGCGATCGGCGCCCTGCTGACCGAGCCGCTGTCGGCCGGGGTGCCGCTGTCGCGGTTCGTCGACGCGATGTTCACCCACGGCGGCCTCGCCATGGTCGACCGGGTCGGCCTCGCCGGGCTCTCGGTGTTCGTGCTGGTACTGGCCTTCCTGCCGCCGACGTTCCGCTACCTGCGCTACCGCACGCCCACGCTGCCCGTGTTCACCGGCCAGGGCGCGTACACGTCCGAGAGCTGGTGATCGCGCGGTCACCCGCCGTGGCCCTATCCTCGGCGCGTGATCTTCTCCGCGCTCACCTCCGTCGCCGGCCGGACGGCGCGGGCCGCCGCGGCCCTCGCCGTCCTCGGCGGGCTGCTCTACCTGGCCGGCCTGCTCCTCGACGTCGTCGCGCTGGTCCGGTTCCCGGGTGACGCGCCCCGCACGGCCGTCCACGCGGCGGTCGACCTGCTCCTCACGGCGGTGCTGCTGCCCGGCGGCGTCCTCCTGCTGCGCCACGACCCGCTGGGCCGCCTCGGCTGCATCGCGGGCAGCGCGACGGCGATCGTCGCGACGCTGACGTCGCTGCTGCTGGCGGCGACCGGGCTGGCGTACGTCGACCTCGGCGGCCCCGGTGACCTGGCGGCGGGCGGGGTGCTGGCGCTGGTCCTGGTGCTGCCCCCGGCCGTCGCGACGCTGGTCCTTTCGGCGGCGGCGCCGACCGCCCGCTGGTGCGGCCTCCCGGTCACTGGACGTGAGTGACGAGAGCCATCCCACCTGCCGGGAATGTACGGCCCGGGCCGTACGCTGAAGGGATGGTGGACGACTACTCCGAACTGGGCTTCGAGACCCGCGCGATCCACGCCGGTCAGAAGCCCGACCCCCGCACCGGCGCGGTGATCGTGCCCATCTACCAGACTTCGACCTACGCGCAGGACGGCGTCGGCGGGACCCGCGAAGGCGATTACGAGTACTCGCGCACCGCGAACCCGACCCGCAGCGCGCTGGAGGAGGCCCTCGCCTCGCTGGAGGGCGGCCGGCACGCCCTCGCCTTCGCGTCCGGCATGGCCGCGTCCGACGTGGTGCTGCGCAGCACGCTGCGCCCCGGCGACCACCTCGTGCTCGGGAACGACGCCTACGGCGGCACGTTCCGCCTGATCGACAAGGTGCTCAGCCTCTGGGGCGTCGAGCACACCGTCGCCGACCTCGGCAACCTCGACGAGGTGCGCGCCGCGATCCGGCCCGAGACCAAGCTGATCTGGTGCGAGTCGCCGACCAACCCGCTGCTCGGCATCGCCGACATCGCCGCGCTGGCCGGGGTCGCGCACGACGCCGGCGCCCGCCTGGTCGTCGACAACACCTTCGCGACGCCGTACCTGCAGAACCCGCTGTCGCTCGGCGCGGACATCGTGCTGCACTCGACCACCAAGTACCTCGGCGGTCACTCCGACGTCGTCGGCGGCGCGATCGTCACCAACGAGGACGAGCTGCGCGAGCAGTTCTTCTACCTGCGCAACGCCGCCGGCGCGGTCCCCGGCCCGTTCGACGCGTGGCTGACCCTGCGCGGCATCAAGACCCTGGCCCTGCGGATGGAGCGGCACAGCGACAACGCCGAGCTGGTCGTGCAGGCGCTGCTGAAGCACCCGAAGGTCGCGAAGGTCTACTACCCGGGCCTGCCGGAGCACCCCGGCCACGAGATCGCGGCGAAGCAGATGCGCCGCTTCGGCGGCATGGTCTCGTTCAGCCACGTCGACGGCGAGCAGGCGGCGCTGGACGTCGCCGCGCGCACGAAGCTCTTCATCCTTGCTGAGTCCCTCGGCGGCATCGAGTCGCTGATCGAGCACCCGGGCAAGATGACGCACGCGAGCACCGCGGGCTCGACGCTGCAGGTCCCGGCGGACCTGCTGCGCCTCTCGGTCGGCATCGAAGACGGCACCGACCTGGTCGCCGACCTGCTGACCGCCCTGGGCTGAGACGCAAGCGCCCCAATGTGGCGTTGGGTGCGTTGGATGCACCGAACGCCACATTGGGTGCGTTGGATGCACCCAACGCCACATTGGGGCGTTCGGGATGAGCGCAGGTCAGGGGTTGTAGTTGCCGTGCACCACGGTGCCGGACTTCGGGGTGCCGGCGGCGGGCAGGTCCGCGCCGTCGACGCAGCCGCCGACCAGCTCGACGTGGCTGTCGTGGCGGATGTACTGGGCCGGCGACGCGCACGAAGCGCTGTCCACCGTGATGTACGCGGCTCCGGTGAGGGCGGCGGCCGACGCCAGCCCGATCACGAGCGGGACCAGCCCGGCGGAGCGGGTGGCGCGCGCCCGTCGAGCGGCGTTCGCGGGTTTCCCCCGTGCCATGGTTGCTCCCTGTTTACCGCAAGTTGACACGCCAAGAGTACCCGGCTCCCGGTCCGATCAACCTGTGGATCTCCTGAGTGGCATCATCCGGCTCATGGAACTCGTCACCATCGAGCGGATCCAGGCCGCCCGCGAACTCCTCAAAGGAGTGACCCGGGTGACGCCGATGGAGCACGCGCGCGACCTGCGCCGGCTCCACGGCGGTCCGGTGCACCTGAAGTGCGAAAACCTGCAGCGCACGGGCTCGTTCAAGATCCGCGGCGCCTACACCCGCATCCACGGCCTCACCGACGAGGAACGCGCGCGGGGCGTCGTCGCGGCCAGTGCCGGCAACCACGCGCAGGGCGTCGCGCTCGCGTCGTCGCTGCTCGGCGCCCGGTCGACGGTCTTCATGCCGCTGCGGGCGCCGCTGCCCAAGCTGGCCGCCACGCGCGGTTACGGCGCCGAGGTCCACCTGCACGGGGCGCTGCTCGAAGAGACCCTCGCCGCCGCGATCGAGTTCGGCGAACGGACCGGCGCGGTGTTCATCCACCCCTTCGACCACCACGACGTCATCGCCGGCCAGGGCACGGTCGGGCTCGAGATCCTCGAGCAGGTGCCCGGGGTCAAGACGATCCTGGTCGCCACCGGTGGCGGCGGGCTGGTCGGCGGGGTCGCCTCGGCGGTCAAAGCCGTGCGGCCGGACGTCAAGGTCATCGGCGTCCAGGCCCAGGAGGCCGCCGCGTACCCGCCGTCGCTGGTCGCGGGCGCGCCCGTCCGGCTGAGCCAGACGTCGACCATGGCCGACGGCATCGCGGTCGGCGAGCCGGGCCCGGTCAGCTTCGCCCACGTCGCGTCACTGGTCGACGACGTCGTGACGGTGTCCGAGCAGTCGCTCTCGCGGGCGGTGCTGCTCTGCCTGGAGCGGCGCAAGCTGGTCGTCGAGCCCGCCGGCGCGGCCACCGTCGCCGCGCTGCTGCAGCACCCCGGCGCGTTCGAGCCGCCGGTCGTGGCGATCCTCTCCGGCGGCAACGTCGACCCGGTGCTGCTCCTGCAGATCATCCAGCACGGCATGACCGCGGGCGGCCGCTACTTGCGGCTCCACCTGCGGGTCCCGGACCGGCCGGGGTCGCTCGTGGGCGTGCTGTCGTGCGTCAGCGGGCAGGGCGCGAACGTGCTCGACGTCGAGCACTCCCGGATCTCCGGCAGCCTCGACCTCGGCGAGGCCGACGTCGCCCTGGCGCTGGAAACCCGCGGTCCCGAGCACTGCAAGGAGATCGAGATCGCGCTGACGAACGCCGGTTACACGGTCGTCTAAGGCTGTTACTGCCGCTCGCCGGTGATCGCCGCCAGCGCCAGGACCGTGGCCTCGGCGGAGACCTCCGACGGCGCGGCGAACCGCCGGGCCCGGATGTGGGCGACCAGGTCCGGATCCGGCGGTACTCCGTGCTCACGCAGGTAGTACCCGACGGCGCCGGGCCAGGCCCACGCCCCGTCGGTGCGGAAGTTCATCGGCACGGCGTCGGTCCGCTCCGGCGCGAACACGTCGGCGCCGTTGCTGCGGGACGCCAGGATGACCGGCGCCGCCTCCAGGTAGGCCAGCACCCGCTCGATCTCGGCCGGGACGAGGGGCGGCCGCCGGATGAGCGGCCGGCCCGACGCGTCGAGACCGTCGTGGACGCGGGGCGTGCGCACCTTCTCGTCCGGGCCGAGCAGCGGCTGCGGGGCCGGGGCCGGCGTCGGCAGGCCGGCCCGCTCCCGCAGCCAGCCAGGGATCTGCTCGTCGGCGCGCGGGAAGAACCGCAGCTCGTCCTGGAAACCGATGGGCGGCGGCTGGTGCCGGAACGGCGGTTCGAGGTCCGGCCGGCCGAAGTCGGCGTCGGCCGGCCCGCCGGGGTCGAACACGAGGACCGCGCCGAGCCAGGTGCCGAGCCCGGGCTGGTACATGCCCGCCCGCAGGACGCCGAGCAGCCGCACGGCCTCCGGGTGCGGCGGCAACGTCCGGGGGAGCCCGTCCGGGGCGGTCACCAGCAGATCGGCCTCGATGTGCCGCCCGGCGGCGCGGTACTCGACCCGCAGCTGCCGCCAGCCCGGTGGCACCTGCCCCGTCAGCACCGCGCCGATCTGCCGGACGAGCTCATGCTGCTGCTCCGGCCGCAACGGTCCTCGTGGCTGGCTCACGGTTCATCCCCCTCCGGGTTCACTGACGAGCGGTCTCGCCGGCCCGCGCCCGGTCCGGCACGCGGGTGCGCTCGAGCCCTCCGGCCGTGGTCACGAACCGAGCTTCGCCCGGAACCACGGCGGGGTGTTTTCCGGGGTGCGCGGGTAGCGCTCCTGGTCCAGCGCGTACTGCTCGGGCGCCGGCGGGGTCCGGAACGGCGGCTCGTCGTCGCGGTTGAACCGCGCCTGGAACCGGTCGGGCCGGTCGATCACCATGTCCATCGAGTACCACGTGCCGAGGCCGTCGGCGTACATCCCCCGGCGCAGTTTCGCCAGCGGCTTCGACACTTCCCGCGGCGCGGGCACCGGCTGCCGGACGCCGTTGTCCAGCGCCGCGCCCAGCCCGACGTCGACGTGCTTGCCGACGGCCATGAAGTCGAACACCAGCCGCTGCCAGTTCGGCGGGGCCGCCGCGATGAGCGACTCGGCGATCTCGCCGAGCAGCTCGTTCTGCTCGATGGGGGTCAGCGTCATGCTGTCCGGTCCTCCGTTTTCGTTCACCGGTGGGAGATTCGTCCTGGTGACCCTAGTCTTCCGGCGCCGCCGTCACGGCCGCCGCGTCGGCCAGCACCGCGCGCAGCCAGTCCGGGATCCGCTCGTCCGCGCGAGGAAAAGCCGCGACGTCGCGGGCGAACGCCACCGGCGGCAGCTCCGGGAACCACCGCGGGTCCTGGTCGTAGTTGAACGACGCCTCGGGCTCTTCGCCCGCGCGCAGCCGGAAGCTCGCGGAGAACCAGGTGCCCCGGCCCGGCTGGTACATCACCTCGCGCAGCGCGGCGATCAGGTTCGTCACCGCGGGCGGTGCGACCTCCGGCGAGCTGCCGTCGGCCATGGCGACCGTCAATTCGGTCTGGTACGCCACGACCGTCGCCCACACCCGGAACGTGACGCGCCGCCAGTTCGGCGGCAGCGCCAGCCCGACCGCGTCGAAGATCGCCGGGACCAGCTCATCAGGGCTCGCCATAACGCCTCACCGTCGCGTTGGGGTCGATGTTCTCCGGCACGTTGACGAACACCCGCTCGTACACCCGGGAAACGCGCTCGCCCGTCTCCGGGTCGACCTCGGTGACCCGCCACCGCATGACGTCCTCTTCGGACAGTCCGTCGGCCCGCCGCGGCGTGCTCACCTGCAGCAGTTCGACCTCACGGTCGGGCGGGTTGTGGTACGAGGCGAGCTGTTCCTCTTGGCGCCGCCAGGTTTCCGGCGGATCCCAGCCGTCGCGGGCGTGCCCGCTGTTGGACGCGGCCATCTGCCCGTGCATGTTGCCGTACCCCGGGGGGCCACCGCCTTCGGTGGAGACGAGGTGACCGCCCGCCCACCGGACTTCGCCGTGGTCCGGGTCGCCGCGGTAGGCGTTCTGGCCTTCGTGGCCCGCGCGGCCCTGCCCGGTGAACCGGCCGCCGGCGTCGCGGTAGTCCTCGTTCGACTCGCGGTACTCCGGCTGCCCCGTCGCGGCGTCCGTCTGGCCACGGGCATCCGTGTGGTAGTCCAGTTTCTTCGCCGGGTCGTTGAAGTTGTCGACGCGGTACTGGCAGTCGGGCAGCAGCGGGTAGTTGAAGTCCGGGTTCGCGGGCAGCTTGACGCCGTCGGCCGTCCGGCCGCCACCGGGCGTGCACTCCACCCACTTGACCTTGCCCTCGGAGTCGGTGAAGAACCGCGTCTCCGACGCGATCTCCCCGGTCTTGGTCTTGTTGACCACCCGGTATTCGGTGTCGGGCTTGAGCTCGACGTCGCCGAGCACCCGGGGCTGGGTGGGCACCGGCGTCGAGAAGTCGCCCGGCGTGGTGCGGTCCCGCGGGCGCGGGCCGGACTCGATCGTCTGCGGCGAGTCGGGCGGCCGGTGGTACGGGTTGGCCGGCGAGTCGTGCGGGTGCTCGTGCCCGGGGCGGTCGAAGTCGACGAGCCGTTCGTCGTACCTCGGGTCCGTGGGCGAGATTTCGTGCTCGCCCCAACCGTCCAAGTCGAATTCGTCGTCGTCTTCGTCCGCGTGGGACGGCGAGCCGTCTTCGTCGCCTTCGCCGCGGTGCCGGGCACTCTCGGCGTCGACGTCGTGCGGGTCGCCGTGGTGGCTGTCCGGCGCGAAGCCGTCGTCGCCGGCACGGTGGGCCGTGCCGTCCGGGTGGTGGGTGTTCCACTCGCCGTCCGGCGGGATGCGCGGGCGCATCTTCCCGTCCGGGCCGATTTCGTAGTCGGACGAGAAGACCCGGCCGTGCGCGTCGGTCCACGCCGGCTTCGTCGGGGCCATCACCTCGGTGTCGAGCTCGCGGGAAAGCCGGTGCGCGAAGTCGTTGGAACTCGCGTCGCAGCCGATCAGCCGGACGGGCCGGCCGTCGTAGTCGCCGTTGCGGCGCAAGACATCCGCGAACTCCTCCGGCGTGTAGAGCCGGTCGCCGATGCGGGCGTGGCCGTCCGGCGTGACGTGCACGTCGACGGTGTAGCGGCCGTCGGGATCGGGCTGCACGCGGTGCGGCAGGTCGCCCATGTCCGGGTCGCCGGCGTGGTACGAGCTGCCGGCCGGCGTGCTTTCGGCGTGCCGCGCGTTGACCTCGTCCGGGCTGAGCGGCTCGCCGTGGTGGGGCGGGCCACCGTCCGGGTCGTGGTGGCCGTTTTCGTGTGGGCCGTTTTCGCGCGGGCCATGGCTTTCGGGACTGTGCGGACCGCCGGGGCCGGTGTGCCCGGGGCCGCCCGGCCGGGTGCCGGGGGCGTGGCCACCGGGGCGGGTGTCGGGACCGTGGGTGCCGGGCCCGAAGCCGCGGGCCGCCGGCGCGGGCGTGTCCGGGGTGCGCGGACGCGGGGTGTCACCAGGCCGCCCTTCGGGGAGGTCGCGGCCGGGCCGTGGACGTCCGTCGGGAAGGTCGCCGCCGGTGCGGGGGCGACCTGCGGGAACGTCGTCGCCGGTGCGGGGGCGCCCGGGCGCGTCGACGTGCGGCGAGTGCGCGCCGGGGCTGCCCGGGGTGCCGGTCCAGCCGCCGCCCGTGCGCGGGGAACCAATGCCGGGACCACCGCCGCCGCCGGGTCCGCCACCGGGCGGCATGCCCCCGCTCATCGGCGCGCCACCCTGCGGCGGAACACCGGAGGCGGCACCGTCCCCACCACGCGGCGACGGGAACTGGGCTCCCGGATCGCCGGTGCGTGAAGGGGCGGGAGCGGTACCGCTGGCGGAGGTGGTGCCGTCGGCCCGCGGCGGCACGGCACTGCTGGGGCTGTCCCCACCGACGTGCGAGCCGGGCCCGTCGGCCCGCCCAGCGGGCGACGAGTGTGCAGGACTCCCCGAGCCGGCGTGGCCGGGTGTCCCGGAGTGCGTCGGTGCGGGGCCGCTGTCGGTAGCCCGTGCGGAGGGGCTGGAGTCGCCCGCGTGCGTGGGCGAACTATCGCCAGCGCGTGCCGAGGGGTTGGAATTCCCAGCGTGGGAAGGCGAGTTGTCGCCCGCGTGCGCGGGCGAGCTGTCTGCGGCGCGTGCGGAGGGGCTGGAGTCTCCGGCGTGCGCGGGCGAGCTGTCCCCGGCGCGTGCAGAGGGACTGGAATTCCCGGCGTGGGAAGGCGAACCGTCCGCGGCGCGGGAAGGCGTGTTGTCGCCCGCATGCGTGGAGGGACTGTTGTCCGCGGCCCGCGCGGACGGGCTGGAGTCTCCGGCATGCGAGGGCGAGCTGTCACCGGTGCGTGCCGAGGGGCTGGAATCCCCGGCGTGCGAAGGCGAACCGTCCCCGGCATGCGAGGGCGAGCTGTCGCCCGCGCGGGTCGACGGGCCGGTGTTCCCCGCCTGCGAGGGAGAGTCACCGCGAGCCGTCGACGGGCTCGAGTCCCCGGTCGGCGAGCCCCCGTCGCTCGCCGATGTGTCGCCGTCGCCCGCGTGGGCGCTGTCGCCGTTCGGGGAACCGGGCTCCTCGCGGCTCGGACTCCGGCGGGAGCCGGTGTCGGGCGAGGAGTCCGTGTTCATCGGGTCCGCACTCGGCGAGTCCGAATCCCCATGGCTGCCAACGGAGTCGCCCGAAGAGCCGTCCGGCGAGTCCTCCGCACCGCCGTGGGCTCTCGCGTGGACGCCTCCCTCGCCCTTGGGGACCTTGTGGACGAAGCCGCCTTCCTTGATCTTCAGTCCGTCCAGGCCGCTGACCTTGCCCAGCACCTTGCCGAAGACCTTGGCGATCTTCTCGAAGATGTCGACGAGCTTCGACAGCAGCGGCGACACCTTGCGGATCGTGTCGGTCAGCTTCTTGAGCAGGTCGCCGATCTTCTTGCCCCACTTGGCGATCGCGGCCGACGCCTGCGCGACGACGACCGGCGTGCCGAAGCCCAGCGAGAAGGCTTCCTCCATCACCCAGGAGATGAGCTTGCCGACCAGGTCCGCGATCAGCTGGCGCACGGTCTCGCGGACGAACGAGACGACCTGGCCCATGATCATGGTGACCGTGCTGATCGCGCCGGCGACCGTCGCCGCGCCGGACAGGGCGTCGCTGTGCTCGGTGGCGAACTTGCGGTAGGCGTCGGCGCCCGCGCCCTGCCACCCCGCGGTGCCCGTCTTGACCGCGTTGTCGAAGTCGGTCTTCCGTTCGCCCAGCGCCTTCGAGACGTTGCCCCAGGTGTCCGCATACGACTGGATGACCGGCGGGTTGCCCGCGAGCGAGTCCAGCATGTCCTTCAACGGCTGGATGTGCTCCATCAGGAACGACGCCACCGACGACATCAGGTACCCGAACGGGTCGACGGCCGCGCCCGCGATCTCGCCGGCCAGGCTCAGCACGCCCAGGCCACCGGAAACCCAGTCGCCGTCCTTGATCCCGTTGAACGCGTCCATCGACGACTCGGCGAGGCCGATGCCGCCGGCCCAGCCGTAGTCGCCGTTGCCGGCGGTCAGCGCGCCCGGCCCGTCGGGGTCCTGCTTGGCGTCCGCGACGAGCGGGTTGCCCTCGGGCATCACGCACCGTCCGTGGACTTGGTGAGATCGTCGGCGACCCCGGCTTCGTAGGTGTGGTACGCCGCCGCGGCTTCGCGCACCTTGCCGGAGACGGCGGTCATCGCCTGCACGGCGTCCTTGAGCGCGTCGATCCCGTACTGCTCCACCGGGTCGAGCAGCATCCGGAACGGCTGGCAGAGGATGCCGTAGGCGTCCGTCGGCATGCTGACCTGGTTCGCCGCGTCGACGGCCTGCTGCAGCCCGTCACCGATGGCGTCCAGCTGCTTGGCGTGCGCGGTGAGGTCGGTGCTGAGTTCCACGTCTGACACGGTTTTCCCCCTCAGGAAAGGATCGGGCCGCCGAAGTCGTCGTCATCGTCGTTGTCGGCCGGACGGCGGCGCCGGGGCTGCTGCGGCGGTGCCGGCGGCTGCGGTGGTGCCGGCGGAGTGCGCGGCGGCTGCTCTTCGTTGTCGTCGGGCAGGAACCGGCGGACGCGGTCGGGTTCCGGGAACGCGGGTTCGGGCTCCGGCGGCGGCTGCGGGAACGTGCTCTGCGCCTCGCGGACGATCTCCACGGCGGCCTGGTCACCCGTGCCGGTGGTCTCGGTCATGGCCTGCTGCAGCAGTTCCGGGATCCGCGCCTGCGCGCGCTGCACCAGCTGCATCACCTGCGCCGAGACCTCGGCCATCCGCTTGGCGCCGGCGGCGGACTCCGCGATGACGAGGTTCTTCAACAGCCCGCGCGAATCGACCGTCACCGTGACGAGGCCGTCCTTCGACCGCTCGGTGACCGTCTGGCCCTGCATGCGATCGGCCAGCGCCTGGTACCGGGCGGCGTTGTCCTCGAGCCGCTTGGTCCAGTTGTCGATCATCTCGTCGCTCGCGTCGACGCTGTCCGGCATCCCGGCCCTCCCTCTCGACGTCTCCACACTGACGGATCGGAGCCGCCCCTGGTTCCGGTCCGCGCGGAAACACGCCAAAGGCCACCATAGGGGACCCGGAGGTACCCGATGGTGGCCTTCGCCGTTTCGTGCGGTGGTTACAGGTTGCCTCGGCGGTCCTGTTCACGCTCGATGGCCTCGAACAGAGCCTTGAAGTTGCCCTTGCCGAAGCCCAGCGAACCGTGGCGCTCGATGAGCTCGTAGAACACGGTCGGCCGGTCGCCGATCGGCTTGGTGAAGATCTGCAGCAGGTAGCCGTCCTCGTCGCGGTCGACGAGGATGCTGTGCTCCTTGAGCGTCTCGATCGACACGCGGACGTTGCCGATCCGCGCGCGCAGCTCCGGGTCCTCGTAGTACGACGCCGGGGTGTCCAGGAACTCGACGCCGGCGGCGCGCATCGCGGTGACCGTGGCGATGATGTCGTTGGTGGCCAGCGCGATGTGCTGGCAGCCCGCGCCGCCGTAGAACTCGAGGTACTCGTCGATCTGCGACTTCTTCTTCGCCACGGCGGGCTCGTTCAGCGGGAACTTCACCCGGTGGTTGCCGTTCGAGACGACCTTGCTCATCAGGGCCGAGTACTCGGTCGCGATGTCGTCGCCGACGAACTCCGCCATGTTCACGAAGCCCATGACGCGGTGGTACCAGTCGACCCAGTAGTCCATCTTGCCGAGCTCGACGTTGCCGACGCAGTGGTCGACGGCCTGGAACAGCCGCTTCGGCGCGCCTTCGGGCCGCTTGACGGTGCTCTCGCGCGGCTCGTAGCCGGGCAGGTAGACGCCGGTGTAGCGCGACCGGTCGACCAGCGAGTGGCGGGTTTCGCCGTAGGTCGCGATCGCGGCGACGCGCACGGTGCCGTGCTCGTCGGAGACGTCGTGCGGCTCCTCGAGAACGGTCGCGCCCTGCGCGCGGGCGTGCTCGACGCACTTGTCGACGTCGGTGGTCTCCAGCGCCAGGTCGATGACGCCGTCGCCGTGCTTGCGGTGGTGCTCGAGCAGCGGCGAGTCCGGCCGCACACCACCGGTGATGACGAACCGGGCCGAGCCGGACTTGAGCACGTAGGACTTGCGCTCGAAGTTCCCCGTCTCGGGGCCGGAGTAGGCGACGAGCTGCATCCCGAACGCGATCTGGTAGTACCAGGCGGTCTGGGTCGCGTTGCCGGCGATGAACACGACCGCGTCCATGGCCTTGACCGGGAACGGGTCTGTCGAGGCGTCGTGGTCGACGAGGCCGACGAGCTGACGCAGCTGGTCGTAGCTGACGTCGTCGAGGGCACCCTGGTGGGGTTCGGCAGTCTGGGTCATACCTCGAAGGATCCGCCTCGTGAGGCAAGATGTGCAATGGTCTCAGTTTTTGCTGGACAATATGATCGGTGTTTGCGGGACATCGGCTGTCATCATGGACAACTTGTGCAGGGAAGAGGGCAATGTCGGAGAACCTCGACGCATTGGACGCGCGGCTGTTGCTGTTGCTCACCGACACCCCGCGGCTGGGGGTGCTGGAGTGCGCCCGCCGCCTCGGGGTGGCCCGCGGCACGGTCCAGGCGCGCCTGGACCGCCTGGCCGAGCGCGGCATCCTCGGCGGGTTCCCGCCGGAGCTCGACCTCGCGGCGATGGGCTACGGCCTCACGGCGTTCGCGGTGATCGAGATAGCGCAGGGCCGCCGCGCGGAGGTGGCGGAGGCCCTGGCGGCGATCGACGAGGTCTGCGAGGTCCACGCGACGACGGGCCAGGGCGACTTGTTCGTCCGCATGGTGGCGCGGGGCAACGACGACCTGCAGCGGGTGATCGACGAGGTGGTCGGCGTCCCGGACGTCCAGCGGACGTCGACGTCGATCGCGCTGTCGACGCCGGTCCCGCCGCGCGTCCGCCCCCTGCTGGAACGCACCGCCCGCGGCTGACCCGGGCTTTGACTCAGTCCTTGTCGACGACCTGATCCAGGTAGCGCTTCGCCGAGCGCTGCACGACCTCGAAGCCGTCGGTGCGCACGATCGCGTCCCACCACGCGCCGTAGATCGCCTCGAAGCGGTAGCCCGCCAGCAGTTCCGCCGCGCGGCGGACGATGTGCGGGCGCTCCGGGACGAGGTTCGGGTAGCTGTACATGAAACCGACGTGCGTGCGGTCGGGGATCACCTGCACGATGTCGCCCGACAGCAACGCGCCGCGGCCCTCTTCGCCCGCCGGCCAGTGCAGGACCGTGCCGCCGTCGAAGTGGACGCCCAGGTTGATCAGCCGCAGGTCGGGAGCGACGTCCAGGGTCGTGCCGGACCACAGCTGCACCGCCGGGTCGGGCCGGCCGATCCACTGCCGATCGCCTTCGTGGAGGTGGATCGGTGCGTCGAACGCGTGCGCCCACTCGACCATCGTCGTGTAGTAGTGCGGGTGGCTGATCGCGATTCCGGTGATCCCGCCGAGGGCGCGGACCCGCTCGACGAGCGCGTCGTCGAGGTACGCCGCGCAGTCCCAGAGGAAGTTGCCGGACTCCGCCTGCACCAGCAGGGCGCGTTCGCCGATCGCGAACCCGGGGTTCGAGCCGACGCCGACGATGCCGGGGCCCTGTTCCTCGACGCGCGGGGTGTACGTGCCGCTCGCGCGGAGTGCGGCCAGGTTCGTCCACTGCTGCCCGGCCGCCGGGACGTACTGGCGTTCGTCCTCGCAGACCGGGCAGTTGTCCCGGGCCTCGGCGTACTGCATGCCGCAGGCCTGGCAGATCGGTTCCGTGCTCACTGACGTCCTCCCGGAATGTGGCTCCTGGGAGGACACGCTAGCTGCGGGGACGCGCGCCCGGCGACGGATAAACCGGGCGCGCCCGGACCGCTACTTGCCGTCGCTGTAGGGGACGGCCTTGACGAGGGTCACCTTCTGGGACTTGCCGTTCGGCAGTTCGTACTCGCGCGACTCGCCCTCCTTGGCGCCGAGCAGGGCCTTGCCCAGCGGCGACTCGGGGGAGTAGACGTCGAGGCCGCCCTCGGCGCCCTCTTCGCGGGTGGCGAGCAGGAACTTCTCCTCGTCGTCGTCACCGTCGTACCGGACGGTCAGCACCTTGCCCGGGCCGGCGGTGCCGTCGTTGGCCGGCGCCTCGCCGACCTTGGCCCCGCGCAGCAGTTCCTGCAGGTGCCGGATGCGTGCCTCGGCCTGGCCCTGTTCTTCACGGGCGGCGTGGTAGCCGCCGTTCTCCTTGAGGTCGCCCTCTTCGCGGCTGTCGTTGATGCGCGCGGCGATAACCGGCCGATTCTCGATCATCTCGTCGAGCTCGGTCTTGAGCCGGTCGTAGGCATCCTGGGTCAGCCAGGTCACCTTGGTGTCGCTCACGGTCACCATCTCCTCGTCGGGCCTGCCAGGCTTGCGTGTTCAAGCCGGCCCACACGGGCCTAGGTGCCCGCGTGGCTGAGATAAAGGAAAAACACGGCCCGTCGTGGGCCGTGCTGAGGGGTCAGACTATCACGGCACGACAGGGCCAAGCCCCTTTTTTCCGCGCGTCGTGGGCGTTGAGCGCGCGGTTCACCCCGTTGGCCGCTATGGGGTTGACAGGTACCGTGGTATGTCGTACGAGCAGCCGTACACGTCGGCGGTCACCGGAGCCCCGATGCTCTTGATCGTGGTGGTGATGGTGCTGTAGTTCGCGCCGGCGGGAATCAGGAGCTCTTTGCGGCCGCTCTCGGCGCCGGTCTTGTCGCGGACGCGGACGACGCACACGCCCGGCCGGTTGTTGTCGTCACGGGTCACGTTGAGGGTGATTTCCATCGCGTTGCCCGGTTTGCCGCTGAAGGCGACGCGCTCGGCGTCGATCGGCGCGGACCCGAGGTTGACGTAGGCGACGTACGCGACCACCCCGCTGACGACCAGGGCGATGGCCAGGAACAACCAGCGCCGCCAGCGCCGGGACGTCGGTGCGCGGTCGGTGCCGTAGCGGCCTTCGGGGAGCGTCGACGCGCTGCTCCCGACGACCGTTTCCGCCGGTCCGCCTGCCAACCCGGGGCCTCCTGCTCGAACTTGTCGTACCCCTGGGGACAATGGTGTCGTCCGGCACGGGTACCGCCTACGGGACCCGAGTATCCGCTGGCCGGGTGCGCGCCGCGCAGGTGGGTCCTGGGTGGGTTACGGAATAAGGGTCGAGAGGGAGTCGTTCGGAGCATGGTGGAAGCTGACGAGCTGAGGAACACCGCCGGGCCGCGCCTGCGCATGATGGCCGTGCACGCGCACCCGGACGACGAGTCCAGCAAGGGCGCCGCCAGCATGGCGCGCTACGCCGCCGAGGGCCACGAGGTGCTGGTCGTCACGTGCACCGGGGGTGAAGCGGGGAGCATCCTGAACCCCGCGATGGACCGCCCCGAAGTGCTGGCCAACATGAGCGAGGTCCGCCGGGAGGAAATGGCCCGCGCGGCCAAGATCCTCGGCGTGAGCCAGCGCTGGCTGGGCTTCGTCGACTCCGGCCTGCCGGAGGGCGACCCGCTGCCGCCGGTGCCCGAGGGCTCGTTCGCGGTGGTGCCGCTGGAGGAGTCCACCGAGGCGCTGGTGCGCGTGATCCGGGAGTTCCGCCCGCACGTCATCACCACCTACGACGAGAACGGCGGCTACCCGCACCCCGACCACATCCGCACCCACGAGGTGTCGATGGCGGCGTGGGACGCGGCGGCCGACCCGGACCGCTTCCCCGACGCCGGCGAGCCGTGGCAGCCGCTGAAGCTGTACTACATGCACGGGTTCTCGAAGGCCCGGATGATGGCCTTCGACGCCGCCTTGAAGGAGGCCGGGCTCGAGTCGCCGTACACCGAGTGGCTGGCGAAGTGGGACCCCGACCGGGCCGATGTGATGGAGCGGGTGACGACCCGTGTCGAGTGCGGTGAATACTTCGAGGCGCGGGACGAGGCGCTGAAGGCGCACGCCACGCAGATCGACCCGAACAGCCGCTGGTTCTTCGTCCCCCTGGAGATCCAGCGGGCGACCTGGCCGACCGAAGAGTACGAGCTGGTCAAGTCGCAGGTGGACAGCACGTTGCCGGAGGATGACCTGTTCGCCGGCATCAAGGAGAAGGTGAACACATGAGTCTGACGCTGCCGGCCGTCGTGGCGCTTCCGGTGACCGCGTCGGCGGTGGTGCTGGCGCAGCAACCCGGCAACGGCGACAACGGCGGGCAGGGGGAGGACTTCGGCAAGTCGTCCCCGGTCGGCTTCCTGGTGCTGATCCTGTTCCTCATCGCGGTGGCCTTCCTGGTGCGCTCGATGACGAAGCACCTCAAGCGCGTCCCGGCCAGCTTCGACGAACCGGCCGAGAAGGCCGAGCCGGCACCGGCCGAGGGCGAGCCGCAGGCGAAGGCCGAGCCGGTCGAGAAGACGAAGGCGACCGAGGACACCTCGCCCGCCAAGGCCGACTGACCCGCGTCAGCACCGCCCGCGTCGTGCATCAGCAGGGCGACCTGGGTGCGGTTGCCCAGGTCCAGCTTGGTCAGGATGCGGGCAATGTGCGCTTTGACGGTCGTCACGCCCACGTGCAGGTCCGCCGCGATCTCGGCGGTCGCCGCCCCGCGGCCGACGCCGTCGGCGACCTCCTGCTCCCGCGGGCTCAGCGCGGACAGCGCCCGCGTGGCCCGCTCGTAAGTTCCGGCCTCGGTCGCCGCGCGGTCCATCAGCCGCCGCGTCACCCGCGGCGAAAGGATCGGCTCGCCGTCGGCCACCCGCCGGACGGCGTCCGCGATCTGCGGCGGCGGCGCGTCCTTCAGCAGGAACCCGCTCGCCCCGGCCCGTAGCGCCAGCAGCACGTTCTCGTCCGTGTCGAACGTCGTCAGCACGATCACTTCCGGCGGGTTCGGCCGCGCCCGCACGCGCCGGGTCGCGGTGATCCCGTTGACACGCGGCATCCGGACGTCCATCAGCACGACGTCGGCGGGGTGCGCGTCGAGCGCCGCGGCCACTTCGTCACCGTCGGCGGCCTCGCCGACCACGCGGATGCCGCCGAAACCGTCGAGCATCAGCGTCAGCCCGGCGCGGACGAGGTCGTCGTCGTCCACCAGCAGCAACCGGGTCATCGCGGCCACGGCAGCCAGGCCCGCAGCCGGAACTCGCCGCCGGTCCGCTGGTGGTCGAGCTGCCCGCCGGCCAGCCGGACGCGCTCGGTGAGGCCGACGAGCCCGTGCCCGGCCACCCGCTGGGGATCCCCGGCCGGGCCGAGCGGGTTGGTGACGTCGATCTCCAGCCGGGCCCCGGCTTCCCCGCCCAGTGCGATCCGCACCGGCTGGCCCGGCGCGTGCTTGCGGGCGTTCGTCAGAGCTTCCTGGACGACGCGGTAGGCGGTGCGTCCCGCCATCCCCGGCACCCCGCCGACCTCGCCGGTCACCTGCACCGCCGTGCCGACCGCGCGGGACTCCTCGACGAGCCCCGGCAGGTCGGTCAGCTCGGGCACGGGCTGTTCCGTGCCGTCGAGCACCGGGTCGTCGTGCAGCAACCCGATCACTTCCCGCAGCTCGCCGAGCGCCTGGTGCGCCCCGGCCCGCACCACCCCGGCCGCCTGGGCGAGCTTCTCCGGCGGGGCGTCGGGCCGGTATTCGAGCGCGCCGGCGTAGGTCGCGAGCAGCGAAAGGCGGTGCGCGAGGACGTCGTGCATCTCGCGCGCGATCGACGCGCGTTCGGCCGCGCGCGCCTCGGCGATGCGCCGGCCCTGCTCGGCTTCGGCGCGCAGGGCCCGTTCGTTGAGGGCGATGAGCACGGCGTCACGGCCCGCGGAGAGCGCGCCGAGCCCGACGACGGCGACGTGCGCGAGCACCGCCAGCGCCAGCCACCAGCCGTAGGGCAGCCCGGCGGTCGGCCGCCAGAGGCCACGCAGGGCGTGGGCCGCGACACCGGCCACGGCGACGGCGACCGCGTGGCTCCACGGCCGGGACCGCGCGACCTGCAGCACGCCGAGCACGGCGGGCGGTGTCGCGAGCGGCGACAGGACGGCCAGCACCGCCAGCGCGAGCGTGCTCCGCACCGGCCGGCGGAACACCAGCGGCACGAGCGCGCAGCCGAGCAGCCCGGCCAGGACGTCGTAGGCCCGCAGGTCACCGGACGCGTACTGCCCCCAAGCTGTCGCGGCCGCACCGACGACCGCCGCGGCCGTCAGCGGGCCAGGGCGGACGCAGGTCGCCGAGCCGGTCATCACCCGAGCGTACGACCGGAGGGAGGGGCCGCACAGCGACCTGAGTCCACACGGTCGCGGATCGAGCCGGCCGGGCGCGACCACTAGAGCCGCGGGTCCACCGGGTCCGACTCCAGCGCCAGCACCGCGAAGACGCACTCGTGGACCCGCCACAGCGGCTCGCCCCGCGCGACGCGTTCCAGTGCTTCCAGCCCGAGCGCGTACTCCCGCAGCGCCAGCATCCGCTTGCGGTTGAGGCCCCGCTTGCGCAGCCGCTCGAGGTTCACCGGCAGTGTGTAGTCCGGGCCGTAGATGATCCGCAGGTACTCGCGCCCGCGCACCTTCACCCCCGGCTGCGCCAGCCCGCGCGCGCCGCGGGTCAGGTTGGCCGCCGGCTTGACGACCATGCCCTCGCCGCCCGCGGCCGTCAGCTCCTCCCACCACGCGACGCCCACGGCGACCGACGTCTCGTCGAGGACGTCCACCGCCAGCGTCCGGGTGCGCTGGAAGCGCGGCCCGGTCAGCTTCTCGAGCAGGGACAGGTGCCACGAGTGCGGCCGGTCGTGGTAGCTCGCGCCCTCCGAGGCCAGCAGCTGGAACGGTGCCAGCCGCACGCCGTCGAGCCCCTCGGTCGGCCAGCAGTAGCGCCGGTACGCCGCCCGGTAGGAGTCCACAGTGGACTCACGGGCAGTCGTCCGCGCCAGCAGGTCCGTGACGTCGATGCCGCGCGCGGCCGCCGTCGCCAGCGCGGAGACGGCGGCGGGCAGGACGGCCTGGGCGGCCGCCCCGACCGACGCGTACTGGTCCGAGATCAGCGAACCCGCCTTCGCGCTCCACGGCAGCAGTTCGGCGTCGAACAGCAGCCAGCCGCTGTCCAGCTCGTCGAACAGCCCGGCCGCCGCCGAACGCACGTCCGCCAGCAGCTCGAGATTCTGCGCCGCCGAGAAGAACGGCCGTCCGGTGCGCGTGTAGACCGCTCCGCCGCCCTGGACCCCGAAGCGCTTGTAGGCGACGTCGTCGTCCCGGCAGACGAGCACGACGGCCCGCGAACCCATGTGCTTCTCCTCGCACAGCACCGACTGGACGCCGGCCGCGCGGAACTCGGCGAACGCCTCCTCCGGGTGCTCCAGGTAGTCCGCGCGCGAAGACGTCGAACACGGCGCCATCGTCGGCGGCAGGTAGGCGAGCCAGCGCGGGTCCACCGCGAACCGGCTCATCACCTCCAGCGCCGCGGCCGACTGCTCCGCCGAGACGCCGACCCGGCCGTGCTGCATGGTCTGCACGACCCGCTTGCCGGTGACGTCGGCCAGCTCCAGCACGGCGGGCTCACGCCCACCGAGCGGCCGCGACGCGTCGAGCGGCTTCGTCGGCTCGTACCAGACCTGGTGCGCCTTCACCGAGACGACGTCGCGCTCCGGGTAGCGCAGCGCCGTCAGCTTCCCGCCGAAGACGGCCCCGGTGTCGAGGCACATGGTGTTGTTGACCCACTCCGGTTCCAGCGTCGGCGTGTGCCCGTAGAGGACCATCGCGGACCCGCGGTAGTCGCGCGCCCACGGCAGCCGCACCGGCAGGCCGTACTCGTCGGTCTCGCCGGTCGTGTCGCCGTAGAGCGCCATGCTGCGGACCCGCCCGGACGCGCGCCCGTGGTAGCGCTCGGGCAGCCCGGCGTGCGCGACGACGAGCTTGCCGCCGTCGAGGACGTAGTGCGCGATCAGGCCGTCGCAGAACTCGTGCGCCTGACGGCGGAACTCCTCGGTCTCGGCGCCGAACTGCTCCAGCGACTCGGCGAGCCCGTGCGCGACGTTCACCTTGCGCCCGTGCAGCGCGCGCACCAGCTTCTGCTCGTGGTTCCCGCAGACGACCAGCGCGTTGCCGCTCTCGGCCATTCCCATCACGCGCCGCAGCACGCCCGGCGTGTCCGGCCCGCGGTCGACGAGGTCGCCGACGAACACCGCGGTCCGCCCTTCGGGGTGCACGCCGTCGGCGTAGCCCAGCTCGGCCAGCAGCTCCTCGAGCTCGGCCGCGCAGCCGTGGACGTCGCCGATGACGTCGAACGGCCCGGTCAGCTCGCGCTTGTCGTTGCGCAGCGGCTCGACGGCGATCTCCGCCTCGGCCACCTCGGTCTCGCCGCGCAGCACGTGCACACGCCGGAAACCCTCGCGCTCCAGCGACTTCAGCGACCGCTGCAGCTCACCGCGCTGCCGCCGGATCACGTGCTCGCCGAAGTCGCGGTCGGGCCGCCCGGCGTTGCGCGCCGCGCACACGCCCAGCGGCAGGTCGAGCACGATCGCCGTCGGCAGCACGTCGTGCTCCTTCGCGAGCTTCACCAGGCTCGCCCGCGACGCGCGCTGGACGTTCGTCGCGTCGATGACGGTCAGCCGCCCGGCCGCGAGCCGCTTGCCCGCGACGTAGTGCAGCGTGTCGAAGGCGTCGGCGGACGCGGACTGGTCGTTCTCGTCGTCGGCGACGAGCCCGCGGAAGAAGTCGCTGGAGAGCACCTGCGTCGGCGCGAAGTGCGTGCGCGCGAACGTCGACTTGCCGGAGCCGGAAGCGCCGACGAGCACGACGAGGGACATCTCGGGAACGGTCAGCTTCACGCGGCCACCTCCTTGTCACTGGTCGTGAAGACCGCCATCTGGGTCGGCGGTCCTGAATCCTGGTCCTCCGGTCCGACTGGCAGGTAACGAACGGCGTAGCGATTCCGGGCCGCGACGCCGTCCGCCCACTCGCGGAACTCCGCCCGGGTCCATTCGAACCGGTGATCGGCGTGCCGGAAATGCCCCATCGGGAGGAATTCGAACAGCCGGTTGTACTCCGCGTTGGGCGTCGTGACGATCACCGTCCGCGGCGCCGCGACCCCGAAGACGGCGTGCTCCAGGGCCGGCAGGCGCTCTTCGTCGACGTGCTCGACGACCTCCATCAGCACGGCCGCGTCGTACCCGGCCAGCGCCGGGTCGGCGTAGGTCAGCGCGGACTGCCGCAGCGTCACCCGGCTGTGGTGCTTGAGCCGCTTCTCCGCGATGTCCAGCGCGGAGGACGAGACGTCGACGCCGACGATCTCGGTGAACGACGGCTCCTTCTCGAGCACGCGCAGCAGCGCGCCGGGACCGCAGCCGAGGTCGAGGACGCGCTGGGCGCCGGCGGCCCGGAGCGCGGCGAGCACGCTGCCGTGCCGCTGCGTGGACAGCGGTTCGGGCCGGTCGGGGACCTCGGTGACCAGGGCTTCGGCCTCGGCCGGGACGTCGTCCGCCTCGGCGAGCCGCGACAGCGCGTAGTTGACGACCGGACGGCGTCGCTCGAGGTAGCGGTTGGTGATGAGCGTCCGCTCGGGGTGCCCGCCGAGCCAGCCCTCGCCGGCGCGCAGCAGCTTGTCGGCCTCGTCCTGGCCGACCCAGTAGTGCTTGTCGCCGTCGAGCGCGGGCAGCAGGACGTAGAGGTGGCGCAGCGCGTCGGCAACGCGCTGGGTGCCAGTCAGCCGCAGGTCGACATAACGACTGTCGCCCCACTGCGGGAACTCCGGGTCGAGCGGGATCGGCGTGGCCGTGACGCGCCAGCCGAGCGGCTCGAACAGCTTGTGCACGACCTCGGCCCCGCCGCGCGCGGACAGCGACGGCACGTGGATCTCCAGGTCGAAGGCCTCGTCGACCAGCTCGGGCCGCGCGGTGCAGCGCCCGGCGAGCGCCGTCGCGAACGCCGCCCGCAACGCCACCGCGAGGTACGAGCCACCGGCGTAGGGCCGGTCGTTGACGTACTGCGTCAGCGACGTCCCGCCGCCGCGCACGAGCTCGATCGCGTCGATGTCGACGAACAACGCGGCGGTGCACTTCTGCGGCATCGCCTCGGGGTAGAAGACGTGCGCGGTGCCGGCGGAGAGCGCGACCGACTGGGCTTTCTCCGGATGCTTGTGCAGGAGGAAGCCCAGGTCGGTGGCGGGGGTACGGGTGGTCGTGATGGTCAACAGCACCGCGCAAGTGTGGCTGACGCCCCGGTGACCGCGCGCCCGGTTTTCCGGAGTGCGACCCTGAAGGCATGAACCGCCTCGCCAGCGCGACCAGCCCGTACCTGCTTTCCGTGGGTTACGCCGCGAGCCACTGGTGCCATGCGATGCATTAAGGAAGCTAGTGGTCGCGCCGGCAATTCGACGAGTTGGGAGGGCTCGTCACGAGGGCCTTCTCACGCGAGGTTGCCAATCCACGTCCTTTAGATGGATCGAGTCCATGTGTACCCGGTGTCGATCCAGTTCTATGGTCGTCTTCTGCACGGTATAATGACTGTCATTGTGTGGCCAGTCCGGCCTTTCGAGCAAATCGATCACATCTGTTAGAGTGCCGACTCCGTTTAGGCTTGCGAGGTACCTCATGGAGATTGCCGTCATTTTGGGTTCCGGCAACGGTCGCGCAGTCAACTGCTGCGGAGTGCCTATGCACCACGTCCATTTGACATCTTGAAATGCAGGCCACCCGTGTGGTAGTTCCACTTTCGACTCGCCGGCTCCGAGAATCTCGCGAATGCGACCCAGCTGTCGCGCTGCGGCGGTGATGTTTTCTTCGATCTTGAGTGTCTCGGGTAGAGTCACGGCGTCGATGGGCGATTTCACTTCGAAGACCACGCCGCGCATGGTCGTAGCGTCGACTGCGACGACATCCAAATCGCCAACGATCTTGCCGGTAGCGTTCCGTACCTTGAGTCGTTCGGCTACTCGGGTTCCGTCGATTGTGCGAAGCCATGTTGCCCACACGTTCGCTCGATTCCCCTGTCGCCGACCGATCGGGCCGTACGAGGCTGGGTCGTAGGCGGCGGTCCGCAGCATCAGCGAGTCGAACGCACGCGGGAATAGGAGGAGAGGTAGGATGGTAATGATCTCGCCGTTTGGTATGAGGAGCGATCTGCGGACTGAGCGACCTGCCCCTGCGGTCAAGCGATCGAGGGCTTCGTCGATTACCGGTATGGTAGAGCTGCTGCAGAGATTCTCCATCCAATCAATTATTGTGCTGCGAGAAGCATGTATGAGTGTCACTCCGGGAGCCTGAACCCTCGCGTGTGCCAGTTCTCCGAGCTGGGCTGTTGCCATTAGCACGCTGAGAATCTCGGCCATGGACCCGACTTTCAACCCCTGGCCCAGATCGAAATCATCCGCGAGAGGGCCCTCTGTTGGTGGGGCTTGCCACTCTCTGATCGCAGTCAATGCCCGATCGGTGGCCATCTGCATAAGCTCAAGCGGCGGTTCGAAATTGTTGAGCTGTTCTCGGGTCTGCCTTGCCGCCCATTCTAGTTCTGCTGCCGACGGTGTCGAAGGTGTGTGCGTGCTCGACCTCCGTTCTAGGTAAAGGTCTGCGACCTCGGGTGCAACGTTCCACTGGTGGATGACTCGGAATTCATTTCCGGTTTTCCTAATTCTGTAGGCGCCTGTTCGAATTCCGGTTTCGAGCGGTATAATCCTCGCGAACTTCAAAGCCAGGCGCAATGCGTCGAAAACTTCTCCCTCGGCGATACCCTTTTCCCCCAGTGAGTGATCGTAGTGCCATCCCAGTAAAATCTCGACAAGTGTCTCCCAGGGGAATTCGGTGAAGTTGACGCCGTGTCTGAACGACTCGGCGCGTGGGCGAACGGCCATCTGTAGCAGTGCATGAACCCTGGTGGCATCCGTAGACCAAATGGCTAGGTCGTCGACCTGTCTCCGATAGTCGGCAATGATTTCCAGAAGCTCTGCCTCAGGTGTCATGTTGCTCCGAATCGCGTAGCCTGGGTTGCAAGTGTCAAAGATACGCGAACAAGTCAATGGCGCGGTCGGCGGTCACCTGTCCGGTGCAGACTTGGGGTACAGATGCTGTGGTCTGGCCTATTCGGTCGACGAATACAAGATGTGAGCGTGATGTGAGACGCTTGGAGCTATGAACCGCCTCGCCAGCGCGACCAGCCCGTACCTGCTCCAGCACGCGGAGAACCCGGTCGAGTGGTGGCAGTGGGGCGCGGACGCGCTCGCCGAAGCCCGCCGGCGGAACGTGCCCATCCTGCTTTCCGTGGGCTACGCCGCGTGCCACTGGTGTCACGTCATGGCGCACGAGTCGTTCGAGGACGCCGAAACCGCCGCCGTGATGAACGCGAACTTCGTCAACATCAAGGTCGACCGCGAGGAGCGGCCGGACATCGACGCCGTCTACATGGCCGCCACGCAGGCGATGACCGGGCAGGGCGGCTGGCCGATGACCTGCTTCCTCACCCCGGACGGCGAGCCGTTCCACTGCGGCACCTACTACCCGCCGACGCCGCGGCCGGGCATGCCGTCGTTCCGGCAGCTGCTCGGCGCCGTCAGCGAGGCGTGGGGTGAACGGCCCGACGAGCTGCTGGAGGGCGCGAAGCAGATCGTCGCGCACATCGCCGAGCAGACCGGGCCGCTGCAGGAGTCCATTGTGGACGAGGCCGTGCTCGCGGCCGCCGTCGAAAAGCTGCAGGGGGACGCCGATCCGGTCAACGGCGGGTTCGGCCGCGCGCCGAAGTTCCCGCCGTCGATGGTGCTGGAGTTCCTGCTGCGCCACTACGAGCGCACCGGCTCCGAGGCCGCGCTGTTCCTGGCGGACTCGACGGCGGAGGCGATGGCGCGCGGCGGGCTGTACGACCAGCTCGCCGGCGGCTTCGCGCGGTACTCCGTGGACGCCGAGTGGGTCGTGCCGCACTTCGAGAAGATGTTGTACGACAACGCGTTGCTCCTGCGCTTCTACGCCCACCTCGCGCGTCGCACCGGCTCGCGGACGGCGTCGCGCGTCGCCACCGGGACGGCCGAGTTCCTCGCCGCGGAGCTGCGGACACCTCAGGGTGGTTTCGCGTCGTCGCTGGACGCGGACACCGAAGGCGTCGAAGGCCTGACGTACGTCTGGACGCCGGCGCAGCTGCGCGAGGTGCTCGGCGACGAGGACGGCAAGGTGGCGGCCGACCTGTTCGGCGTCACGCCCGAGGGGACCTTCGAGGACGGCGCGTCGACGTTGCGCCTGCTCGCGGACACGCCGTTCGAGGACATCCGGTTCACGCTCCTCGACGAGCGCGCGAAGCGGCCGCAGCCGGGCCGGGACGACAAGGTGATCGCGTCCTGGAACGGCCTGGCGATCACGGCGCTGGCCGAGGCGGGCGTCGCGCTCGATCGTCCACAGTGGATCCAGTGGGCGGTCGACGCGGCCGAGCTGCTGCTGCGCGTCCACGTCGTCGACGGCCGCCTGCGCCGCAGCTCGCGCGACGGCGTCGTCGGCGAGTCGGCGGGCGTGCTGGAGGACTACGCCTGCGTCGCCGACGGTTTTCTGGCGCTGCACCAGGCCACGGGCGAGGCGAAGTGGCTCACCGAGGCGACCCGGCTGCTCGACCTGGCCCTGACGCACTTCGCGTCCCCGGACGTCCCGGGCGCGTACTTCGACACCGCCGACGACGCCGAGACGCTGGTCCAGCGCCCGGCCGACCCGGGTGACAACGCGAGCCCGGCCGGAGCGTCGGCGCTGGCCGGCGCGCTGCTGACGGCGTCCGCGCTCGCGGGCCACGAAAGCGCGTCGCGTTATCGCGAGGCCGCGGAGCAGGCGGTGCGCCGGGTCGGGGTGCTCGCCGGCCGGGCGCCGCGGTTCGCCGGGCACTGGCTGTCGGTCGCGGAGGCGATGCAGGCCGGTCCGGTGCAGGTCGCGGTGGTCGGCGCGGACCCGGCGTTGCGCCTCGCCGCAGCCCGCGGCGTCCACGGCGGCGGCATCGTGCTGGCGGGTCCCCCAGACGCCCCCGGCGTCCCGCTGCTGGCCGACCGCCCCCTGGTCGAGGGCGCCCCGGCCGCGTACGTCTGCCGCGGCTACGTCTGCGACCGCCCGGTCACCACCCCGGAAGCCCTCACCGCCCAGCTCTGACCCCCCGCAAGGATGCGACACCTTGTCACGAAAACCCGCACTTTCATAGGGAAAGATGCGTTTCGCCGTGGGTGAACGACGTCCATGTTCGCGTGTTTTCAGCGTAGCGTCGGTTGCGTTGTAATCATGTAATCGGAGGTGCGACATGGGACGAGGCTGGAAAGGCGGCGGCCGCGGCTGGCAGCAGGCCGAGGTGCCGTCGGCGGACGACGCGGCGGCCTGGTTCGGCGGGCGCCTGCCCGAGGGCTGGTTCACCGGTGCGCCGGAAGTCACGGTCGACCGGGAAGAGATCATCTTGGTCGGCGAGCTGCCGGCGTTGACCGAAGAGCACGCCGACGACGCGGCCCGCGCCGCGGCCGAGGACGGCCGGATCAGCCGGTTCCGCGAGGAGACGCGCGACGCGCGCATCGAGATCGCGCGCCAGGCCGAGCACCGCTACCAGCGGAAAGTCGCCTGGGGCGCCAAGCTCGGCGGCACGACCGCGCTGTTCACCACCCACTCGGCGCCGGTGATGACCCGGCTCCGCCAGCCGGAACGCCTGGTGCTCGACACGCTCGTCGACGCCGGCGTCGCGCGCTCGCGGTCGGAGGCGCTGGCCTGGGCCGTGCGCCTGGTCGGCGAGCACGCCGACAGCTGGCTCGGCGAGCTGCGAGAAGCCATGACCAAGGTCGACGACCTGCGTTCGAAGGGTCCCGACCTGGCCTGACAGGCGGTTGGCGTGTCGCCACACGGCGACACGCCAACCCCGGCGGCGAGTGGCGGGTGCTGCCCCCTCGGCGGCACCCGCCACTCACCGTCAGTCGGCGACCAGGATCGCCTTCCGGAACCCGAAGCCCGCCTCGCGCTGCCGGCGCACGACCCAGCGGCCCGGAGCGATGCCGGTCGCCCCGTGCTCCGGGTGCACGAGGTACACCGGCAGGGCGTTGCGCACCACCGCGATCGCGAGGTGCTCGGGGTCGCTCACCCAGGTCGTCAGCCGGCACGAGCCGTGGTCGGCGACGAGGGTGTGCGGGTTGTTGCCGTCTTCGCCGCGCACGAGTTCCACGCCCTCGTCGGGCAGCGGGCGCCAGCCCCGGGCGTCGACGCCGGTCATCTCCTGCGGGACGACGATCAGGTCGCCTTGGGCTTGCAGGCCGTCGATGACCGGCACGGCGACCTGCCGGTCGAGGTGGCCGAGGACGTCGAGTCCGGTGTGGTCGAGCAGTTCCGCGAGATACATGGGATCACCTATGGGGGTTCAGGTCCGACGGCTCAGCTGCGCGTACTGGGCTCCGCTGAGCCCGTACGTCCAGCCGGCGGCGTCGAGAGGATGGTCGAATCCGGCGGGGACGCGCAGTCCGTAACGACGGCGGGTGCCGTCGCGCTCGACGGAGCCGTTCACCGCCAGCAGCAAGCGCGCCGGGGCCCGCCACGGCTCCGGCCACGAGTCGTAGAGCAACAGTTCCGAGCCGGGGTTACCGGGATCGTCGGCGCGGGCGAGGAGCTGCAGGCCGGCGTCTTCGATGAACGCCGTCCAGCCCACGTGCTCGATCGCGCAGCGGCGCACTTCGACGTTGCGCTCGCCGGTGATCCGGTCCGCGGTGGGCGCGTCGATCACCCACGGCGGCACCCGCGTCCCGTGCCACGCGTGCACGGTCCAGCCGTCGGGGAACGCCATCGCCGGCCCGCTTCCGTTGTGCAGCCGGGCTTCGCCGTAGTCCGACGGCAGCCGCTCGGTGCGCACGACGAGCGGCCGTTCGGCGATGACGCAAACGTTTTCGCGGGGCCACCACCAGCCGCAGGACCGGGCGAGCGCGGCCCACAGCTCCAGCTGCGTGACGTCGTCGGCGGCGAATCGCACGCCGTCGACGCGCTGGTGGAGGTCGTAGTGCGCGACCCAGAGGCGTCCTGCTGGCCGTACCAGTGCAGCCCGGACGGCGTCGCGAGCTCGCCGCGCAGCGCTCCGGCGACGGCGTCCCGGATCGTCCGGCGCAGCGCAGGGGCGACACCGTTGTTGAGGAGTTCCCGCACGGACGCGCCGTCGCGTGGCGGATCAGGCCGCCGGTACCGGTCTCGCGCGGCCCCGATGTACTGGTCGAGCCGCTCGCGCAAGGACGTCACCAGCGTCGCTGTCCGCGCTTCGACCGGCAGGTCACCGCCGAGCGAAAGCGCTTGCGCGGGTGGGATCAGCGCGACGGCGGCCGCGGGCGAACTCACCCAGACGAACTCGGGTGGCGAGTGCCCGGCCAGCGCGTACAGCTCGCTGATGACGGCTTCCGCGGTCCCGCGCGCGGCGGGTTCGGTGCTCAGCGCGTGGCGCAGCCACTCATCGCGGATTTCGGGGACCCGGGAATCGTCGCCCGGGACGGGGATGCGGCGGGGTTCCCGCCGCGGGGTGCTCAACGCACCAGGGCGCGCACGCCCTTTCGAATCGACATGATCCGATGATTACAGGTGTTCCGTGGACCACGCAAGGGTGATCTGAACCTGCGGGATCCGCGCGGCTGGGGCACGCTGACTACTAACGAGTAGCAAGTACTTTTCGGAGGAAGCCGTGGACGTGCCCAATGTGCCCGCGAAGGTGGATCCGGACGCGCTGACCGCCGTCCTCGACGGCCGCTGGGCCGAGCTGCGCCGCGGCGTGCGCGCCGAGATGAGCGGCTCGGAGTTCCGTGACCCGATCGACCTCGACATCGAGGCCCACCGCGCCCAGGTGCTCGACCAGCTGCGCGCGCTCGCCGCGACCGACCGGCCCGGGCTGGGCTTCGACCCGGCCTACGGCGGGGGCGGCGACGTCGGCGGCTCGGTGACGTCGTTCGAGATGCTCGGCTTCGGCGACCTGTCGCTGATGGTGAAGGCCGGCGTCCAATGGGGACTGTTCGGCGGCGCCGTCCAGCTGCTGGGCACCGAGCGGCACCACGCGAAGTACCTGCGCGACACCATGACCCTCGACCTGCTCGGCTGCTTCGCGATGACCGAGCACGGCCACGGTTCCGACGTCCAGCACCTGCGGACCACGGCGACCTTTGTGGACGGTGGGTTCGTGATGAACACGCCGGACACCATGGCCAAGAAGGAGTACATCGGCAACGCGGCCCGCGACGGCCGGATGGCGGTGGTGTTCGCGCAGCTGGTCACCGGCGGCGAATCCCGCGGCGTGCACGCGTTCCTGGTGCCGATCCGGGACGAGGACGGCAATCCCGCGCCCGGAGTGTCCATCGAGGACTGCGGCCCGAAGGCGGGCCTGAACGGCGTCGACAACGGACGGCTGAGCTTCGACAACGTCCGCATCCCGCGTGAGGCCCTGCTGAACCGCTTCGGCGACGTCGACGGCAACGGCGCCTACTCGAGCCCGATCGAGAGTGACAGCCGCCGCTTCTTCACGATGCTGGGCGCGCTGATCCGCGGCCGGGTGAGCGTCGGCGGCAGCGCGGGCAGCGCGACGAAACGCGCGCTGGCGCTGGCCGTCCGCTACGGCGAGGTCCGCCACCAGTTCACGAAACCGGACGGCGACGAGGTCGTCATCCTCGACTACCTGGCGCACCAGCGGAAACTGCTGCCCGCGCTGGCGAAGACGTACGCGCTGCACTTCGCCCAGGAGGAGCTGGTCTCGAAGCTGCACGACATCGACTCGTCGGCGCCGGAGGAAGAACAGCGTGAGCTGGAGTCCCGAGCCGCGGGGCTGAAGGCCATGAACACCTGGCACGCTACGGCGACGATCCAGACCGCGCGCGAGGCGTGCGGCGGCTCGGGTTACCTCTCGGAGAACCTGCTGGCCGGGCTGAAGGCCGACACGGACGTCTTCACGACGTTCGAGGGCGACAACACGGTGCTGCTGCAGCTGGTCGCGAAGGGCCTGCTGACCAGCTTCAAGCAGGACTTCGAGGACCTGAGCCCGCTGGCGACGGCGCGCTTCTTCGCCGAGCAGGTGGTCAGCACGGTCCTGGAGCGCACGTCCGCCCGCAAGGCGTACGAGCGGCTCACCGAGGCGTCCGATTCGGACGTGTTCTTCCGCCGCGACTGGCAGCTCGGGCTGTTCGAGGACCGCGAGGAGCACGTCGTCGAAGGCTTGGTGAAGCGCTTGCGCAAGGCGGGCGACGACCCGTTCGGCGTGTTCAACGCGGCCCAGGACCACGTGCTGCGGGCCGGCCGGGTGCACGTCGAGCGCCTGATCCTTACGGCGTTCGCCAGGGCCGTCGAGCGCTGCGAGGACCCGGAGGCCCGCTCGGTGCTGGAGCGCGTCTGCGACCTGTACGCACTGTCGGCGATCGAAGAGGATCTGGCCTGGTTCCTGGGCCACGGCCGCCTTTCGGCGTCTCGCGGAAAGGCCGTGACGGCGGCGGTGAACAGCCTGTGCGCGGAGCTGCGGCCCCACGCGCGGACGCTGGTGGACGCGTTCGGGATCCCGGAGCAGTTCCTCCGCGCGCCGATGCTGACGTCCTGACCTGCTGCGGTACCGACGAAAAGGAGGCGGCGCGCGATGCGCGTCCGCCCCGGTTCCCGGCGTGACCCCGGGCGGCCGGCTTCGGGGAGCCGGCCGCCCGCTCAGGGTTACGACTTGCGGTGCTTGCCGTTGTCGTCGGTGACCTCGAACTGCTCCTTGCGGACCTTGCCGGACACCGTCTGGTCTTCGGTGACCGTCTCGGTCTTGAGGCGCGCCCGCTCGACGGCGACGGTTTCCTTGTTCACGACCGGCTTTTCGGCGTGCAGGATGATGTCCTGCTCGTCTTCGCCGATCTCGGCCCGCCCGCCGCGGCCGTCCTTGATCGGTTCGCGCTCGATGCGCACCTCTTCGTGGCTCACCGGCACGGTGATCTGCTGCTCTTCGGTGACGACGTACTTGCGCAGCCGCACGCGCCCGGTCTCGACCTGCTCGGTCCCGACGTTCAGCCGCTCCTCGGAGCGCGTCATGGTCCGGTCGTCGTCGCGGCCCAGCTTGTCGCGGCCGGCCTTGTCCCGGCCGTCCATCCCGGACCGGCCGTCCATTTCGGACCGTCGGCGGCCGGCGTCGCCCATGGCGGCCTGGCGGGTCCCCGCACTGTCCATTCTGGACTTCTCGCGGCCCGTACCCTTGCCCTGGGCCGCGCGGTCGTCCATCCGCCCGTCGGGCGACATCCGCGGCACCGGCAGGCCGTAGTGCTTGTAGAGCTGCGCGCTCTCCTCCGGCGAGAGGTGGCCGTCGGCGTCGATGCGGGGCGCGTCGGAGACGCTGTCCTTGTCGACCTGGACGTGCACGCCGTCATGGTCGGTGTGCGCACCGGAAAGCGGGACGAAGCTCTCCTTGGTCCCGAAGAGGCCGGTCTTCACCGTGATCCACTCCGGCTGGTGCGTCGCGTCGGCGAGGTAGACGTTGCCGACCTTCCCGAGCTTGTGGCCGTTCGGGTCGACGACGGCACTGTCGATGAGCTCCTGGGGCTGCATGGTCTTGGCCATCGCTGTGCTGCTCCTTCCACGCGTTGAGTGTGTCCGGGGCAACGGTCGGCCGTGGCCTTGATCACGGCAACCGTCGTGGTGTCCCTGTGGGTGACCCCCGAAGGTGCGGGTTTGAAGCACCGCCCGCAGGCTAAGTCCGAGGTATCGCCGCAGGTCAGGGCCGTGGCCAGGGACGCGATCCGCGGGTTCGGGGTTGGTGCGAAGGTGTGTAACCCCGGGCGGCTGGGAAAGACAGGGCATGGACGAGTGCGAAGTGATGTGGCGCGTCCCGGCCGACGCGGACGCCGTGATGCAGTTCGTCGGCTGGGACCACCCGTTGCCGGCGGTGGTGCTGAAGCTCGGCGAGGTGACGGTGACGCTCGCGCCGCCGCGCAACCGCGCGGAGGAGTCGGAGTTCGCGCGCTTCCTGGTCAAGCTCGCGGCGGCCGCGCGAGAGGCGGCGAGGCAGGTCGTGTGACCGGCACCACTGTCACAACCGCGCGCGCCGCTTCGTCAAGGTGCTGAAACCGCACGGCGAAAGGGAAACCATGGAAGCGCGCATCAACATGTTCGAGAACGAGGTCGCCGGCAAGTTCGTCAAGCGCCTGATCGCGGCGTCCCGCCCGGTCGAGGAGTCGACGCTCCCGAAGGCGACGCAGGAGCTGGTGAAGATCCGGGCCAGCCAGATCAACGGCTGCGGCGTCTGCCTGGACATGCACACGAAGGACGCGGCGCACCAAGGCGAGACGGCGTTGCGCCTGAACCTGGTGGCAGCGTGGCGCGAGGCAACGGTCTTCACCGAGGCAGAGCGCGCGGCGCTGGCCCTGGCGGAGGAGGGCACCCGCCTGGCGGACACCCACCACGGCGTCAGCGACAACACGTGGGCCGACGTCCGCAAGCACTACGACGACGAGCAGATCGGCGCGCTGATAGTCCTGGTGGCGACGATCAACGCCTGGAACAGGCTGAACGTGATCGCCCGCAACCCGGCGGGCGACTACGAGCCCGGAATGTGGAGCTGACCCGAGGAGGGGACTCTCGCGAGTCCCCTCCTCGCGCGTGCGTCAGGAGACGGTCTGCCCATCGAGCGACTCGCGCAGGATGTCCGCGTGCCCGGCGCTGCCGGCCGGAACGAGATGATCTGCTCCGGGTTCTACTCGACCGGCCGACGGAACCTCACCGAGACGGGTACTCCTGGATGCGGAGCTCCTCTGGCGACGGCACGCCGAGGCGGTCCATCACGGTCAGGCACATCCGGACCGCCTCCGTGGCGTCGTGGGTGATGCCGGGATCCACACGTCGATCCTCGACGACGATGAACCGTCTGTCACCGGCCGACCGCACCCATGGGCCGGGCACCCGATACTCGTCCGCGGTCGGTCGGAACGACATCCAGTACATCGACGTGAACGGGAACATCCGTCGCAGCCGCGGCTCCCGCATCGCAGCCTCGACGAACTCGTCCAGGTCGAACTTCTCGTGCGCGCGGTACCGCTGCCACATGAGTTCGATCCGGTCACCGCTGTCGTACGCGTCCGCGATGTCGACGAAGTCGGCGAACGGCCACGCGGCGGCCAGTTCCCGTGCGGTGGCGCCGCCGAGCCAGGTCGCAGCAGCTCCGGTGACCTCCGCCAGTTGGGTCGTGGACAGCCAGCTCAGGTAGGTCTCGTGCAGCATGTGCCGCACGCGGAACAGACGCTTGCCCTTGAATGGCATGACGGTCACGACGCGGTCGCGCCTGCTTACCGTGGCTACGAAGCCGCCGAAGGCGCCCGGAGCGTCCCTCATATCGATATCGCAGTCGGGACACGCGGCTCGGAGCAGGGCCTCGAGACCACCTGAGTCGACCAGGTCCTGGTACAGCGATTCCCCCATGCCACCCAAGTTACCTGTGGCGTTGGTCAGTTAGGCGTACATGGCCAACCAGATGGCGATGATCTGCTTCGGGGTTCTGCTCGACCTTGGCGCTCCTGCCTCTTAGGTTCGCTGAGCTGCGGTTTTGTCTGTCATCAGTTCTCGCGGGTGCTTGCCTCTTCCTGACCTCTGACGGCCTGGAGACGGCCTGGCGGACCCCAGCCACACTCTGCCCTGCATCCCGATACGAAGCCTCCACGCGGCCGGTGGTGCCGGGTCAAGACACGCTTCATCGTCTTGACGCGGTGCTACCGGCCGTTGTCACGATCAGGCTTCGGGATGGAGGTCTCTCACGACCCTGCGTAACAGAGATCGACTCACGAGCGACCCGAATGGCACCACCGCTCGTAGCTCGTCGAGGAGGCCGGGATGGGTCAGGGGACCCGTGTGCCGCCGCCGTGCGGCGCTGCGCCAGGTGACCCGCTGGCGGCCGCACCGCCCGGCCGGCGGGCGAAGCGGAGCGGCAGCCCGCCGTGTCGGAAGCGGATGCGGCCGCCAAAGCGAGGGGCTACATAGGCGACAGGCGCGCCGCCACCGGCGGCGCGCCCTTGATCCCATAGAGCCAAGTTCGGCAGTAGTTGATGCAAAACGGGCGTCGGAGTCAGTTGTAACGATTGGGGTACTACATGGCCGATCAGTCGGTGCACTTGAAGTTAAGCGGCCGCATCTCCTTCGAGGAGGATATTTCCTTAGGGGAGGCCACAAAGATAGTCGCCTTTATTGATGCTCTTCATTCGGGCGGGAATCCGGATGTCTCGCTTGATAATAATGGTGAGCAGGGGAAAGGTGTCGCATCATCGGGTGGCAGGCCGTCGCGAAACGAGTCCTTGACTCCCAGGGAAGCGATCGACGTTGCCGGCGCTAAAACAAATGGGGAGAAGATCGTTGCTCTTGCTGCAAATCTTCTGAACTCCCGGGATGGCGACACTTTTGAGATTGACGAGATCGGCCCCCTTTTCCAGAGTGCTCGAGAGCGTGTGCCAGCGAAAATTAATCGCGACCTAAGTGGCGCAATTGCGTCGGGGTGGGTTGCTGAAGCCGGCAAGTCGGGTGAGTACTTCCTGACGAAGCGAGTGGAAAATATTCTTGAGTCAGGATTCGCGGCTCTGCGCGCTAGGCGGACAGGTGGTGCAGTGAAGCCGAGGGCGACTGCCGCCAAGAAGACTCGCATAACGAGTGTGCCTGAAAACTTCGAAGGTGTCGATATCTGTGGGGTTCCTATGCCTGATATTCCTTCGTATGGGGCTATTAAAGTCAAGCGAGACAGACTCTTGTGGGCGACCAGGTTGGCCAAAGAGCTTGGCTTGGAAGGACTCTCAAATAAGGAGATTGTTTGGTTGACTGACAAATTGGGCGATGGAATCGTGACTAATGATGTAAATGGTAACTTCAAAGGGTTGCAGAAGTTGGGTTACATAAATAGATCTACGATCAACAACCTTGTAAGAATAACCGCCAAGGGTGAAGAATACCTGAAGGCGATGCCGATCAATGGCAAGTAATAAGTCGGGCCTTGAAGGGCTCCTTGGGCGGAGTACTGATCCAAAATTGGCTAGCCAACTCTTCGAGGAGGCAAGCAAACTTGAAGAAGCATTTGCTTTAAAAAAGTGGCAGTACACAGAGCTTGATGGTGGGAGGTTCGCCGAGGTCGCTGCGCGTATCGTATATGGCGTAGACTCGGGAAAATTCAACCTGGCAAAGGGTGTTGATGATTGTCTGAGGTATATCGAAAACTCAAACGCTTCACATTCAGTTTCCGGACGCTAAGAGCGCCAATCAGATTGCTTATATCATTCGATCGATATATAAACTTCGAAGCCAGCGTGGCGCTGTGCACGTTTCGCCAACGTACACGGCAAATGAGATTGATTCGAGGTTCGTGCTCGAGGGTGCAAGATGGGTGTTTGCTGAACTGTTAAGGGTGTTCGTCACGACGGATCAGGCGGCGCTGGTAGATGCGGTAGACGAGTTGTCGCGTTTCCCTCATCCGTTAATTCGCAGCTATGGCGGTCAGTCGCTAGTTCAATCTGTAAGGTTGACAACCGAAGAAGAAATTCTTGTTCACTTGATGCATGAGCGGTCTGGAATGACGCAATCGGACCTCCTAAGGGTTGTTCCTAAAGATGGTTCAGGTGTACGTCGTGCTATAAAGAATCTGACATCTGCGAAGAATCGTCAAATTGTCGCAGTTGATGCAAAATTGCAGATAACCGATCTGGGTATCAGTCGAATCGAGAACCGTCTAATTGAAGAAAATGAAAACATGTAGCTGTGCGGGCTTCATGGCCGCTAGGCGTCAGTGTTGGTCGTTGCGGGCCGAGGTTTGGAATCGCTGTTAGCCTGGGACCATGCGTGGTGCGGGTGATCAGCTCAGTATCGGTGAGCGGATCGCGTTCTACCGGCGGCGGCGTGGGCTGTCGCAGGCGGTTCTTGCTGACCTGGTGGGCCGTACCGAAGACTGGTTGAGCAAGATCGAGCGCGGTGAGCGGGACATTCGCCGCCTGGATGTGCTGGCCGACCTCGCGCGAGCGCTCCGGGTAACCCTTGGTGACCTGCTCGGCGAACCCGTGCTGATGGAAGAGCGGGATAAGCACGACGACGTTCCGGCGATACGGGATGCGTTGATGGCTCCCCGCCGGCTGTCGCGGACGCTGTTCTCCTCGGCCATGTCGCCCGAGTACATCGACCCGCAACCGGTCCGCCAACTGGTAGAAGGTGCTTGGTCGAGCTACCAAAAGGGTGACCTCGGGCGGGTCGTCACCGCACTGCCCGGGCTGATCAAGACGACGCAGGCGATGGAAGCGGCCTCGTCGGACGACGCCGAGTACAAGCGGACCTGTGCGGCTATCTCGGCGCGGGTGCACCACCTGGCCGCAACCACGCTCAGCAAGATTGGCGAAGCTGATCTCGCCTGGATCGCGGCGGAACGCGCCATGCAGGCTGCGGACGACTCCGATGATCCGCTGGTTCTGGCTTCGGCTGCCCGGTCGGGTACTCATGCGCTGCTGGCAGTGGGCCGGTTCGATGACGCGCTTGAGCTGGGTGACGTCGCGGCGAAGTGGCTGCTGCCCAGGATGGCCGAGGGTGATCCGGCCGCGCTGAGCCTGTACGGGATGCTCTACCTCCGCACGGCTGTCGCGGCGGCGCGACACCAGGACCGGAACACAGCGAACGACCTCCTTGGGCACGCGAAAACCGCCGCTGACCAGCTGGGTGTGGACGCCAACCACTGGCAGACCGGGTTCGGGCCGGCCAATGTGGAGCTCCACCGGCTGTCGGCCGCCCTGGACCTCGGCGACGTTAGTCAGGTGATCGAGACCGCGCCACGCGTGAACGTCGAACACTTGCCGGTGGAACGCCAGGTCACGCACCTGATCGACTTCGCCCGTGCGCTCAGCCTGCTTGCCAAGGACGACGATGCGTTTCAGGTCCTACTGCGGGCCGAGCAGAAGTCGCCGACCATTGTCCGGCACAACACGATGGTCCGGGAGGTCGTGCGGTCCATGTACCGGCGTGCCCCGGCCACGGCCAGTAAATCCTCGGCGCTGCTTGCGCTGGCTGAGCGCTGCGGCGCGGTGAGGTAGCCGCATGTCTCGTGTTCTCGGGCTGGTCGCCTCTGGGGCCGGCGGGGTTGAAGACCTGCTTCCGCGCCTGATCAAGCCTGCCCAGGACGCGGGCTGGACAGTCGCGGTCACCCTGACTCCCACCGCCAGCCGCTGGCTGGCCGAGACCGGGCAGCTTGACGAGATCGAGCAGGCCACTGGCTACCCGGTGCGGGTCGAGTCCCGGTCGCCATCGCAGAAGAGCCCGCACCCGGCTCCGACCTGCTACTTGGTGGCGCCAGCCTCGGCGAACATAGTGGCGAAGATGTCTCTCGGCATCGCCGACAACCAGGCGTTGACGCAGGTCAACGAGGCGATCGGGACGCTGAACCTGCCGGTGATCGTGTTTCCGCGCGTCAATGCAGCCCACGCGCGTCAGCCGTTCTGGACCATGCACATCGAGAACCTCAAGAGGGTCGGCGTGGACCTGCTCTACGGTGATGACGTCTGGCCGTTGCATGAACCGCGGTCTGCTCCTGGCCGGGATCTTCCCTGGTCAGCCATGCTGGACGCGATCGAGAAGGCCGTTCCGGCCGACCGCTAGAGCCGACCCGGACAGTTTGTCCGGGTGATCTTCCTTGCCCAGGTGTCTCCTGGTTTCAGCGCGCCCAATCGGACGCGCTCGAGCCGAGACATCGGGAGAGCACACATGGGCATGCACGTGGTGATTCAGCCCCTCGTCGGAGGCGTTGCCGTCGTGTCGCCTGCCCCTGGAGTCCGCCAGCTGGCGGCCGGGGGCGATGAAACCGCGATCATGATCCAGGTACCGGCTCGGATCGGCGGCTTGATGGACACCGCACGGTTCGCGCGGAGCCTCGCCGTGGCCGCGAACGAGTTCGGCGAGTGGTGCGAGACGCAGAACCGCACCCGCACCTACTCCTCTCCTGTCGGCGACCAGTGGTCGGAAGAGCGCGACTGAGCGCAAGAAACTCATACGAGCAAAGGGATTCAGCATGGCTATCGACAAAGGACACCGGTTCGGCATCGACTTCGACGACGCGTTCACGCAGGGCCTCGTCATGGTGGGCGAAGTGTCGCCGGGCAACGAGTATCAGTCGCGTGAGGACCGGGCTGCCAATCGTCCGGTGCGGCAGCGGGTTGACGAGGTGACCGGGAAGCGGCAGTGGAAGGTCATGGTCACCGACCCGGCTGAGACGCGGGCGAAGCGGGCCTCCTTTGAGATCACGCTTCTCGTCGACGTCCAGCCGCTGCCGACCACCTCGGAGGCGCTGCCCGGGATGCGGCCGATCGAGCTGGACGGGCTCACGGCGGAACCGCGTGTGGCTGGGCAGGGCGAGTTCGAGTCCTACGTGTTCCGCGCGACCGGGTTCAAGAAGGCCGCGAGCAAGGCGTCCCGGTCCGGTGAGACGCCGAAGGCCGCGTGACAAACACGGGCTTCCGCGAGCGGGTCGAGGCGTGGAAGCGGGCGTATCGGGACTGCATGGGAGCACGGCCGGGCGGTCTTGTCGCCTATGAGCGCCACCAACACGGCAGACGCTGCGAGGCGGGTGTCGCGGGCGTGGCACGAACTGGCGCAGGCGCGTGGGTTGCCGTGGTGGTGTGTGGCCGCGTTGGAGTCGGCGGCCGAGGGGTTCGCCGAGTTGGCAAGGGATTGGGCGAGTGAAGCAGGACACGGCAGTGATGGACGGACTGGGAGTGCGCTGGGCGGTGGGCCCGGGTATCGAGGTGACGGTGGAGGAGACCGGCCCGAATCGGTCAGCGCCGCCGGTTCTGGTGTTGGCCGGCGCGCCCTTCGTGCTGACGCTGGTCCCTCCGCAGGATCAGGAAGCGTGGCCGGAATGCGTGGCGTTCCTGCGCCAGCTCCGCGACCACGCCGAGGAACTGGCGGCGCTGCTGGAAGCCCGCGCGGGGAGGCGTGATCGTGCGGAAGGCTGAGCCGGAGACGCTGCGGGAGGCGCACGAGGTCGTGATGGATCGCCGGCCAGCGAACAACGCGAACCCGTCGGTGTGGCTGGCGTTCCGGCTCGGCAACGCGCGGCTGTACAGGGTGATCGCGGACGTCGACCGGGGTCATCACCACGAGGCGCTGTACTGGGCCGGGTACGAGGAGCGGCAGGCGGGTGAGATCTCGGCTGAATTCCAGGCGGAACGCAGGTCCACTGATCTGTCGCTTACGGACGCCCGACTGGAGCAAGAGGCCGCCGAGGGCTGAGGAAGAAAACTCCAGCTAGGCGTACATGGCCAGCCAGATCGCGATGTAGTGGCAAATCGCCGCCAACACGGTGCACGCGTGGAAGAACTCGTGGTATCCGAACGTGTCCGGCCAGTGGTTCGGCCACTTGAAGCCGTAGAACGCCGCTCCCAGTGTGTAGAACAGCCCGCCCACGCACAGCAGCACCAATGCCGCGACTCCCGCGTGGGACAGCAGTTCCGGGAAGACGAACACCGCCACGTAGCCCAGCGCGATGTAGATCGGCACGCCCAGCCAGCGCGGTGCGTGCGGCCACAGCATCTTCAGCGCCACGCCGAGGACCGCGCCGCCCCAGACGATCGAGAGGACCACGTAGCCCGTGGGCTTGGGCATCGCCAGCAGGGCGAACGGGGTGTACGTGCCCGCGATGAACAGGAAGATCATCGAGTGATCCGCCCGCTTCATCCACTTGTACGCGCGGGGGCTCCACAGCCGGCGGTGGTACAGCGCGCTCACGCCGAACAGGCCCAGGATCGTGAGGCCGTAGATCGATACCGCCAGGGTGGCGATCGCGGACACTGTGGACGCGGCCAGGGTGATCAGCGCGGCCGTCGCCGCGAGGGCGCCGAAGAACGTCCAGAAGTGGATGTGGCCCCGGAGACGGGGGCGCAGGTCCACTACGGGCTCTGAGGGTTCGGTCTGCACACTCACTCAACCAGGTTACGGGACCGTAGGTTCCCGGGCAGCGGTCAAGTCACGCGCCTCACACCGGGTGCGTACTCTTCCTCGACGTGAGTGTTCGCTCCTTCTTGTCCGACGTCGTGTACAGCGCCTACGGCAGGCGCCTCATCCAGCAAGCCCGCGGCCGGCATCCCCGGCACATCGCCATCATGCTCGACGGCAACCGCCGGTGGGCTCGGGAAGCGGGCTTCGCGGACGTCGCGGACGGCCATCGGGCCGGCGCGAAGAAGATCGCGGACTTCCTGAGCTGGTGCCACGAGGCCGACGTCGAGGTCGTCACCATGTGGCTGCTCTCGACCGACAACCTCAACCGCGACCCGGACGAGCTCACGCCGCTGCTGAAGATCATCACCGACGTCACCGACGAGCTCGCCGCGCCGGGCACGCAGTGGCGGCTCCGGATCGTCGGGGCGCTCGACCTGCTACCCGCCGAAGTCGCCAAGCGACTCAGCGAAGCCGCCGCCCGCACCGAGGGGCGCACCGGCATGGAGGTCAACGTCGCGGTCGGTTACGGCGGGCGCCAGGAAATCGCGGACGCCGTGCGCAAGCTGCTGCTCCACCACGCCGACGAAGGCACCAGCATTCACGAGCTGGCGAAAATCCTCGACGTCGACCACATCTCCGAGCACCTCTACACCTCGGGGCAGCCGGATCCGGATCTCATCATCCGCACTTCCGGAGAACAACGCCTTTCCGGATTCCTGCTCTGGCAGTCCGCGCATTCGGAATTCTGGTTCACCGAAGCTTATTGGCCGGCATTCCGCCGGGTCGACTTCCTGCGGGCGATCCGCGACTACGCCTGGCGGCACCGCCGGTTCGGTTCCTGAACACCCCTGACACGGCGAAAGGCCCCGGAGCGGACTCCGGGGCCTTTCGCGCGACCTGACTCAGTGGTGGTGCTCCAGCGAGTGCAGCACCAGCGCCGGCGAGGTCAGCACACCGGCGTAGGCGCCGGCGACCAGGGACGCCGCACCGTAGCCGAGCGCGCCGCCACCCTCGATGAACGTGGCGTAGGCGTCGCCGAACGACGGGTCCGGGGTGTAGCCGTGGTCGTCCGTCGTGGCGGCGAACGCGGTGCTGCCGATCATCATGAGGCCCGCAGCGGTGGCGGCCACGAAACCAGCCTTCTTCAGCACTTCGCACACTCCTAGGTAGAACTGTTGGGATCCGGGGCACCGGAGGACCGGTGGTGTGTCCCGCAGTCAAAAAATTACTCGCTTATCGGGCTTCTCGTACGTCTTGTACGCCCATTGTGTGAGCCCGATGCAGGGCCTTTCACTCGGTACGGTTCTCTCTTCGCTACGCAAAATGCATTCCTCAACCGAACGTGGTAGAACCCCGAAGCCGATCTTGTAAATACGCCGAGTCAGTGAGTTGACCAAGATCATCCGGGCGGGTGGGTATCGATAGAGACGGCGACTACTCAGAGCCACCGTCACCAGGCGTTGATGTCGGACGACCGACAGTGAGGTGACGATCCGGCGAATCACCGGGTTGGCTTCCTGCGCGATCACCGATTCGTAGGTACCTTCCGAGTTGAGGGCACGCGATCCGTGCGGGTCCTCGCGGGAGGCCCTGGTCGTGACGGTGATCGAGGGGGCGGCACAGCCGCCCACGAGACGCACGAGGGGGCCGGCACCCGGCCCTCGTGGCCGCGCCGCCTGACAGCTCGTCAGGCGGAGTGGTCCAGCCAGGGAGGTGCCCGGCCCAGCGAGTGCGGGCGTGAGGTGCACACGCCCTCGAGGGAGATGCCGTCGTGACTGCGCAGCGTTTACCCCGCAAGGCCTCTGGCCGTTCTTCGACCGGTGCCGTTCCTGGCCCGGAGAAAGCCTCGACCTCCCCACAAACCCAGCAGCACATGTACGTGCTCGACACGTCGGTCCTTCTTTCGGACCCGTGGGCGGTGACCCGGTTCGCCGAACACGCAGTCGTGCTTCCGCTGGTCGTCATCAGTGAACTGGAGGCGAAGCGCCACCACCCGGAGCTGGGCTGGTTCGCCCGGGAATCCCTGCGCATGCTCGACGACCTGCGCCGGCAGCACGGCAGGCTCGACGCGCCGCTCCCCATCGGGGACCACGGCGGCACGCTGCAGGTGGAGCTGAACCACTCGGACCCGACGGTGCTCCCGATCGGGTTCCGCACGGACTCCAACGACCACCGGATCCTCGCCTGCGCGCTCAACCTGGCGGCGGAGTTCCCGGCGGTCACGCTGGTGACCAAGGACATCCCGCTGCGGGTCAAGGCCGGGGCCGTGGGTCTCGAGGCGGACGAGTACCGCGCGCAGGACGTCACGCCGTCGGGCTGGACGGGCATGGCGGACGTCGACGTCGAGCACGACGTGCTGGACACGCTCTTCAGCGGCGGCACCGTCGACCCGGTCGAGTACGGCCTGGACGAGCTCGCCGAGCTGCCCTGCCACACCGGGCTGCGGCTGCTCGCGGGCAGCTCCAGCGGGCTCGGGCGGATCACGGCCGACAAGCGCATCCGGCTGATCCGGGGCGACCGCGAGGCGTTCGGCCTGCACGGCCGCAGCGCCGAGCAGCGCATCGCGCTCGACCTGCTGCTCGACGCCGACGTCGGCATCGTCTCCCTCGGCGGTCGCGCCGGCACCGGCAAGTCGGCGCTCGCGCTGTGCGCCGGGCTCGAAGCCGTGATGGAACGCCGGCAGCACCGCAAGGTCGTGGTGTTCCGGCCGGTCTACGCGGTCGGCGGCCAGGACCTCGGCTACCTGCCCGGGTCCGAGAGCGAGAAGATGCAGCCCTGGGCGCAGGCGGTGTTCGACACCCTCGGCGCGCTGGTCAGCCAGGAAGTCCTGGACGAGGTGTTCGACCGCGGCATGCTCGAGGTGCTGCCGCTGACGCACATCCGCGGCCGCTCGCTGCACGACGCGTTCGTCATCGTCGACGAGGCGCAGTCACTGGAGCGCAACGTCCTGCTGACGGTGCTCTCCCGCCTCGGCACGGCGTCGCGCGTGGTGCTCACCCACGACGTCGCCCAGCGCGACAACCTGCGGGTCGGACGGCACGACGGCGTCTCGGCGGTGATCGAGAAGCTCAAGGGGCACCCGCTCTTCGCGCACGTCACGCTGACGCGCTCGGAGCGCTCGCCGATCGCCGCCCTGGTCACCGAGATGCTGGAGGACCACGGCTGAGCTTAAAGTGCCGTGAGGGGCACCTTCAGGGACAAATAAGCCCTGAAGGTGCCCCTCACGGCGTTTACCAGCCCGAGGGGAGCGGACGGCCCTCCGCGAAGCCGGCCGCCGACTGGACGCCCAGCAGGGCCCGCTCGTGGAACTGCTCCAGGGTGCGCGCGCCCGCGTAGGTGCACGAGGACCGAACGCCGGAGCCGATCGAGTCCAGCAGGTCCTCCACGCTCGGGCGCGCCGGGTCGAGGGACATCCGCGACGACGAGATGCCCTCCTCGAACAGCGCCTTGCGCGCGCGGTCGAACGAGCCGTCCGTGCGGGTCCGCGCGCCCACCGCGCGCTTCGACGCCATGCCGAACGACTCCTTGTAGGGCCGGCCCTGCTCGTCGAACCGCAGGTCACCGGGGGATTCGTAGGTGCCGGCGAACCACGAGCCGACCATCGCCGCAGACGCGCCCGCGGCCAGCGCCAGCGCGACGTCGCGCGGGTGGCGGACGCCGCCGTCGGCCCAGACGTGCTTGCCCAGCTCGCGCGCGGCGGCCGCGCATTCGGCGACGGCGGAGAACTGCGGGCGGCCGACGCCGGTCATCATCCGGGTCGTGCACATCGCGCCCGGCCCGACGCCGACCTTGACGACGTCCGCGCCGGCCTGGATCAGGTCGCGCGTGCCCTCGGCGGTGACCACGTTCCCGGCGACCACCGGGACCTGCGGCGACACCGACCGGACGGCCTTCAGCGCGGCGATCATCTTCTCCTGGTGGCCGTGCGCGGTGTCGACGACGAGCACGTCGACGCCCGCCTCCAGCACGGCCGCGGCCTTCGCCGCGACGTCGCCGTTGACCCCGACGGCGGCCGCGACGCGCAGCTTGCCGCCGTCGTCGACCGCCGGGGTGTAGATGCCGGCGCGCAGCGCGCCGACCGCGGTCAGCACGCCCGCGAGCTTGCCGTCGGCGTCGAGGCCCAGCGCCAGGTGGGCACCCTGGGCGTGCAGCAGCTCGAAGACGTGCCGCGGCGGCGTGTCCAGCGGGACGACGGCGGTCGGCGGCTGCGCGACGTCGGCGAGCCGCGCGAAGCGGTCGACGTTCGCGCACGCCGCTTCGGTGACGATGCCGGTCGGGCGGCCTTCGCCGTCCACGACCACGACGGCGCCGTGGGAGCGCTTGTGGACCAGGTTGAGGGCGTCGGCGACGGCGTCACCGCCGGTCAGCACCAGGGGCGTGTCCCAGACGGTGTGGCGGCTCTTGACCCAGCCGACGATGTCGGCGACGGCCGCGCTGTCGACGTCCTGGGGCAGCACCACCAGGCCGCCGCGGCGGGCGACAGTCTCGGCCATCCGGCGGCCGGCGACGGCGGTCATGTTCGCCACGACGATCGGGATGGTGGCGCCGGTGCCGTCCGCGGTGGACAGGTCGACGTCGAAGCGGGACTCCACGTCCGAACGGTTCGGCAACAGGAACACGTCGTCGTAGGTCAGGTCGTGGGCGGGCCGGTGGCCGTCGAGGAAACGCACGAGTCCCCAGGCTACGTGGCTCGGTGGGAGACGGCGAACGCGGCCGGGTGCGTGGGAGGATCGGGGCATGAGCCGCCGCGACCGGAACGCCGAGGGACGCGCACGCAACGCACGGCCACGCGACGGCCTCGGCCGCCCGCTGCCGTACGGCGCCGACGGCGTCGAGCGCCAGCCGGAAGGCGTCGTCCGGACCCCGGCGCAAACGCTTGCGGAGGCCCAGCACCTGCTCGACGACGGCAAGCCGTTCCACGCGCACGAGGTGTTCGAGGACGCCTGGAAGACGTCGGACGGCCCGGACCGCGAGCTGTGGCGCGGCCTCGCGCAGCTGGCGGTCGGCCTGACGCACGCGGCGCGCGGCAACACCTCCGGTGCGGCGTCGCTGCTGGAGCGCGGCGCGGCGACCATCGAGCCGTTCCGGCGCGAGCCGCCGCACGGGATCGACGTCGCCGGGCTGCAGCGGTGGGCGCGGGACCTGGTGGCAGAGGCGCAGCAGCGGGTCCGGGTGGAGCCCGTCCCGCCGCGGCTGACGTGCTGACCGCCCTGGGAGCCGCGGTCATCGCGGCGGTGGCGTCGCTGGTCGGCGTGACGCTGGGGGCGCTGCTCGAGCCGCTGAAGCTCAACGCGGCCCGGCGCGCGAAGCAGCGTCAGGACCGTGCCGATCGCTGCGCCGGGATGATCGAGGCCGCGACGCGATCGCGGAAACATCTCCTCGACCTCAATTTGCTCCACCGCCGCAAGTCGCTTGGCAAACCTGGGAAAGCTGATGCCCAGCGTGAGATCGACTTCGAGGATGCTTACTCCGCTGCTCGTTCGGAGATGCGCACATTCTTCGGGCTACTGGTGATGAGCGGGCCCGACGAGCTGGTAGAGCAAGCCAAGGCTCTTCGAGGGAAGGCTGAGGAGCTATACCACACTCGATTCGAACTTGACGCAGGCGGAACTCTAATACCGATGAGCCCACCCGAGCCGGTGCGGACAGCAGCTAGTGAGTTCGCCCGGGCGATCGAGGAGTTCGCCCTCGTCGCCCGGAAACACACTTCCTGAGACGGCACTTTCACGTGAAAGTGCCGCCGCTTCTCAGTGCTGGTCCCAGCCGCTCGAGGCGGACTTCTCGGCACCGAGCTCGGTGCCCTCGCCGTGGCCCGTGTGGACCTTGGTGGCGTCCGGGAGGGTGAACAGCTTCTCGCGGATGGACTTCACGATGGTCGGGTAGTCCGAATAGGACCGTCCGGTGGCGCCGGGGCCGCCGTGGAACAGGGTGTCGCCGGTGAACAGGACGCCCAGGTCTTCGGCGTAGAGGCAGACCGCGCCCGGCGCGTGGCCCGGCGTGTGGATGACGCGCAGGTCCGTGCCCGCGATGGTGACCGTCTGGCCGTCCGCGAGCTCGCCGTCCGGCGCGCGGTCCGGGTGCGTGAGGTCCCAGACGACCCGGTCCGCCGGGTGCAGCAGGATCGGTGCGCCGGTGGCTTCGGCGAGCGCCGGGGCGGCGTTGACGTGGTCGTTGTGCGCGTGCGTGCAGACGATCGCGACCAGTTTCCGGTCGCCGACGACGTTCTCGATCGCCTTCGCGTCGTGCGCGGCGTCGATCACGATCACCTCCGCGTCGTCGCCCACGATCCACACGTTGTTGTCGACGTCCCAGCTGCCTCCGTCGAGCTCGAAGACGCCGGAGGTCACCAGGTTCTGCACGATCGCGGTCATGCGGCAGACCCTAGTGGGCCGTCGCCGCGCCATTGGCATACCGGCGGTATCTACTTTCGGGTAAGGTTACCGCCGGTAAGTGCGCTACGAGGGGAGCACGCGATGACCCACGACCTGCTGGCCGAGCCGCTCAAGCTGCGCTGCGGCGCCGTGCTGCCCAACCGGCTGGTCAAGTCGGCGCTCAGCGAGCAGCTCGGCGACCGGCGCAACGCCCCGACGCGCGAGCTGGCCGAGCTGTACCGGACCTGGGCCCGCGGCGGCGCCGGCGCGCTGATCACCGGCAACGTCATGGTCGATCCGAGCGCGCTGGGCGAGCCGCGCAACGTCGCGCTGAGCCCCGACCCCGGCGTCTACCGGCCGTGGGCGCGGTCGGTCGAGGGCACCGGCACGCAGCTCTGGGTGCAGCTGAACCACCCGGGACGGCAGAGCCCGCGCTACCTGTCGTCCCGTCCTGTCGCGCCGTCCGCGGTGCCCTTCGGCGATCGAGGCGTGCGTACCGCCTTCGCCGCTCCGCGCGCCCTGTCCGGCGAAGAGATCGAAGCGATCATCGAACGCTTCGGCGTCGCGGCCCGCACGTTCGTCGACGCGGGCTTCGCGGGCGTGCAGATCCACGGCGCGCACGGCTACCTCGTCTCCCAGTTCCTCTCGCCGCTGACCAACCGGCGGACCGACGCCTGGGGCGGTGACGCCGCCGGTCGGCGGCGGTTCCTGCTCGAGGTCGTGCGGCGCGTGCGGGAGGCCGTCGGCGATGACGTCCCGGTGTCGGTCAAGCTCAACAGCGCCGACTTCCAGCGCGGCGGCTTCACCGAGGACGAGTCGCTCGAGGTCGTCCACGCGCTCGGCGAAGCCGGGCTGGACCTGCTGGAAGTCTCCGGCGGCACGTATGAGAAAGCCGTGATGATGGGCTCGGGCCGGGCGAGCACTCAAGCGCGCGAAGCGTACTTCCTGGACTACGCGGCGAAGGCGCGCAACGTTTCCGACGTCGCGCTGATGGTCACCGGCGGTTTCACCACGCCCGGCGGGATGGCCGACGCGCTCGGCTCCGGCGAAGTCGACGTCGTCGGCCTCGGCCGGCCGCTCGTCGTCGACCCCGGGCTGCCTGCCCGGTTGCTGGCCGGCGAGGACGTCGAGGCGCGGCGGCGCTGCCCGAAGACCGGCATCCGGCTGGCCGACAGCCTGCTGGAGATCCAGTGGCACACCCGGCAGATGCACCGGATCGCGTCCGGGCGGCCGGTCGACCGGCGGGGTGCGGCGCTGACGCTCGTGCAGGCCGGGTTCACCGACGGGCTCAACGCGTTCCGCCGCGTCCGCGGCTAGCCGGCTGGGACTGGGTTCAGACGACTTCGGGCTGCGGCTCGGCGGTCGCGGTCCGGCGGAGCGCACGGCGGTGGAACGCCCGGTCGGCCAGGAACAACCCCGCCGCCAGCGCGGTGAAGAGGACCCCGATGACGACGCAGTTGAGCGTCACCCGGCCGTAGCCGAGCGCGCCCGCGTCGACGAACGGGTACGGGTAGAAGCCGGTGAACGCGCCGCGCACCAGCGTGAACGCGAGCCACGCGGCCGGGTAGATCAGCGACCACCACACGGTGGGCCAGGTCAGCGCGCCGCGCGGGCCGGCGAGGAGCCAGCCGAGCACGAACAGGATCGGCGTCACCTTGTGCAGCATGGTGTCGGCGAACAGCGAGAGCCCGTTCAGCTCGTACAGGCCGGAGAGGGCTACCTGGTAGACGACGCCGGTCACGATGATGCCGGCGAGCGCGTCGAGCCAGAACACGCGGAACGGCCCGGTGACGCGTGCGGCGCCCAGCGCGACCAGCAGCGAGGTCACGGCGACCAGCAGGTTCGAGTCGATCGTGAAGAAGCAGAACATGTTCGCGATCCGCGCGCCCGCGGTGCGGTACTGCCCGGTGGTGTCGCCCGCGGTGGCGATCACCTGGCTGACCAGGCCGGTCAGCGCGACCACGGCGATGACCGCGAACGAGACGCGCGTGAGCTTCGAGCCGTACATCCTCGGAGGATACCGGCTGGTAACCGCCGGTGGATCCTTTGTGGACCACTCGATCGTGTCGTGCTTGGCTGCCGTGGTTGAACCCGAGCGCGCCCCGGGCGGTGTGCGTCCGGGGCGCGCCCGGTGGCTTACTTCAGCGCCTTGACCAGCGCGGGAACGAAGACCGACGCGTCGACCGTGCCCCAGCCGCTGGCGATGTCGAAGCCCTTCGCCGCGGTGAAGCCGGTGACGCCGTCCTGGCTGTTGTCGCCTTCGGTCACGTCGATGATGCCCGCCTTGGTGCCGGCCGGGCCCAGCTTCGTGTACAGCGCCGGGTTGATCTGGCCGAGCTTGCCGCCCTTGGCCTGCACGGCCAGTGCGAGCACGCCGGCGAACAGCGGCGCGGACTGCGACGTGCCGAACACGCCTTCCATGCTGATGTCCGGGAACGAGCGCATCTTGCTGCCGGTGATCTTCTTGACGCCGTCCTGCCAGTTCGGCCGCGCGTACGTCTTGGAGAGGCCGGCACCTTCGGAGAAGCCGTTGTCGGCGACGTTCACGACGTCGTCCGGCTTGGTGCGCGCGCCGGTCGTGTCGAGGTGCAGCTGGGTGCCGCCGAGCGTCGTGACGCGCGGGTCGGACGCCGGCCAGCTCGCGACGCGGTACGGGTAGTTGCCCGGGCCGTAGAGGTAGCCACCGGTCGGGCCGTCGTCACCGGAGGAGGCGACCATCGTGATGCCGGCCTTGCTCGCGCGCTCCAGCGCCGGGTCGAGCGTCTTGATCGAGTCGAACGACGGGAAGTTCTCCTCGGTCGTGCCGAAGCTCATCGAGATGACGTCGGTCAGCTTGTGCTCGGTCAGGTAGTCGACCGCGTGCATCATCTCGGGCAGGCCGGTGAAGCCCTGCGTCTCGGCGACCGGGGTGGCCGCGACGATGATCTTCGCGTTCGGCGCCAGTGCGTGCATCATCGTGACGTCGAGGTCGGTCTCGCCGCCCCAGCCCTGGCAGGTCGCGGTGTCGACGCCGGGGTCGGTGCACGCCGGCACCGGGCCGGACGGCTGCAGGATCTCGACGTTCGCCGGCGGCAGGCCGTGGTTCCTCGAGTAGGTGTCGAGCACCTGCTTGACCTGGTCGTCACCGAACGACACCAGCGTCGTGACGGTGCTGCCCGCGCCGGTGATGCCCTGGTTCCAGAGCTTCGTCGCGTTGTAGGCGGTGCTCTCCTTCGGCAGCGTCGACATCGCGGCTTCCAGCTTCGCGACGCGCTTCTGCACGGTGTCCGCGCCGACGAACGACTGCGCGGCCGCCGAGAAGTGGTGCTTCGACGGCTGGTGCCCGGCGTCCGGCGTGCTCGGCACGGGCGTCGCACCGGCGGGTGCGGCGAACGCGGTCACGAGCAGGGTCGTGCTCGCGAGCAAACCGGCGGCAGCGCGCAGTCTCATGCTTTTCTCCCCTGGCTGAAGGAACTCCGTCAGCCACTCTGGTCAGGAAGGGGAGAAGGCAACATCGACTTTCGTCTTTCCTTTTAGGAGGAAAGCACCACCGACGCGCGAGATGTCGTTATCAAGACTTTCGTTGCCCGCCTCCTTCCGAGCGGTCGCCCTGCAACAGGCCGCGGACTGCGTCGATCGTGTCCGCGTCGCCGGCTTCCTTGTCCGGGCGGTAGCGGACCACCCGGGCGAAGCGCAGCGCGAGGCCGCCCGGGTAGCGCGTGCTGACCTGGGCGCTGTCCAGCTCGATCTCCACCACGATCTCCGGGCGGACGTACACCGTCCAGTCGTCGCGGTGGGTTTCGATCTCCTGGAACGTCGTCGTCTGCCAGGCGAGCAGTTCGTCGGTCATGCCCTTGAACGTCTTGCCGACCATGATCGGCGGGCCGCCGTCCGGGTCGCGGGCGCCCAGGTGCAGGTTCGACAGCTTGCCCGTGCGCCGGCCGTGACCCCACTCCGCCGCGAGCACCACGAGGTCGATCGTGTGCACCGGCTTGACCTTGAGCCACGCCCGCCCGCGCCGCCCGGCCGCGTACGGCGCCGCCAGGTCCTTGACCATCACGCCCTCGTGCCCGGCGTCCATCGCCGCCTCCAGCACCTCGGCGGCACGCGCAACGCCCACCTCGCCGGGGATCACGTGTGCCCCGGCGACCTTGCGCAGCGCCGCGTTGCGCTCGGACAGCGGCGCGTCCAGGAGGTCGACGCCGTCGAGGTGCAGGCAGTCGAAGAAGTACGGCCGCAGCAGCAGTGCCTTCACCTGCTCCTCGCGGGTGCTGCCGAACCGGCTCATCGTGTCCTGGAACGGCCGCGGCCGCCCGGCGTCGGTCAGGGCCAGCGTTTCGCCGTCGAGCACCACCGACTCGCACGGCAGCGCCCGCACCAGCTCGACCAGTTCCTGGACGCTGCCGGTGATCTCGCGCAGCGTCCGCGTCCAGACGTGCACTTCGTCACCCTGGCGGTGCACCTGGATCCGCGCACCGTCCATTTTGTACTCGACGATCGCTTCGGCGTGCTCGGTGACGGCCTCTTCCAGCGACTCCGCCGGGGACGCCAGCATCGGCCGGACCGGCGTGCCCAGCGTCAGCCGGAACTCCGCCAGCGCCGCCTGCCCGCCGGTCAGGGCCGCGACGCCGGTGGTCGGCAGCTTGCCGGACAGCATGAACGCCCGCCGGACGTCCACGGCCGGGACGTCGGCCGCTGCCGCGACCGCGTCGACCATCACGCCTTCGAGCGCGCCCTGCCGCAGCTCGCCGGTGACCAGCCGGAACAGGAACTCCTGCTCACCCTTCGTGAGCCGGACGAACAGCGCCCGCAGCACCTCCTGCCGCCGCGTCGACGAACCGGTGCCCGCCGCCACGCCCGCGGCCTCGGTCAACGCCGCGTCGACCTCGGTGACCGTGATCGTGGGCTCGCCGGCCGGCGACGTGCCGAGCCCGGCCAGGGTGCGCCAGCCCGCACCCAGCCGGTCCTGCGCCGTCTGCCCGGTCAGGTACGCGATCACCACGGGCAGCTCCGCGACCTCGGCCGCGCGCAGCAGCGTGGCCAGGAGGGCGATCTTCGCCTTCCTGGACCTCGTCGCCGCCAGGTCGGCGGACGCCCGGACTATCTCGCTCAGCAACACCCGGACATCATGACCCGCACCACCGACAATTTCTCGTCGGCGGGCTGTCTGCCCTGGTCAAGGCCACTACGAACGGAAGTTCACCGGCCGGTCAGCGCGGGGGGCCTCGGCGATCCAGCTGGCCAGCAGGCCGAGCGCGCGGGCGGACTCCGAGCCGGGTTCGGCGTGGTAGATCACCATGCCCTGGTCCGGGTCGTCGGGCAGGCGCAGCGTCTCGTAGCGCAGCCGCAGCTCGCCGACGACCGGGTTCCGCATGAGCTTCCAGCCCTGGGCCTTCTCCTGCACGTGGTGCTCCGCCCACAGCGTGCGGAACCGCGCGCTGGCCAGCGAAAGCTCGCCGATCAGCTGGGCGAACCCCGGGTCGCCGGGGTGCCGGCCGCTCTCGGCGCGCAGGTTCGCGACCAGCTCACGGCACACCGCGTCGTACTCGGGGTGCAGCTGTTTCGCGCGCTCGTCCAGGAAGAACAGCTTCGGCATGCTGCGCTCGTCGAGGTTGCCGAAGTCGAACGCGACCGCGCCGCCGAGCGCGTTCCACGCCAGTACGTCCAGGTAGCGGCCGAAGATGAACGCGGGCGCCTGGACGGCGTCCAGCATGAGCTGCAGCTCGGGCCGGACGCGCTGGGCCCCGAGCCGGTCGCGGCGCTTCGGCGCGGCGAGGTTGCGCAGGTAGGACTCCTCGTCCGGCCGCAGCCGCAACGCGCGGCCCAGCGCGTCGAGGATCGCGTCCGAGACGTTCTTCGCGCGGCCCTGCTCCAGCCGTGTGTAGTAGTCGACGCTGATGCCCGCGAGCTGCGCGATCTCCTCGCGGCGCAGCCCGGCCACGCGGCGCCGGGTGATCCCCTGCGGCAGGCCGACCTCGTCCGGTTCGAGGGCGGCGCGACGCGCCTTCAGGAAGGCGCCGAGCTCGGCTGCGTCACTCATGTCGGCAAGTATCCCCCGGATTCCGGCGGGGCAGCCTGGTACTGCCGGACCCAGGCAGGACGCGGCCTGGCTCGGCCCCGGAACCGCCCGCAGGGTGGAGGCATGAAACGACGAATTCTGGGTGGCACGGGGATCTCGGTCAGCGAGTACGCGTTCGGCGCCATGATGCTCGGCCAGTGGGGCAACCCGGACCACGAAGAGGGCGTCCGGATGCTGCACACCGCGCTCGACGCGGGCGTGAACTTCTGGGACACCGCGGACATGTACTCGGGCGGCGAGAACGAGCAGATCGTCGGGAAGGCGCTCAAGGGCCGTCGCGACGACGTCGTGCTGGCCACCAAGGGCTTCTTCCGGATGGGCGAAGACCCGAACCAGGGCGGTCTTTCGCGGCGCTGGCTGACCCGCGCGCTGGAGGACAGCCTGCGGCGCCTCGACACCGACTACGTCGACCTCTACCAGGTCCACCGGCCGGATCCGGCGACCGACATCGAGGAGACGCTCTCGGTGCTCTCGGACTTCGTCCGGTCGGGGAAGGTGCGCGCGGTCGGGTCGTCGGACTTCCCGGCCGAGCAGATCGTGGAAGCCCAGTGGGTGGCGGAAAAGCGCGGCCTGGTGCGGTTCCGCGCGGAACAGCCGCCGTACTCGATCTTCAACCGGGCGATCGAGGCCGCGGTGCTGCCGACCGCGCAGAAGTACGGCATGGGCGTGCTCACGTGGAGCCCGCTGGCCAGCGGCTGGCTGTCCGGCAAGTACCTGAAGCCGTCCGATGTGGACCTTTCCGAAGGCCGGCGGACGTTGCAGGCGCACAAGTTCGACCCGGCGCTGCCGGAGAACGCCGTCAAGTTCGAGGCCATCGCGCAGCTGAAGAAGATCGCCGACGACCTGGGCCGGCCTATGACCCATCTGGCGACGGCGTTCGTCCGGGCGCACCCGGGCGTGACGTCGGCGATCATCGGCCCGCGCACGCTGGCCCAGCTCGACGACCTGCTGGCGGGCGCCGACCTGGAGCTGGACGGCGACGTGCTGGACCGGATCGACGAGATCGTCCCGCCGGGCACCGACCTGAACTCCGCGGAGAAGGATTACACCCCGCCGGCGCTGGCGGACAAGCTCCTGCGTCGGCGGTAGCCCCTCACTTGCCGCCGCGGGCCATGCGGAGCACGTCGAGAGCCTCGTCGAGCTGCGCTTCGGTGAGCTTGCCGTCCTTGACGTAGCCGCGTTCGATGACGACCTCGCGGATCGTCTTCAACTCCTTCAAGGCCTGCTTCGCGACCGCGGCGGCCTCTTCGTAACCGATGTACTTGTTCAACGGCGTCACGATCGACGGCGAGCCCTCGGCGTACTGCCGGGTGCGTTCGACGTTCGCCGTGACGCCGTCGAACACCTTGTCCGCCAGCAGCCGCGAGACGGCGGCGAGCAGCCGGGCCGACTCGAGGACGTTGCGGGCGATCACCGGCAGGTTGACGTTGAGCTGGAAGTTGCCCGCCGCGCCGGCGAAGGCGACGGCCGCGTCGTTGCCGATCACCTGCGCGACGACCTGCAGCGTCGCCTCCGGGATCACCGGGTTCACCTTGCCCGGCATGATCGACGAGCCCGGCTGCAGGTCCGGCAGCGCCAGCTCGCCGAGGCCGGTGCGCGGGCCGGAACCCAGCCAGCGCAGGTCGTTCGCGATCTTGTTGAGCGACACGGCGAGCGTGCGCAGGTGCCCGGACATCTCGACGACGCTGTCCTGCGTCGCCTGCGCCTCGAAGTGGTCGCGGGCCTCGGTCAGCGGCAGCCCGGTCACTTCGGCGAGCTCCGCGGCGACGGCGGAACCGAAGCCGTCGGGCGCGTTCAGGCCGGACCCGACGGCGGTGCCGCCGATCGGCAGCTCACCCAAGCGCGGCAGGCCGGACTTCAGCCGCTCGACGCCGTAGCGGACCTGCGACGCCCACGCGCCGGCCTCCTGGCCCAGCGTGATCGGCACCGCGTCCATCAGGTGCGTGCGGCCGGACTTCACGACGTCCTTCCACTCCGCGGCCCGCGTCTCGATGGCGCCGGCGAGGTGGTCGAGCGCCGGGATGACGTCCTTGAGCACGGCCTCGGTCGCGGCGACGTGGATCGTCGTCGGGAAGGTGTCGTTGGAGGACTGGGACGCGTTGACGTGGTCGTTCGGGTGCACGTCCCGGCCGAGGGCCCGGGTGGCGAGCGTCGCGATGACCTCGTTGGCGTTCATGTTCGACGACGTTCCCGAGCCGGTCTGGAAGACGTCGATCGGGAAGTGCGCGTCGTGGGCGCCCTCGGCGACCTCGTCGGCGGCCTTGGCGATGGCGTCGGCGACGTCGGCGTCGAGCACGCCGAGCTTGAGGTTGACGCGCGCGGCGGCCGCCTTGAGCAGGCCGAGCGCGCGGATCTGGGCGCGCTCCAGGCCCCGGCCGGAGATGGGGAAGTTCTCGACGGCCCGCTGGGTCTGCGCGCGGTAGAGCGCGTCGACCGGCACGCGGACCTCGCCCATCGTGTCGTGTTCGATCCGGTATTCCTGGTCAGCCATGACACCGATTCTGGACCTGTTGGCGGGACACCGCGTGGTGGCGTCGGCCACCTCCCGGCCCCCGCGAGGCTAGGATCGGGTGTGTTCTCGATCACCGCCATCCACCACTGGCTGGAGCGAGCATGACTGAAGCTTCTGGGGACTCCTACGACCTCGTGATCATCGGCGCGGGCCCGACCGGCCTCTTCGCCGCCTACTACGCCGGGTTTCGCGGGCTGTCGATGGCCATCGTCGACTCGCTGCCCGAGCCCGGCGGCCAGGTGACCGCGATGTACCCCGAGAAGATGATCTACGACGTCGGCGGGTTCGCCGCGGTCAAGGGGCGCGACCTCGTCGACGGCCTCGTCCAGCAGGCCGCGCCGTGGAAGCCGACCTACCTGCTGGGGCGCAAGGCCGAGAAGCTGGAGACGCTCGGAAACGGCGTCGAGCTCACCCTCGACGGCGGTGAGACCCTGCGCGCCGGCGCCGTGCTGATCACCGCGGGCATCGGCGAGTTCACCCCGCGGCCGCTGCCCGCCGGCGACGGCTGGCTCGGGCGCGGCATGGTCCACTTCGTCCCGTCGCTCCAGGTGCACGCCGGGCAGCACGTCGTGGTCGTCGGCGGCGGCGACTCGGCGTTCGATTGGGTGCTCGCGCTGCACCCCGTCGCGGCCAGCGTGACGCTCGTACACCGCCGCGCCAAGTTCCGCGCCGCCGAGTCGATCGTCCGGCAGGCGCGCGAGCTCGGCACCCGGATCATCACCGACGCCGAGGTCACGGCGTTCGTCGAGGACGCGAGCGGCGCGCTCGAAGCCGTCGAGGTCTCGGTGAAGGCGACCGGCGAAGAGCGGCTGCCGGCCAACTCCGTCGTCGCCGCGCTCGGGTTCACCGCCGACCTCGGGCCGATCGAGAGCTGGGGCCTGGAGATCGACCACCGCGCCATCGCCGTCGACTCGACGATGGCGACCCCGCGCGAACGCGTCTACGCGGCGGGCGACGTCGCCGCCTACCCGGGCAAGGTCAAGCTGATCGCGACCGGCTTCGGCGAGGCCGCGACGGCCGTCAACAACATCGCCGTCGCGCTCGACCCGGACGCGCACCTGTTCCCGGGCCACTCCAGCAACGCGGAGTAGCTCAGGCCTTCGTCTTCTCCGCGATCCACGGCGCGTAGGCGACCACGGACGTGTAGATCGACGGCGCCGTCGCGCACACCGGGTTGTCGTTGCCCGGGCGGCTCGTGACGCCGGCCAGCAGCCAGTGGTCGCCGTCGCGCACGACCTCCGGGCCGCCGGAGTCGCCGAAGCACGCGCCGGCCTTGCCGCCCGGGTTGTCCGTGCACAGCTCGGCCGTGCCGTCGAACACCGACGTGCACTTCGCGCCCTCGACGATGTGCGTGTCGAGCTGCTGGAGCGCCGTCGGGATCTGGCCGCAGTTGACCTTCGGGCAGGTCTGGCCCCAGCCGAGGATCCGGGTCGCCGTCCCCGGCGCCGCGGCCGTCGCCACGGCGACCGGAGCCGCCTTGACCGGCGTCGCGAGCCGCAGCAACGCGATGTCGCCCGCCGGGTTCTGCGTGTCGAAGGCCGGGTTGACGATGACCTCGGCGGTCTGCGCGATCTCGCCGCCCTGCCCGGAGTCGTTCGACCCCACCCGCGGCGTCACCGCGGCCGGGGCCTTGTCGAAGACGCAGTGCGCGGCCGTGAGGACCCACGTCGGGGCGATCAGCGCACCGGCGCAGAACAGCTTCCCGGACGTCGAGTGCAGCGACACCGCGAACGGGTACGGCTGGTCGGCGACGGCGCCGCCGACGATGCCGGGTGCGGCCGCGGCGGTGCCCGGGACCAGGACGAACGCGAGGACCGTCAGCAGTGCCAGCAGTCGCCTGGTCACGAATCTCCTTTACGGCAGCGGGGGCACCACGTCGTCGTCGCCGGCGCTCAGGTTGCCGTCGAAGTCGATCGAGGAGTACGCCCGGAGCTTGTCGAGCCGGTGGTAGCCGTCGATCATTCTGACGGTCCCGGACTTGGACCGCATCACGATGGACTGCGTCGTCGCGCCGCCCTCGCGGTAGTTGACGCCGCGCAGCAGGTCGCCGTCGGTGACGCCGGTGGCGCAGAAGAAGACGTTGTCGCCGCGCACGAGGTCGTCGTTCAGCAGGACGCGGTCGAGGTCGTGCCCGGCGGCGATGGCCTTCTCGCGCTCGGCGTCGTCCTTCGGCCACAGCCGGCCCTGCAGCTCGCCGCCGAGGCACTTCATCGCGCAGGCCGCGATGATGCCCTCGGGGGTGCCGCCGATGCCGATCAGCATGTCGACGCCGGTGGTGGGGCGGGCCGCGGCGATCGCGCCCGCGACGTCGCCGTCGGAGATGAAGCGGATCCGCGCGCCGGCGTCGCGGATCTCCTTGATGATCTGCTCGTGGCGGGGGCGGTCCAGGACGCAGACGGTGACGTCGCCGACGCTGCTCTTCTTCGCCTTGGCGACGCGCCGGATGTTCTCCGCGATCGGCGCGCCGAGCTCCACCTTGCCCGCGGCCTCCGGCCCGACGGCCAGCTTCTCCATGTAGAACACCGCGGACGGGTCGAACATCGCGCCGCGCTCGGCGACCGCGAGCACCGCGAGGGCGTTGGGCATGCCCTTGGCCATCAGCGTGGTGCCGTCGACCGGGTCGACGGCGACGTCGCAGTCCGGGCCGTCGCCGTTGCCGACCTCTTCGCCGTTGAACAGCATGGGCGCTTCGTCCTTCTCGCCCTCGCCGATCACCACGACGCCGCGCATCGACACGGTCGACACCAGCTGGCGCATCGCGTCGACGGCCGCGCCGTCCCCGCCGATCTTGTCGCCGCGGCCGACCCAGCGGCCGGCGGCCATGGCGGCGGCCTCGGTCACCCGGACCAGCTCCATCGCGAGGTTGCGGTCGGGCGCTTCACGACGTTGTGGGGCGCTGGGGCTGGTCATGCGGGCCTCCCGGAATGCGGAGTTCGGCGGACGCCCAGTCTCTCAGATACCGCGGGTCGGTCCAGCCAAGCGCGGCATGGCAAACGTCACTGGCCGTTGCCGGACTCGTCCTCGACCGACGCCAGGGCGGCTTCGATGCGCTCGCGCGCGCCCTCGAGGTGCCGCTCGCAGACCTTCGCGAGCTTCTCGCCCTTCTCCCACAACGCGAGCGACTGCTCGAGCGACAGCCCGCCGGCCTCGAGCTCGCGGACGACCTCGACGAGGCGGTCGCGGGCCTGCTCGTAGCCGAGTTCCTCAGTGGCTGGTTCGCTCACGCTGGACGTTCTCCGACCTTCCGGGATGGGTTGTTGGCGCACACTACCGCGCTCGCCATCGCGTGGTCGTACCCGACGAACGCCAGGGCGAACTCCTGCCCGTCACCCTCCGCGATCGCCTCTTCGAGGTTCTCCTGCGCTCCGGCCACCCGCCGGCGGTGCCCGGCGCCGTCGGCGAACCACCAGCGCGAGCCGACCTGCATCGACGTCGCCTCGGACAGCCGCCGCAGCTGCGGGCCCAGGTCGCGGCGGGCGGCGGTGCCGCAGCCCGCGAGCAGCGCCGTCCAGCACTCGGCGGCCGCCCGGTCGGTGCGTATCGCCTGGTCCAGCAGGGGACGCGCGCCCAGGCGCCGGGCCGCGTCCATGGTCAGCGGGAGGAACGTCGCCGCCCTTGGGTTCACTCCCGTGCTCCTTCCGTCACCGCCGTGATCGCGCCGTCGCCCACGCGCACGCGCAGCTGGGCACCGGCCTCGACTTCGGAGACGGAGCGGAGCACCTGGAGGTTGCCTTCGGCGTCGAGGAACTGCACGACGGCGTAACCGCGTTCGAGCGTCGCGGCCGGGCCGAGCGCGGTGAGCCGGGCCCGCGCGCTGGCGATTTCGGCCTGGTCCTTGGCGAGCAGCGTCAGCATCGCGCGGCGCGCGCGTTCGCGGTGCACGTCGACGTCGTCCTGGCGCCGCTGGACCGGGCCGAGCGGGTCGGCCAGCGACGGGCGGCTGCGCAGCTGCGTCAGCAGCCGGGTCTGGGTGTCGACCCAGCCGTGCAGCGCGCGGCGGCCGCGGTCGCGCATCTGCCGGACGCGCTCGGACTCCTCGCGGACGTCCGGCACGATCCGCTTGCTCGCGTCGGTCGGCGTCGAGCAGCGCAGGTCGGCGACGTAGTCGAGCAGCGGGGTGTCGGGCTCGTGCCCGATCGCGCTGACCACCGGCGTCCCGGTGGCCGACACGGCGCGGCAGAGGGCCTCGTCGGAGAACGGCAGCAGGTCCTCGACGCTGCCGCCGCCGCGGGCGATGACGATGACGTCGATGTCCGGGTCGGCGTCGTGGATCCGCAGCGCGCGCATGATCTGCGGCACGGCCTGCGAGCCCTGCACGGCGGTGTTGACGACCTTGAACCGGACGTGCGGCCAGCGTTTTTGCGCATTGGCCAGTACATCCCGCTCGGCCGCCGACGCGCGCCCGGTGATCAGCCCGACGCCCTTCGGCAGGAACGGGATCGGCCGCTTGCGCTGCGCGGAGAAGAGGCCTTCGGCGGTCAGCAGTTTCTTCAGGCGTTCGATCCGGGCGAGCAGCTCGCCGATGCCGACCGCGCGGATCTCGTCGGCGCGAAGGCTGATCGTGCCGCGGCCGAAGAAGAACGACGGCTTCGCGTGCACGAGGACGCTGGCACCCTCGCGCAGCGGCGGCTCCATCTCGCGGATCAGCCAGTTCGGGCAGGTCACCGACATCGAGACGTCCGCGGACGGGTCGCGCAGCGTCAGGAACGCGGTCTGGGTGTTCGGCCGGGAGCTGACCTGGGTGACCTGGCCCTCGACCCAGACGGCGCCGAGCCGGTGGACCCAGTCGCCGATCTTGCGCGCGACCGTGCGGACCGGCCACGGGTTTTCGGCGGTGCTCGACGGGGCGGCCTGTGCGGGTTCGGTGCTCACGGGCCTTCCGTGCCGTCGCCGGACTCTTGCGCCTTGCGGGCGTTGGCGATCCGGCGGCTGAGCATCCCGGTGAACGACGAGCGATCGGCGTGGGCGCGCTCGTACTCGAGGATCGTCTCGAGCTGCGGGATCGAGAACTGGCGCAGCCGGGCCCGCAGCTGCGGCAGCGTGAGCTGGTCGTAGCCGGTCAACCCGGCGGGACCTTCATACCCGCCGGCGCTGGTCTTCGGGATTTCGCTCTTGGCCTTCTTGTCGATCTTGGGCGTGCCGGGCTTCGGCTTGGAGGGTTTCTCCGGCGCGCTTTCGGGCGCGTCGAACTCGCCGTCGGCGTGGTCCTCGGCGAGCGCGCGCTCTTCCTCGGCCCACGGATCGCCCAGTTCCGCTTCGAGTTCGGAAAGTGACGGAACGTGACCGTTGACCTCCGAACGGGGTTCGGGCACGTCGGCGACCGGCGTGAGGTTGGGCCGGACGGGCGGAACCTCGACGTCTTCGTCGAAGGTCGCCCAGCTGGGGGTGTCCTCGACGGGCCGCAGGTTCGACAGGGCGTTGTCGCCCTTGATGGCCAGCTCGGTGACGTGCTGCTGCACCCGCATGGAGGCCTGCAGCACCTGGCTGACAACGGTCACCGGGAGCCCGGCGAGCTGCCGGGGAAGCTCACGAACCCGCTCGGCGGTGCTGACGGCGAGGCCCGCGGCGACCCGGAGGGGGAGCGGGAATGGCTTCATGCGTCCAGCCTGCCGTATTTACGCCATCCTGCCCAACCCGAAGGTGATGTTCGGGCGCGTTGCGTGACCCCGCGCACAGCACGACCGGGGGACGAAGCTCACCCGAAAGGGACTGCGGGTTCGTCGGCGGACTGCCCGTACCCTGGGTGCCATGAGTTCAGCGAGTCCCGGAATCGAGCCCGCGGGTACCCCGACGATCACCGGAACCGCCTCCGGCAAGAAGCGCGTGCTGCTCGCGAAGCCGCGTGGCTACTGCGCCGGCGTGGACCGCGCGGTGATCGCCGTCGAGAAGGCCCTGGAGGTCTACGGCGCCCCGGTGTACGTGCGCAAGGAGATCGTCCACAACCGCCACGTGGTCGAGACGCTGCGCGAGCGCGGCGCGATCTTCGTCGACGAGACGTCCGAGGTGCCCGAGGGCGCGCTCGTGGTGTTCTCCGCCCACGGCGTCTCGCCGATGGTGCACGCCGAAGCCGCCGACCGGAACCTGCGCACGATCGACGCGACCTGCCCCCTGGTGACGAAGGTGCACAAGGAGGTCAACCGGTTCGCCAAGGACGACTACGACATCCTCCTGATCGGCCACGAAGGCCACGAAGAGGTCGAGGGCACGGCCGGCGAGGCGCCGGACAAGGTGCAGCTGGTCGACAAGGCCGAGGACGTCGACAAGGTCGAGGTGCGCGACCCGTCGAAGGTGATCTGGCTGTCCCAGACGACCCTCTCGGTCGACGAGACCATGGAGCGCGTCGACCAGCTCCGCGAGCGGTTCCCCGGTCTGGCGGACCCGCCGAGCGACGACATCTGTTACGCCACCACGAACCGCCAGGTGGCGGTCAAGGCGATGGCGGCCGAGTGCGACCTGGTCCTGGTGGTCGGCTCGACCAACTCGTCCAACTCGAAGCGCCTGGTCGAGGTGGCCCTGAAGGCGGGCTCCCGCACGTCGTACCTGATCGACTACGCGCGTGAGATCGACGAAGCCTGGCTGGAGGGCGTCACCACGGTGGGCGTCACGAGCGGCGCGTCGGTCCCGGACGTGCTGGTGATGGAGGTCCTCGACTGGCTGTCGGAGCGCGGCTACGGCGACGTCGACGAAGTGACCACGGCGAACGAGAAGATCACCTTCGCGCCGCCGAAGGAGCTTCGCAAGGTCTGAGTTTCTGCACTTTTCGGCGGCGAGCCGTGTGGTCCGGACCACCGCGCCACGCGGCTGCCGAAACACCGAAGGCGGTCACTTCCCGCGGGAAGTGACCGCCTTCAGGCGTTCGTCAGCGTTCTTCGTCGTCCCAGGGACGGTTCCGCCGCGGCGGGGCTCCTCGCCCACCCGACGACGGACGGCGGGGCGGCGGGGTGTCCCGGCCGTCTTCGGCCGGGGGCCGCGGGCGGCGGCGGGGTGCGTCGCCGCGGGGCTCGCGGCGACGGGGGTCTGCCTCCTCCGGGCGGGGACGGCGGTTAGCCGGCGGGGGCTTGCGAGTGCCGCGGGTGCCCGGGTCGCGCTCGGCGGGCGCACCCGCCGCACGAGGGGCGCGGCGCTCGCCTTCCGCGGGCGGACGCGGCCGGCGCGGCGGTTCGCCTTCACGGCCACGGCGGGCGCCCTGCGGCACCGGCGTCTGACCGGTGCGGCTCGAGCCGGGCGGCCGCGGCCGCCCACCCGCCGACGTCGCCGCGGCACGAGCCGCGGGCTTCTCGTCGTCCTCGTCCGCGCGCCGGCGGTCGGCCTTGCCGCCCTTGGCCTTCACCGGGGCGTCCGGGTCCTTCTCGCGGAAGATCCGGACGAACCCGATCAGCAGCGTGACGCCGGTGGTGATCGCCATCATCGGGAAGGCGTTGATCAGCGGGGTGCCGATGTTCAGCGCCTTCGAAAGCATGTCGTCGCCCTGCGACCCGGAAGTCAGCAGGATCACGCCGGGCACGGTCACGGCCAGCACCAGCGGCGGCATCACCATCGGCCCGAAGATGCCCCGGCGCCGCACCGCGCCGACCGCGATCACCGCGCCCAGGACGTAACAGATCGTGAAGATGGCGGGGATGCTGCCCTGGCTCGGCTTGCCGACGAGGGCGCCGACGACCGCCAGGCCGAGGCCGACCAGGACCGCCGCCCACCAGGGGAGTCCACGCCTCGAACCGACGACTGGACGCTCGTCCCACGGCACGGGGACGTCGTCGGCATCTGGATCGCTCTGGCGATCGCGAATCGCGGTCACGAGACAACACCGTATCTCGTGGTTGTGAAGATCTTGCTAGCACCGCCGCCGACTTGGTTGTACCGCCACCCGGCGGCGTGAGCCGAATGGCTGCGGGCAACCGCCGCGGGTCGCCGCGATCGGCATCTCCCAGGGTGCTCGACCGGTGCCGGCAGTCACGCGCGGTTTAGCGCATCGTCGCTGGTAGGACGGTTTCCGGTCACCTCACGGCCACCTTCCGGACAGTGCTCCGCAGGGTGGGCCGGATGGCCGTGTCCCGGTGGCGTTCGCCGAGGTGGCAAATCGCCTCATCGGGCACCACGACTCCACCGCTCGGGTACACCCGTCCGAGGCCGCGTCCACCGCACCGGGTCAGGTCCCCGGCGCCGGCCGGTTCCGCCCGCACGGGTCGAACCCCGCGGCGAACCCGTCGAACAGCCCGGTTTCCCGGGTTCTCCCGTCGAGTCGCTCGTCACCACGCCGGTGGTCCGCCACGGCTGCCGCGGCGTTCCCCACGCCCTGCCGAACAGGCGATCGCGGCCCTCTCGGGCCCTCCTCGCCGGGCCGGACAGGTCGTCCCGCCGTGACCGTGAGTCAGCTGGCCGCCCGTGGTCCAGTCCTCTCAGCTCGCCGCCAGTTCGTCTCCCTTCCGCACTTGGGGCACCGCGGCCGGGCTGCCCGACGCGTCCGTCAGGGGAGCCACCGTCACCCGGAACGTCTCCAGTGCCTCCAGTTCCCGCCGCCTCGCCGAGATGAACCGCTGCAGGTGCGTGCTGGACAGGTTGAGCGCCTCCACCGCGCCGCCCGCGGCCCGGTGTGCCGCGGCCGCGCCGGCCCGGACCTGCTCGACGTCGGCCTCCAGCGTGCGGTCGCTCGCCGCGAACAGGGCCGCCGACGCGAGCACGCCGAAGCCGGTCGGGCCGCACAGGAACACCCGCCGGTCGATCAGCCAGCGCAGCAGCTCCGGGTCGGTGTCCAGCGCGGCGATCACGGCGGCGTCGGACGGGACGAACATGATCGTGCCGTAGATCGCGTCCGCCCAGCGCTGGTAGCCCTTGCCGGCCAGCTCGGCCGCCCGGGACCGGATCTGCCGGACGTGCGCGCGCAACGCGTCCAGCCGTTCCTCCGGGTTGTCGGTCTCGATCGCTTCGGCCCAGGTCGCCATGCTCGCCTTGGCGTCGACCGGCACCGTGCGCCCGCCGCCGACGCTCAGCACCATGTCCGGTTTCGCCGCGCCGCCGCCCGCGAGGTCGGTCTGCAGGGTGAAGTGCAGGTCCTCGCGGAGCCCGAGCGCCCGCGCCGTTTCGACCAGTACCTGCTCGCCCAGCTCACCGCGGCCGCTGATCGAGGCGAACGCGACCTCGTACCGGCGCAGCGCGAGCTGCTGCTGATCCGCCTTCGCCCGCTCGGCCGCGACCAGCCGGGCCGCGGCGTCCGCCCGGCGCATGCCGTCGTTGTACAGCCGCCACAGCACGGCGACCGCGACCAGCAGCAGGACCGCGAGCACGACCGCCGCCGTGGTCAGCACTGTCGCCACCTGAATCTCCTCCCTCGGGGCCGCCTGGATCGGACCGCGCAGACATCATGGCGGACCCCACCGACAAAAAACGCACCCGACCCGTCGCTCTGGGTAGCTGACCTGCGAACACTTGGAATTCGCGCAGGGCGTGTCCGATCAAGCCCCTGTCGTGCTCGTACACACGTTCGAGTGGGATGGCGGCGAGCCTCCGCGATTTCGTCGGAGCCGGGTCGTACCTTGGCCCCGTGAGATTCCTGCACACCTCCGACTGGCACGTCGGCCGCACCTTCCACGGTGCGGACCTGCTGGCGGAACAGGAAGCGGTGCTCGGGCACCTCGCCGACCTCGTGGCCGGCGAGGCGATCGACGCCGTCCTGGTGGCGGGGGACATCTACGACCGCGCGGTGCCGTCGGCCGAGGCCGTCCGGGTGGCCACCGCGGCGGTCGCCCGGATCCGCGCGGCCGGCGCGCAGCTGATCGTCACGCCCGGCAACCACGACTCCGCGCCCCGGCTCGGCGCGTTCGCCGAGTTCGCCGCGGCGGGCGGGCTGCACCTGCGCACCACCGTCGGCGGCCTGGCCGAACCGGTGGTGCTGCGGGACGAGCACGGCCCGGTCGCCTGCTACGGCATCCCTTACCTCGAACCGGAACCGTCGCGGCACGCGCTGGGCGTGCCGGACGCGCGCGGGCACACGGGCGTGCTCACCGAGGCCATGCGCCGGATCCGCGAAGACCTCGCCGGCCGCCCCGGCGTGCGGTCGGTCGTGCTCGCGCACGCGTTCGTCACGGGCGGCGAACCGACCGAGTCGGAGCGGACCATCGCGGTCGGCGGTGTCGAGCAGGTGCCGGGCTCGGTCTTCGACGGCGTCGGCTACGTCGCGCTCGGCCACCTCCACGGCCCGCAGACCCTCGCCGAGCACCTGCGCTACTCGGGCAGCCCGCTGGCGTACTCGTTTTCCGAGGCCCGGCAACGGAAGTCGGTCTGGCTGGTCGACTTCGACGCCGACGGGCTGGCGGAAGTCCGCCGGCACGAGCTGCCGGTGCCGCGGCCGCTGGCCACCCTGCGCGGCGAACTCGAAGACCTGCTCGTGGCCCCGGAACACGACGCCGTCCTCGAGCACTTCCTGTCGGTCACGGTCACCGATCGCGTGCGCCCGGTGGACGCGATGCGGCGGCTGCGCGTGCGGTTCCGGCACGCCGTCCACCTGGAGTGGGAGCCCGAAGGCGGGTACGCCGGTGCCCCGCTGCGGTACTCCGACGCCGTCCGCGGCCGCTCGGACATCGAGATCTCGCGCGGCTTCCTCGACGACTGCCGCGGCGCCCCGCCGAGCGAGCGCGAAGAGCAGCTCCTGTTCCACGCGCTGGAAGCGGCCGACCGGGGGGCGCTCGCGAAATGAGGCTGCACAGGCTGGAGGTCGAGGCCTTCGGGCCGTACCTCGGGCGCCAGGTGGTCGACTTCGAGGTCCTCGGCGCGGACGGGCTCTTCCTCCTCCACGGCGAAACCGGCGCGGGCAAGACCACGCTGCTCGACGCGATCGCGTTCGCGTTGTTCGGCGTGGTTCCGGGTGCCCGCAACGAGGCCAAGCGGCTGCGCTGCGATCTGGCCGTGCCGGATCAGGTCACCGAGGTCGCGCTGGAGCTCACCGTGCAGGGGCACCGGCTGAAGATCGTGCGCAACCCCGAGTACCAGCGGCCGAAGCGGCGCGGCGAGGGCACGACGACGCAGCAGGCGAAGGTGTCGCTGAGCTGGATCGGCACCGCGCCGGGCGGGATGGCACCGGAGGGCCTGATCCGGATCGAGGAGGTCGCGCGCACGGTCGAGCGGCTGCTCGGCATGACCGCGGCCCAGTTCTTCCAGGTGGTGCTGCTGCCGCAGGGCGAGTTCGCCCGCTTCCTGCGGTCGGACACCTCCGAGCGCGAAAAGCTGCTGGAGCGGCTGTTCGGCACCGAGCGCTTCGCCGACGTCGAACGCTGGTTCGCCGACCTGCGGGCCGAGCGCGGCCGGGAGCTGGAGGCGCGGCAGCAGTCCGTGCGTGAACTGCTGGCGCGGTACGCGCAGGAGGCGCAACAGGACCCGCCCGAGTCGGAGCCCGCGGAATGGGTGGACGCGGTGCTGGCGGCGGCCACCGAACGCGTCGGGCAGGTCACGGCCGAGGAGGAGCGGGCGCGCGCCGCGGCGCAGCGGGCGGACACGCACCTGCAGGAGGAGCGCGCCGACGCGGAGAAGATCCGCCGGGTCAGCACCGCGCACCTGCGGCTCCTCGAGGTCACCGAGCAGGCACCGCAGCGTGCCGAGTGGGCCCAGGAGGTCGCGGCGGCGCGGCGGGCGGCCGGCGTGGCCGTCGAGGCGGACCTGCTGGACCGGCGGGCCGCGGAGCTGACCGACGCCGAGCAGGCCGAGAAGGCCTGCGGCGCGGAGCTGCGGGAGTTCGGCACCCGCGCGACCGGCGACCTGAAGGTACGGGCGGCGGCGGCGCGCGAAGAGGCGGGCGCGGTCGCGGAGCTGGTCGCCGAGGCCGAGCAGCAGCAGATCGACACCATGCGGCGCGACGACCTGAAACTGTCCTCGGTCACGGCCGCGAAGCAGGCGGAAGAACTGACGGCCGAGCTGGCCGCGATCCCCGGCCAGCTGGCGAAACTGCGGGCGGACGCCCAGGCCGCCGCCGAAGCCGGCGCCAAGCTCGACGGGGCTCGCGCCCGCGTCGACGAGCTGAGGGTCGTGGCGCGTGACGCCGCCGAACTGCCCGAGGCGCAGGCGAAGGTCGGGCGCGGCGAGGCGAAACTGCGCGAAGTCGTGGACACGCACCAAGCAGCCCGGCAACGGCGGCTCGACCTGCGCGAGCGGCGGCTCGACGGCATGGCGGCCGAGCTCGCCGCCGCGCTGCCGCAGGGCGCGCCCTGCCCGGTCTGCGGCTCCGCGGAGCACCCGGCGCCGGCGAACCGGGACGCGATCCTCGTCGACCCGGCCGAAGAGCGGGCCGCCGAGGAAGCCGAGCAGGCGGCGGACGCGATGCGGCAGCGGGTCGTCACCGCACTGGAAGAGGCGAAGGCGCGGCTGGCGGGGTTGGTCGAGCGGCTGGCCGGGCGGACCGCCGAGACCGTCACGGCCGAGCTGGCCGAAGCTCGCGCCACGGTCGCCACGCTAACCCAGCAGGCGGAAGCGAAGGCGAAGCTCGGGCAGCAGGTCGTGCTGCTGGAGCGGGACCTGGAGCTGCGGACGGAACGGCGTCGCCGGGCCGAGCAGGCGGTGGCCGAGGCCACGGCCGACGTCCGGGCCCTGGAAGAACGGCTGGCCGAGCGCGAACGCCGCTTGGTCGCCGGGCGCGGCGAGTTCGCGGACGTCGGGGCGCGGCGGACGCACCTGATCGGGCTGGCCGAGGCGCTGGAAGCCGTCGCCGAGGCGCGGACGGCGGTCACCGGCGCCCGGGAACGGGTCGCACAGCAACGCACGCTGGTCGACGCGGCGGTCGCGGCCAAGGGCTTCACGTCGCTGAAGAAGGCGCGTTCGGCGATGTTGCCGGACGAGCAGATCGAAAAGCTGGAACAGGGCATCGCCGAGGCGGAAGCGACCGCGGCGGGCGCGCGGGCGCAGCTGGCCGAGCCCGACCTGTTCGGCATCTCGCCGGACGACGTCGCGGACGTCGGCCGCGCGGCCGATGCGGCCCAGCTGGCGCGGGCGCGCGCCGACTCGGCGTACGCGGCGCTGCGCGTCGCCGCAGCCCAGCACGAAGAGCTGACCCGGCTGGCGGGGCTGCTGCGCAAGACGCTCGCCGGGCTGGCGCCGGCCGAAGCCGAGTACGCGGAGCTGCGCGCGCTGGCGGACGTCGTCAACGGGCGCGGGCAGAACAGCCGGAAGATGTCGCTGCGCTCGTACGTGCTGGCGGCCCGGCTGGAGGAGGTGGCGGTCGCCGCCACGCACCGGCTGCGCACGATGAGCCAGGGGCGCTACGCGTTCGTGCACTCGGACGCGGCCGGCGCGCGCGGCACCCGCGGCGGGCTCGGCATCGACGTGCTGGACGACTACTCGGGCACGATCCGCCCGGCGAAGACGCTGTCCGGCGGCGAGTCGTTCCTGGCGTCACTGGCGCTGGCGCTGGGGCTGGCGGACGTCGTCGCGGGCGAGACCGGCGGCGCGCTGCTGGACACGCTGTTCGTCGACGAAGGCTTCGGCACGCTGGACGCCGAGACGCTGGACGTGGTGATGAACATCCTCGACGAGCTCCGCGCCGGTGGCCGGGTGGTCGGGCTGGTGTCGCACGTCGAGGAGCTGCGGCAGCGCATCCCGACGCGGCTGCGGGTCCGCAAGGCCCGCACGGGCTCGACAGTGGAGGTGCGCGCGGGCTGAGCACTCGGCCAAGATGAAGCCATGACGGACCAGCCGCCCGAGGGCCTGCCTCGCTACCGCCTGCTCACCGGCCCGGACGACGCGAAGTTCTGCCACCGGGTGAGCGAGGCCCTGGAACTCGGCTACCGCCTGCACGGCTCACCGGCGGCCACCTTCGACGGTGACCAGGTGATCGTGGCCCAGGCCCTGCTCTGGCGGGGCGAGCAGGCCTAGCACCCGGCTCACCGGCGGCCGCGCCTCCGGGTGGGGCCAAGATCCGGCCCGGGTGGCGGCGGGATCGCCCCCGCCTCGGTCGACATCGGTCCCGGCTGCGGTCACCGCCGAAGCTCACGGCCGCGGTGCGCCGGCTGCCGCTCGGGCCGGATCCGCGCGCCAGAGGTACATCCCGGCGTAGGAGCACCACGGCGTCCACTGCCGGGCCCGGTCCGCGAGGTCCGTGACGCCGAGCGCCGCCGCCCCGCGCTGCAAAGCGGCATCGTCGGTCAGCAGGACGTCCGGCGCACCGAGGACCCGCATCAGCACGTAGTCCGCCGTCCACGCGTCGATCCCCGGGCACGCGAGCAGCTCCGCCCGCAGGTCCGCCGCGTCGCGGCCGACGTGCACGTCCAACCGGCCCTCGGCCAGCGCCGCCGCGACACCCCGCGCCGACGGCGGTCCCGCTGTCGCGATCCGGGACGCCGTCGGGAACAACCTCGTCACTCCTGCTTCGCCGGGCACCTCCTCGCCGAGGACGGCCGGCACCTCCCGGCCGAGCAGAGCGCGCAGCAGCAGTTCCTCGCCGTCGACCGCGCCCGGGACGCGGATTCCCGGCACCGCCTCGACGATCGACGCCAGCGCGGGGTCGGCGCCGAGGACACGCGTGACCGCCGCCGGGTCGGCGTCGAGGTCCAGCAGGCGGCGGACCCGGCTGACCGCGCTGCTGAGATCATGCAGGTCGGTGAGGTGCAGCTCGCAGCGTACGTGGTCCGGCTCCGGCGTCAGCCGCACGACGCCGGTGCCGTGCGCGAGGCGCAGCGTGCGGGTGTACGTGCCGTCGGTGACGTCTTCGACGCTCGGCACCGCGTGGTCCGCGAGGAAGCGAAGCAGCCCGAAGGCGTCGAAAGGCGGCCTGAACGGCAGTCGCAGGCTGAGCCGCGTCCCGCCTACGTCACCCTGACGTCTACGCCGCGAAGCAGCGAAGGCGCGAAGCTGCGAAGGCGTTGTCGCGAACACTTCGCGGATCGTCTCGTTGAACTGCCGCACGCTGGAGAAGCCCGCCGCGAACGCGACGTCGGTCAGCGGCAGCTCGGACATCTCGATGAGCAGCCGCGCCGAATGCGCGCGGTGCGCCCGGGCGAGCGCGAGCGGGCCGGCGCCCAGTTCGGCGGTGAGCACGCGGCCGAGCTGACGCTCGGAGTAGCCGAGCCGTCGTGCGAGGCCCGGCACGCCTTCGCGTTCGACCGTCCCGTCGGAGATCAGGCGCATCGCCCGCGCCGCCAGGTCGGCGCGCAGGTTCCAGTCCGGCGACCCGGGCACGGCGTCGGGGTAGCAGCGGCGGCAGGCGCGGAAGCCGCTGGCCTGCGCGGCCGCTGACGTCGGGTAGAAGCGGACGTTCTGCTCCTTCGGCGTCGACGCCGGGCACGACGGGCGGCAGTAGATGCCAGTGGTGCGGACCGCCATGATGAACTGGCCGTCGAAGCGCGGGTCGCGGGCGGTGACCACGCGGTAGCAGCGCTCGGCGTCGCGCCAGAGCGCCGGGGCCTCGGCGACCGCCGTGTTCGGAACCATGGATCCCACCCTGCCAGCAGGTCAGCGCCGCGGCTGGCGGGAATCCGACACGGCGTTCGGCCTGGTCGTGAGCCCTGACGGCCGCCGCGGACCGGCCACGTAGACTTCGGAGTCGTGAGCCTCACCCTCGGTATCGTCGGTCTGCCCAACGTCGGCAAGTCCACCCTGTTCAACGCGCTGACCCGCAACGACGTGCTCGCCGCGAACTACCCGTTCGCGACGATCGAGCCGAACGTCGGCGTGGTCCCGCTGCCGGACCCGCGGCTGGACAAGCTCGCCGAGCTGTTCAAGTCGGAGAAGACCGTGCCGGCGGTGGTGTCCTTTGTGGACATCGCGGGCATCGTGAAGGGTGCCTCCGAGGGTGCCGGGCTGGGCAACAAGTTCCTCGCGAACATCCGTGAGGCCAACGCGATCTGCCAGGTCATCCGCGTGTTCGACGACCCGGACGTGATCCACGTCGACGGCAAGATCGACCCGCTGAGCGACATCGAGACGATCAACACCGAGCTGATCCTGGCCGACCTGCAGACGCTCGAGAAGGCCGTCTGGCGCCTGGAGAAGGAAGCGCGGACCAAGAAGGAAGCGAAGCCCGCGCTCGAGGCCGCGCAGAAGGCGAAGGAGATCCTCGACAGCGGCCGCACGCTCTTCTCCGCGCAGAAGGACGTCGACCTCGAACTGCTTCGCGAGCACAGCCTCCTGACGACGAAGCCGTTCCTGTACGTCTTCAACGCCGACGAAGGCGTCCTCACCGACGAAGCCCGCCGCGAGGAGCTGACGAAGCTGGTCGCGCCGGCCGACGCGGTGTTCCTCGACGCGAAGGTCGAGCAGGAGCTGCTGGAGCTGGACGACGAGGAGTCCGTGCGCGAGCTGCTCGAGTCGGTCGGCCAGCCGGAGCCGGGCCTGTACTCGCTGGCCCGCGCCGGGTTCCACACACTCGGCCTGCAGACGTACCTGACCGCGGGTCCCAAGGAGTCGCGCGCCTGGACGATCCCGCAGGGCGCGACCGCCCCGCAGGCCGCGGGCGTCATCCACACGGACTTCGAGCGCGGCTTCATCAAGGCGGAGATCGTCTCGTACGACGACCTGATGGACGCCGGCTCGATGGCGGCGGCGCGGGCCGCGGGCAAGGTCCGCATGGAGGGCAAGGACTACACCATGACGGACGGCGACGTGGTGGAGTTCCGCTTCAACGTCTGACTCGATGGTTCGCGAAGGCCGTCTTGAGGGACCTGGTGTCCCTGGACGCGGCCTTCAGTGCGTCAATGCATTACACGAAGGTGTTCGGTGTTCGGTATTGACCGAACGTCGAACAGGGTGCATCCTGGGTCTGTGGAGTCTCAACCGCGTGGTCAGGCTGCTGTGGACGCCCTCATCGGCGCGGCTGAGTCGCTCGGTCTCGCGATGCGAGCGGAGTTCGACGCGGACCAGGATCGTGACGTGGTGGTCATGCTGCCGGGTGGAACGGAAATTGCCTTACGGGTCAAGTCGACTTCGCTGGTCACCGCCGACAGCGTGCTGAGTCAACTTCGGCGATGGTCGAAGGTCTCGGAAGCGCAACCGGCTACCGTGGTCGTGGCGGACAGGATCACCGCGGATGCGCGGGACAGTCTGAGCCGGGAGGGCTGGAGCTGGCTGGATCTGCGCGGTCACCTGAAACTGGTGGGGCCTGGCCTGTTCGTCGACTCGGACATCCTCTCTCTGGCAAAGCCACGTGTTGATCGTCAGGGACTCAGCGGCCGGGTCGGCATCGAACTGTCGGCTTTGCTGTTGCTCGATCCGACTCGGCGGGTCGGAGTTCGCCAGGCGGCGACATTGTTGTCGCGTGCGCCGAGTTCGATCTCTGAAGCTTTCGCGGCCTTACGGGCCATGGGTCTCGTTGATGAGGATCACCGGCCTGTCATTCCGAGTTTGTTCTGGGAATTGGCCGAAAGCTGGAAGCCGGTGGGTCGTGACGTGGCGAGCATCCCGGTAGCGGGCGGTGGGCGCGACAATGCCGCACTCCGGCTGGGAATGGATGACGTCGAGTCGACTGCCGGATGGGCGCTGACCGACACCGTCGCGGCGGCGGTCTACGGCGCTCCCGTGTCGATTCGCGCCGGCCACCCACCCGACTTCTACGTTCCTGATCAGGGCACGCTGCGCCGGGCGGTCCAACTGCTGGGGACGCCCGTGACGTCCTCGTCGCGTGCCGGTCGTGTGCGCGTCGCTCCGGTGCCGCTGGTGTGCACTCGCCGTATCGATGCCACGACGTGGGCGAACGAGGAGTGGCCATTGGTGAATCCGCTGTTCGTCGCGCTTGATCTCGCCCAGGATCGCGGGCGTGGCCGGGAGATCCTCGACACCTGGACGCCAAGAAAGCCCGGAGCCCGTGTCTGGTGAGCCGGCGGTCGTCGCCCTTGCCGGAACGTCGATGACTCAGATCGTCAGTGCGATACCGGTGATCGTCGAACAGACGGGCCGTGCGGTCGTGCTCGTGGGCGGCCTCGCGGTCATGTGCCGACTCTCGATTCCATACCGGGTGACGACCGACCTAGACACCGTCGACCGCCGCGCCGCGAATGAGGATTCACAACTCCAGTTACTCGTGGCGGCAGGTGCGACGCGGAGCGGGCCGGCCGGTGCGCTGGTTCGCACTCCCTGGGGTGAAGTGCAGGTCGATGTCCTCGAGGTGACTGACGCCGACGTTGACGATCTCCCGGACGACCCGACCGCCCGCCTTCACGTCCAGTCCCACGCGTGGGCGGCGTCGACCGCATCCGCGCTGGTGCTCAGCGCGGAAGAGCTTCCGCCGCTTACTGTGCGAGTTGCGGAGCCTGGACCTCTCATCGCGATGAAGTTGCAGTCGATCATGGATCGCGGAGCTGCCAAGGCGGGAACGGATCTCCTGGACGTCGTGCGCATCACGCTTGATCGGACCTGCGGCCCGGCGTCGCGAGATCAGCTTGAGTCGGCTGATGCCAGTTGCGCAACGACGCGCTCCTGCACGCTCGTCAGTGGTTCGTTCGGTTCGACGCTCAAACGCTGAGAAAGATCCGGGCGGTATCGGAGGGGCGAGATGTGGAGCTTGACGACGTGCGGTTGGTGGGTGATTTGCTAGTCGGGGCGCTTGACCACTGACGAGCATTTCCGTTCTCGTCTAGATCTGCCCCGGCCCCAGGTCGTAGGTTGGCCGGGTGATGAGCGACTTGGCTGCCGTCCTCGAGGAGCACCTCGCCGCGCCGTTTCCGTCGGCGGTCAGGCGGGGCGAGGACTACGGGTCCGTGTGCGCCGTGACGATCGACGCCGACATCTGCGGGTGGGCGAGACGGGCGGGATCACTGCCGCCGGGCGCGCGGATGCCCCTAGCGCGTGCCGCGGACAGGCTGAGGTCGTCGCTGCCGGATTTCCCCGCTGCGGGGCGGCCGTACTACGAGCGCCTTCTGGTCATTGCCGACCTGGCGCTGGCCGAGTAGCGGCTTGTCGCTGGTTGTTACTTTCATTGGACGCAGGATATACTGCGTCCAATGAAAGCTTCGCCGAGCTTGCTGCCCCTGCTGCGTTCGCGCATGCAGGGTGAGCTGCTCGCGCTCGTGCTCCTGCACCCGGATCGCGAGTACAGCATCACCGAGCTCGCCGAGGCCTGCGGTGTCACGCCCACCGCCGTCCTGCGCGAAGTCGAGCGGCTGACCGGTGGCGGGATCCTGGAAGACCGGCGGGTGGGCCGCAGCCGGCTCGTCAAGGCGCGTACCGACACCCCGCTCTACCCGCCGCTGAGCGAGCTCATCGCCGTCACCTTCGGGCCGATGCCGCTGCTCGCCGAGGCCTTGTCTGGGCTGGCCGGCGTGCGCGAGGCCTACATCTACGGCTCCTGGGCCGCGCGCTACAGCGGTGAACCCGGTCTTCCGCCCGGCGACGTCGACGTCCTCGTGGTCGGTTCGCCCGATCCGGACGCGCTCTTCGACTCGGCGGAACAGGTGTCACGGCGGCTGGGGCGCGAGGTCAACGTCCACCGGGTCTCGCCCGAGTCGTGGGCGGCGAGCACCACCGATCCGTTCCTCACCAGCGTGCGTGAGCGTCCGCTGGTGAAACTCAGCCAGGAGACCTGATGCCGCTGTGGAACCAAGGCCGCGAACGGATCGACGCGTTCCTCGCGCGCGGCGCCATCGAGCACGTTCCGGCGTCGCGGGAGGCGGCCGAGGCCGAGCTCGTCAGGGCCCGTACGCACCTCGCGTCGGCGCGGCAGCTGCAGGACACGGATCCGGAAGGTGCCTACACGCTGGCCTACGACAGCGCACGGCGTGCGCTGGCCGCCGTCCTGCAGAACCAGGGCCTGCGGGTGACGAGCCGGGGTGGGCACGTCACCGTCTACGAGGCGGTTCTCGCTCAGCTGGATCCGCCACTGGGGCCGGTTTTGCGCCCCTTCAACCGGATGCGGGTGCGGCGCAACGAAGTCGCCTACCGGTCTTCGGAGGCGCCCTCGGTGACCGCGGAAGATGTGACGGCCGACGTGGCGAAGGTCGAGGCCCTCATCGAGGTCGCCGAGAAGGCGATCCCGACCATGCCACGCTATTGACCGCCGAGCGCCGGCCGCTCACTCCGCGCGAGAGAGCGGTCCTGGACCTGCTGCTGGCTACGGACTTTCCCGGTGCCGCGGCACTTCGTGCCCAGGCGCGCACGGCCGAGGTGACCGGCCGCTGCCCGTGCGGGTGTCCCACGATCGACCTCGCCGTCGACGCAACAGTGACGGTGGCCGAGGTCGAGAGCCGGGTGGCCGTGGACGTCGACGTGGCGAACGGCGGGCTCATCGTGTTCGTCGACGAAGGCCGCTTGTCCGGCCTCGAATACTGGAGCGTGGCCGACGAGACCCCGGTCGAGTTCCCGCCGCCGGAGGAAATCCGAGTAGTGACAGCACCAGGTGACGGCTCCGGAGTTCTGCCACCCTCGGAACCGTGAGCGTCTACGTCATCTCCGAGGTCGAGATCCTCGACGAAACCGAAGCCCAGCGCTACCGCGAACTCGCCCAAGCGTCGATCACGGGGTACCAAGGACGCTACATCGTCCGGGGCGCGGCGCCGGATGCCCTCGAAGGCGACTTCGACGAGCACAAGCGCGTGGTCCTCGTCGAGTTCCCGGACCGGGATACCGCCGAACGCTGGTACGCCTCCGCCGAGTACGCCGAAGCGCTCGAGCTGAGCAAGACCGCGCTGCGGCGGCGGTTGCTGCTCGTCGACGGCGTGGCCTAACGTCGGCTGCGTGGAGCCGCTGACCGCTGATCTCTTCGCGCCGCAATGCCCGTCGGCCGACACGCCGTTCCGGATCGGGGACAAGTGGGGCGGCATGGTCGTTGTCTGTCTGAAGGACGGGCCGCGCCGCTTCTCCGAGCTGCGCGTGCCGCTCCGGAACATCAGCCCGAAAGTGCTCACCGAGACGCTGCGGTCCCTGGAGCGCGACGGGATGATCACCCGCAAGACCTACGACGAGAACCCGCCACGCGTCGAGTACACGCTGACGGACTTGGGCCGGACCCTGTTCGAGCCCATGGACCGCTGCCGCGAGTGGGCGGAGAAGTACCTGCCGAGCCTGCGAGAAGCCCGGCAGGCCTACGACCGGGCGGACTAGCCGAGGAGGCCCATCAGCGCGATCGCGATCAGCACGACCGCGGTCGCGAGGGCGTTGATCCAGGCGCGCTGGGTGGCGGTCAGAGCGGCGGTGGCGGGGGTGCTGTTCATGGCGTTTTCCCTACGAGCGGGCCGATGCTTCCGGGGGTTCAGCGCGTTGACCATGCCGAGTGTTAGCAGCTGTGACGAAGCTCACCCGATCATGCCGCTGACCAGCGGAAACGGCACTCAGCCGTCCGAGTGGCGGTGGCTGCGGGCGGTGAACCAGAGCACCCCGCCGGCCGCGGCCACCATCGTCGCGAATGCCACTGTGCCCACTATGATCGCCTGCGTCATATCTGCCTCTCGGGTCCGAAGTCCTTTACCGAGAGACGCCGAACGCGGGCTTTCGTGCACTCAGAGTAGCCGGGATCACAATCCGTCGAGGGTCTCGTTGATCTGCTTGGCCAGCGCGAAGTCCTTCTTCGTCAGCCCACCCGCCGAATGCGTGCTGAGGTGGAAGGTCAGCGTGCGCCAGCGGATGTCGATGTCCGGGTGGTGGTCGGCGGCCTCGGCCAGCACCGCGACGCGGTCCACCACCTCGATCGCCTTCGGGAAGCTCGGCAGCTCCACCTCGCGCCGGATGACCTTGCCCGTGCGGACCCACCCGTGCAGCAGGGCTCGATCGGCCTCGTCGTCGCTCAAGATTTCCGTCATGCCTCCATCGTCCAACGTCCTGGACTAAGGTGCACGGTTGCCACGGGAGTCCGGTGAGCCGGGCTGAGAGGCGGGGTGACCCGCGACCGTTAGCACCTGATCCCGGATCATGCCGGCGAAGGGAGGGCTTTCCCTCCTCGTCCGGCGAAGTGCAGGAGGGTAGATGAAACGCAGTGCTGTTCGCGCCGCGACGGCCATCGCCGTCGTCAGCGTCGTCACAGCGGCGTGTTCGCTGTCGGACGGGTCCGGTGACGCGAAGCAGACGCCCACCGTCACCCTGGTGACGCACGACTCCTTCCTGGCGCCGCAGGAGGTGCTCGACGCCTTCCAGCAGCAGTCGGGCATCAAGATCTCCGTGCTCAAGCAGGGCGACGCCGGTTCGCTGACCAACAAGCTCGTGCTCACCAAGGCGAACCCGGTCGGCGACGTCGCGTACGGCGTCGACTCGACCTTCGCCTCGCGCGCGCTCGCCGAGGGCGTCTTCGAGCCCTACACCAGCCCGGAGGCCGACCGCGGGCCGCAGCGCTACGCCGTCGACCCGGAGCACAGGCTCTCGGCGGTCGACGTCGGCGACGTCTGCGTCAACGTCGACACGAACTACTTCACGGCCAAGGGGATCCCGGCGCCGGAGTCGTACGACGACCTGGCCGACCCGAAGTACAAGGACCTGCTGGTCGCGGAGGACCCGGCGACGGCGTCGCCCGGGCTCGCGTTCCTGCTCGGCACCGTCGCGAAGTACGGCGAGGCCGGTTGGAAGGACTACTGGACCAAGCTGAAGGCCAACGGCCTCAAGGTGGTCAGCGGCTGGGAAGAGGCCTACACGAAGGAGTTCTCGGGCTCGTCCGGCAAGGGGCCGCGGCCGATCGTCGTCTCGTACGCGTCGTCGCCGGCCGCCGAGGTGGGCGACGACGGGAAACCGCGGACGAAGGCGCTGCTCGACACCTGTTACCGGCAGGTCGAGTACGCCGGGGTGCTGGCCGGCGGCAAGCAGGAGGAGAACGCGCGCAAGGTCGTCGACTTCCTGCTTTCGCAGCAGTTCCAGGCGACCGTGGCGGCCAACATGTACGTCTACCCGGCGCGCCAGGGCGTCGATCTGCCGGCGGGCTGGGCGCAGGTCGCGCCGCTGCCGCAGAAGCCGCAGGCGCTGACCGCGGACCAGGTGCAGGCCGGGCGTGAGAAGTGGATCGGCGAATGGCGCGCGCTCGTGCAGTGACCTCCGGAGGCTCCCGAAACGCCGCGGTCTTGGCGCCGCCGCGGACCGCCCGCGGGCTCGGCCTGGCGCTGCTCGGGCTGGCCCCGATCGGTTTCCTGGTGGTGTTCTTCGCCTGGCCGGTGCTGGCGATCGTCGGCCGCGGGTTCGCCGCGGGCGGGCTCGACGTCGTGCTGGGCGACCCGCAGACGTGGCGGCTGGCGGGCTTCACGGTGGCCACCGCCGCGGGCTCGACGGTCGTCGCGGTGCTGGCCGGGCTGCCGGTGGCGTTCCTGCTTTCCCGGGTGCGGCTGCCCGGCGTCGGCCTGGCGCGGACGCTGGTGCTGGTGCCGTTCGTGCTGCCGACCGTGGTGGTCGGGCTGGCGTTCCGGGCGCTCTGGCCGGACGGCGGGGTGCTGCCGATCGTGCTGGCCAACGCGTTCTTCAACGTCGCCGTCGTCGCGCGGACCGTCGCCGGGCTCTGGGCACGGCTGGATTCGCGGACGTCCGACGCCGCGCGGGCGCTCGGCGCGTCACCGTGGCGGGCGTTCCGGTCGGTGACGCTGCCCGCGCTGGCGCCCGCGATCGCGTCCGCCGCGGCCGTGGTTTTCCTGTTCTGCGCCACCAGTTTCGGTGTCGTGCTGATCCTCGGCGGCGCCCGGTACCGGACCCTCGAGACGGAGATTTACCTCCGGACGGTCGACCTGCTCGACCTCTCCGGCGCGTCGGCGCTTTCGCTGATCCAGTTCGCCGCGGTCGTCGCGGCTCTGGTCGTCGGCGGGCTGGCGCGGCGGCGCAAGGAAGGTGCCAGGATCGGTTCCGGCGCTCCGCGACGCCCTCGCGGCGGCGAGTGGTGGGTCGTCGGCGCGGCGGGCGTCGTACTGGCCCTGCTGCTGACGCCGATCGTCGCGTTGCTCGCCGAGTCGGTGTCCACTTCGGACGGCTGGAGCCTCGCGGGGTACCGGGCGCTCGCGGGCACCGGCGAGAAGGGCGCGCTGCAGGTGTCCGGCTGGGACGCCGCGCTGAACTCGCTGAAGGTGGCCATCGACGCGACGCTGCTGGCGCTGGTCGTCGGCGTGCTCGCGTCGGTGGTGCTGGTGGCGCTGCGCCGGTCGCCGGTGCGGGCCGCGCGCGGCCTCGGCGAGACGCTCGACGCCGCGCTGATGCTGCCGCTCGGGGTGTCCGCGGTGACCGTCGGTTTCGGGTACCTCGTGACGCTCGACGCGCTGCCCGGCGACCTGCGGACGTCGCCCTACCTGGTGCCGCTCGCGCAGGCGCTGGTGATCATCCCGCTGATCGTGCGGATGGTGCTGCCGGTGCTGCGCTCGGTCGACGTCCGGCTGCGGCAGGCCGCGTCGACGCTCGGCGCGAGCCCGCTGCGGGTGTGGCGGGAGATCGACCTGCCGCTGACGCTGCGGCCGCTGGTCGCGGCGGCGGGGTTCGGGTTCGTCGTGGCACTCGGCGAGTTCGGCGCGACGAGCTTCCTGGCGCGGCCGACGTCGCCGACGCTGCCGGTCGCGATCGCGTCGCTGATGGGGCGCCCGGGGGAGCTGAACAACCAGATGGCGTACGCCGCGTGCGCGTTGCTGATGCTCGTGACGGTGCTGGCGGTCGCGCTGATCGACCGGCTCGGGGCCGCGCGCGGCCGGGTGGGAGAGTTCTGATGGCGTTGTCGGTGCGGGACCTGACCGTCCACTATGGATCGTTCGTCGCGGTGCGCGACGCCCGGCTGGACATCGCCGACGGCGAGGTCCTGGCGCTGCTCGGCCCGTCGGGCTCGGGCAAGTCGACGCTGCTGCGCGCGATCACCGGACTGGAGCCGTCGGCCCGCGGCACGGTCAGCTGGGACGGTGAGGACCTCGGCGCGGTGCCGGTGCACCGGCGCGGCTTCGGCTTGGTGTTCCAGGACGGCCAGCTGTTCGGCCACCGCGACGTCGCCGCGAACATCGCGTTCGGCCTGCGGATGCACGGCGTGCCGCGGGCCGCGTGGGCGGGGCGCGTCGCCGAGCTGCTGGAGCTGGTCGGGCTGTCCGGCTTCGAGCGGCGGCGGGTGACGGAGCTGTCGGGCGGGCAGGCGCAGCGAGTCGCGCTGGCCCGGGCGCTCGCGCCGGAGCCGCGCCTGCTGCTGCTGGACGAGCCACTGTCCGGTTTGGACGCCGGGTTGCGCGAGCAGCTGGCCATGGATCTGGCGGACCTGTTGCGGCGCAGCAAGATCACGGCGTTGCTGGTGACGCACGACCAGGAGGAGGCGTTCACCCTGGCCGACCGGGTCGCGGTGCTCGACGCCGGCGAGGTCCGCCAGGAAGGCGCGGTCCGCCGCGTGTGGCGCAACCCGCTGGACGACGACGTGGCCCGTTTCCTGGGGGTGACGTCGTTCGTAGACGGGGTTGCGACGGGTGGCGTGGTCCACACTGGGCTCGGGAACGTGCCGGTGCCGGACGTCGACGACGGCCCGGTGCGACTGGGGTTGCGCCCGCACGCGCTGCGGGTGGCCGGCTCGGGTGTCGCGGGCGAGGTGGTGGCGGCGGTCCACCGCCGCGAGCACGTGCGGCTGGTGGTCCGGCTGGCGGAGTCCACTGTGGACGCGGTCGCTCCGGCGGCGACGGACTTCCGGGCCGGGGACGCTGTGCGACTGGAGTTCGACCCGGATGGCGTCGCCCTGGTCGGCTAACGCGAGTCCGTGAATGGCACATTGAGGGACTTAGAGTCCCTCAATGTGCCATTCACGGACTTCAGCCGTCGCGAGTGGACAGTCGCGCGTAAGCCAGCGACAGCCCGATCACGATGTAACAAGCCGCCCGCAACGCCCCTTCGCCCAGCATCTGCGTGCCCATCGGGTCCTGCAGCACCTCCGCCGGTGCCAGCGACCAGTTCTGCGTCAACAAGAACGGGTGCAGCCAATCCAGCGAAGTCAGGAACCCCAGGATCGTGAACACGATGTCCGCCGCCAGCACGGATGCCACCACCAGCATCGGGTGTTCCGTCCAGCTGGAGATCGCCAGCGCCACCGCGCCGACCGCCCACAGCTGCAGCACGACCCAGCCCGCCACCAGCAGGATCCGGGCCAGCGCGCCGCCCACGGACAGCGTGGTTCCCGACAGCGTGAACAGCGAGTCCGTGCCGTTGATGATCAGGCCGGTCACCACGCCCGTGAAACACATCGCCAGCACCGAAACCACCGACACCGTCGCGACGCCGAACGCCTTGACCGCCAGCAGCCGGCCGCGGCCGACCGGGGCGATCAGCCAGCCGCGCAGGGTTCCGTGTGATGTCTCGCCCGCGATCGCGTCCGCGCCCGCCATGGCCGAGGCCAGCGGCAGGAGCAGGGTCAGCGTCATCACGATCGCCGCGATCGGCAGCACGAAGGCGTTGTTGACGGCGGACGCGAGCAGCGCTCCGCCGCCGTCGTCCGGGCCGCCGCCGGACTGCGCGTCTTCGCTCACCAGCGTCAGGCCGATGCCGATCACCACCGGGATCAGCGCCAGCAGGCCCAGCACGGCGAGCGTGCGCGGCCGCCGGAAGATCCAGCGCAGCTCCGCGGCCAGCAGCCGGGGCAGCGGCACCGAGTCGTGGCCCGTGCGGACCGCCGGTGCCTCGAGAACCGCGGTCATTCCGCACCCTCCGTCAGTCGCGCGAACAGGTCTTCCAGGCCGGTGCGCGCCCGCGTCGCCTCGTGGACCGCGACCCCCGCGCCCACCAGGACCTGCAGCACCCGCGGCGCCTCGGTCGCCGTGAGGTCGGCGCGGATCCCGTCCGGCGTCAGCCGCGCGCCGATCCGGTTCTCCCGCAGTACTTCCACGGCCTGCTCGGCGTCCGGCGTGCGGACCAGCAGGGCCGCGTTCCCGGACTCCAGCAGCTCCGCCAGCTCGCCCTGCGCGACGACGTTCCCGGCCTGCAGCACGGCGACGTGCGTGCAGGTCGCCTCCACCTCGGCCAGCAGGTGCGACGACACCAGCACGGTGACGCCCTCGGCGTGCAGCTCGGCCACGATCCTGCGGATCTCCCTGGTACCAGCAGGGTCGAGGCCGTTGGTCGGCTCGTCGAGCACGACCATCTTCCGCGGCACGAGCAACGCCGAAGCGAGGCCGAGCCGTTGCTTCATGCCGAGCGAGTAACCCTTGTACCGCCGGCGCGCGGCGACGCTCAGCCCGACGCGTTCGAGCGCGGAGTCGACCGCGAACGGGATCCCGGACGACGCCAGCCGCGGTTCGGCCGCGGCGAAGCGCAGCAGGTTGTCGCGGCCGGAGAGGAACGGGTGGAAGCCCGGCCCCTCGACCAGCGCGCCGACGTCCGGCAGCGCGTGCGCGGCGGCGTCGGGCATCTTGCGGCCGAGCAGCTCGACCTCGCCCTCGGTCGGGCGCACCAGGCCCAGCAGCATCCGGATGGTGGTCGTCTTGCCCGAGCCGTTCGGCCCGAGCATCCCGACGACCGCGCCTTCGGGGATGTCGAGGTCGACGTGGTCCACCGCGACCGTGCCGCGGTAGACCTTGCGCAGCCCCCGGGTGCGCGCGGCCAGGGGAACCGCCGGGGCGGACGTCTCCGTGGAGACGTCCGCCCCGGACTCGACAGTCGTACTGGTCACTTCTGACCCAGCGCTTCGTACAGGACCTGCTCCGGCACCGCACCGGCGGCGAACCGGCCGTCATCGGTCAGGATCGCGCTGCCCACCTTCGTGGTGATGAGGTGGCCGCTGCCCCAGGTGCCGCTGACCTTCTTGGTGAACCGGTCGAGCAGGGCCTGCGGGTCGGCGCCCCGGCCCTGACGGTCACCCTGCTGCTTCGGCGCCGCGTTCAGCGCGTCGGCCGGGATCGTGCCGGTGATGACGGTGTCCCAGCCGTCGCCGACGACCTTGGTCGCCTGCTTCGCCTGCTCGGCGAGGTCCTTGTCCTTCTGGTCCACCGTCGGCGTCTTCTCCTGCACCTTGGCGCCCTTCGGCGGGGTGAAGGTGAAGAGGTCGGCCGGCTGCTGGGTGAACTCGATCTGGCTGAACGCGACCTCGAGCGCCGGCGACGTCGTCCCGTTGCTCAGCACCGAAACCCGCAGTGGCATCCGCGTCTGCGAGTCGACGGCCACGCGGATCTCACGCAGCAGCGTGCGCTCGCTCGGCTTCGGCGTCAGGACCAGCTCGTAGGCCGGGCGGTCGGCGACGGTCGCGGTGCCGTCGACCGACACCGTGCTGCTCTCGCGGACCTTCGCCAGCAGCTCGGTGGCGGTCGCGACCGGGTCGGCCGTCTTCTCGCTGCCCGCGCCCTTCTGCTTGGCCACGTCCGCCGGGATGGTCACCTTGGTCGCGGTGTTGGTCTTGGAGCTGTAGTCCCAGACGGTCGTCCCGTCGTGGACCACGGTCTCCTGGCCGGTGCCCTGGGTGACGGCGAGCCGGCTCTTGCCCGCGCCGTCGGTGAAGATGTGCGCCGAGTCGATGTTCAGCGCGGACGCCCCCGGGATCGCGTTCCCCACCGCCGGCAGGCCGAGGTCGTTGCTGACCTTCAGCGTGCCGTCGAACGCGCCCGGCTTCGCCTGCATGACCGACTGCACCAGGTCTTCGGCGCTCACCTGCGGCAGTGCCGGCTTGTCGTCGGCGCTGGCCGGCATCGCGATGACCGCGAGCCCGCCGACACCGAGAGCGGTGCCCACGACCGCCGCGGTGATGCCCTTCGTCTTCGTCTTCATGCGTCTCTCCCTGTGTTCCCGAGCTCAAGTGTGCTCGGCTCCCGGCACCGACGCTTCCCTCTCGAGGCTGAGATACCCCTGAAGGTTCTCCCTCCGCGGCTGAGATCGTGCTGAGAGATCCCGCGGGACCTGCGCAAACCCGCCATGATGAGACTCGTGAAACCTCGGGTGCTGGTGGTCGACGACGAGCTGGGCGTGCGGAAAGCACTGCAACGCGGGCTGCGCGCGGAGGGGATGGACGTGGTCACCGCCGCGGACGGCCCCAGCGGGCTGCAGCTGGCGAGCACCGGCTCGTTCGACGTCGTGCTGCTCGACATCATGCTGCCCGGCTTGTCCGGTTACCGCGTGCTGGAGCGGCTGCGCAAGGACGGCGTCACGACGCCGGTGCTGCTCGTGTCGGCCAAGGACGGCGAGGTCGACCAGGCTGACGGCCTGGACCTGGGCGCCGACGGTTACCTCGTCAAGCCGTTCTCCTTCGTGGTGCTGGTGGCGCAGGTCCGCGCGACGCTGCGCCGCGCCGGGCCGGACGCTAGCCGCGGCACGCTGCGGCTCGGCGCGCTGGAGGTCGACCGCGGGCTGCGTCAGGTGCACTGGAACGGCGAGGAGGTCGGGCTGAGCCCCCGCGAGTTCGCGCTGCTCGAGGTGCTCGTCGGCCGCGCGGGCACGGTCGTCACCAAGGACGAGCTGCTGCGCGCGGTCTGGGGTGAGGAGCAGGCCGTGACGCGCAACCTCGTCGAGGTGTACGTCGGGTACGTGCGGCGCAAGCTCGACGCCGTCGGCGCCGGCGCGCTGCTGCGGACCGTGCGCGGGCACGGCTACCTGGCCTCCGACGCGCAGATCGACGAGGTCATCACCCCGTGATGACCTGGTGGCGCGGGCGGTCCCTGCAGGCCCGGATCACCGTGCTGGCCGCGACGATCACCCTGGGCTGCCTGCTCGGGCTGGCCGCGCTGGCCGCGGCCAAGCTCTCGCCGTTGCTCATCGACTCGGTCGACCGCGAGCTGACGGGCGCGCTCGCCCCGGCCAGCGCCGAGGTGAGCGCCGGGCGCGCGTTGCCGACCACCGCCCCGGTGACGGTCCGGGTGCTCGACATCTCGGGCACACCGGTCGACGGCGGCGCGCCGAGCGGGCTCAGCGGCGCCGACGTCGGGCTGCTCAAGGCCGGGCAACCGGTCCAGCAGGACGGCGCCCGCTACCTCGGCGCGGTCGTCAGCACGCCGGACGGGACACAACGGCTGGTCGTCGCCGGTGCGGGCCTGGTCGGGTTCTCCGCCGCCGTGCACTACGGCGGGGTGTGGCTGGTGGTCGTCGCGTCGGTCGGCGCGCTGGTCGCGGGCCTGGCGACGTGGCTGGTGGTGCGCCTGGCGCTGCGCCCGGTGGCGCGGATGCGCGGCACGGTGCGGGCGCTGCCGCCGGGCGCGCGGCTGCCGCTGCCGGACTCACACGACGAACTGCGCGCGCTGGCGGAGGAGTTCAACGCGCTGCTGGAGCGCCAGGAGCAGGCGAGCGAACGGCTGCGGCGGTTCACCGGCGACGCGGCGCACGAGCTGCGGTCGCCGGTCGCGTCGATCCGCGTCCAGGCCGAGGTCGCCGTCACCAACCCCGATCCGGAGCTGTCGCAGGAGACGCTGGGCGACATCTTGACGGAGGCCGAGCGGCTCTCGTCCCTGCTCGACGGCCTGTTGTCGCTGGCCCGTTCGGACGCGGGGGAGGTGCCGCCCGCGGAGCCGGTCGAGCTGGTCAGCGAGGTCCGCGCGGCGGTCGGCCGGCTTCCGGCGGGCGCGCCGGAGACGCGGGTGAGCAACGCGGTCGCGCAGGCCTGGGCGTGGGCGGCGCACGGCGAGATCGAGCTGGTGCTGGACAACCTGCTGCGCAACGCGTGCCGCTACGCGCGCGGGGAGATCGTGGTGTCGGTGCTGGCGTCACGCTCGTCGGTGCGGGTCGTGGTCGACGACGACGGCCCGGGCATCGCGCCGGAGCACCGCGAGAAGGTCTTCGACCGGTTCTACCGGGTGTCCGACGACCGGGCCCGCATCACCGGCGGCACCGGGCTGGGGCTGGCGATGGTCGCGGAGACGGTCCGCCGTCGTGGCGGGCGAGTCCAGGTGGGCGAGTCCCCGGACGGGGGCGCGAGGTTCCAGGTCACCTGGCGTGCGGCGCCGGTCTCGTGAGTGGTAATTCGGGTTAGAACCCTCATTGCCACTCACGACCGATGCGCGCGGCTGGTGGGGGGCGCGCCTAGAGGGGAGACGGCTCGCGTTCTCGGAGGGTCGGCTTGCGTGCCCCGACGGTCGGCTCATGTGCCCAGGGGGTCGGCTCGCGTGCCCAGGGGGTCGGCTCGCGTGTCTGGAGGGTCGGCTCGCGTGTCTGGAGGGTCGGCTCGTGTGTTTGGAGGGTCGACACGTGGCTGGAGGGTCGGCAGGCTCGGCCCGGGTCCGGGCTTCCGGGTAGATTCCGGGGCTGTGAACGGTGTGATCGTGGGTGCCGCCCTGGTGCGCGACGGGAAGTTGCTGGCCCAGCAGCGGGCCTGGCCGCCCGGGCACGCGGGGCAGTGGGAGCTGCCCGGCGGGCGCGTCGAAGACGGTGAGTCCGACGCCTTCGCCCTGGCTCGCGAGTGCAGCGAGGAGCTGGACGTCGTGGTCGAGGTCGGGGAGCGGGTCGGGCCGGAGATTCCGCTGCCCGGGGACAAGGTCCTGCGGATCTACGCGGCTTCGCTGGTCTCGCCGGGCGACGAGCCGCGCGCGGTCGAACACCTGGCCGTGCGGTGGCTCGGCCCGGACGACCTCGACGACGTCGACTGGCTGCCCGCCGACCGCATCCTGCTCCCGGCCTTCCGCGCCCTGCTCTCCTGAAAGCCGTGAAGGACTCCTTCCCGGCTCTTAAAGCCGGTAAGGAGTCCTTCACGGCTCTTCAACTCGCGCCGATCATCCGCAACGCCGCCGAGAGGCGGTGCGAGCCGCGCTCGGCGGCCCGGGCCGCGCCCGCCTTGCGGATCCGGTCCAGCTCCGCGACGTCGCCGAGCAGCGTCGACGCGCGTTCGCGCAGTGGCCGTAGCTCCTCGATGACGGCGTCGGCGACGGCGTCCTTGACCTGGCCGTACGACGAGAACTTCTCGGCCAGGTCGGCCGGTGAGCCGCCTTGGCAGGCCGCGAGGATCTCCAGCAGGTTCGCCATGCCCGGCCGGGTGTCCGGCGCGTGCACCGGCACCGAGCCGCCGTCGGTGACCGCGCGGCGGATCTTGCGGCGGATCTGGTCGGGCTCGTCCAGCACGAACACCACGCCGGCGACGTCACGGGTCGACTTCGACATCTTGCGCGTCGGGTCGGTGAGGTCCTTCACCCGCGCCCCGGCGGGCGGGAGCACGGCCTCGGGCACGGTGAACACGTCGCCGTAGGTGCCGTTGAACCGCTTGGCCAGCGTCCGGGCCAGCTCGACGTGCTGGCGCTGGTCCTCGCCGACCGGCACCTCGTTCGCGCCCTGCAGCAGGATGTCGGCGGCCATCAGCACCGGGTAGGTGAGCAGCGACAGCCGCACCCCGGCCTGGCCCTCGGACTTCTCCTTGAACTGGATCATCCTGGCCGCCTCGCCGTAGTTGCAGGTGCACTCCAGGACCCAGGTCAGCGCCCCGAGGTCGCGGGCGAGGTCGGACTGGACGAACACCCGCTCGGGGTCGATGCCGGCGGCGATGAGGACGGCGAGCTGCTCACCCGCCAGGGATCGGAGTTTGGCGGGGTTGTGCGACGTCGTCATGCCGTGCAGGTCGGCGACGAAGTAGAGGTCGTCGCCGCCGCCCTCGGCGGCCCAGCGGCGGACGGCCCCGAGGTGGTTGCCGAGGTGGACGTGACCGGACGGGGTGATCCCGGACAGCTTGCTCATCGTGGGTCCTTTTCGACGGGGACCACCCCGGCGAAGGCACGAAAAAGGCCGCCCGTCCGGGGCGGCCGCTGCTGGTTTCAGCGCAGGGTCAGTGGGCCGCCGATGGCGGCCACCACTGGGACGTCTGCGCATGCATGTGGTGACTATAACCGAGCGGGTCTACCGTTGTAACCATGTTCGTCGTCGTGCTGACCTACACCGCCCCGATCGAAGAAGTCGACCTGGCGCTGCCGGATCACGTGGCGTGGCTGGAGGCGCAGTACGAGCGCGGGCTCTTCCTCGCCTCCGGGGCGCGGAAGCCGCGCGTCGGCGGCGTGATCATCACGCGCCCGATGTCCCAGGGGAAGCTGGACGCGATCCTGGCGAGCGACCCCTTCGCGGTGCGCCACCTCGCGAAGTACGAGGTCATCCCGTTCTCGCCGACCAAGACCGCGCCGGAGCTGCGGGACCTCAACGAAGCGATCACGCGCTGAGTCCCCGGAAAGCTAGGCCGCCAGGTCGAGCTTCGCCTTCTTGAGCGCGAGCACCGGGCACTTCTTGCACCGCGGCTTGGACCGGCAGCACTTCTTCTTGACCTTGCCGGCTTTCATCAGCTTGCGCACGACCTTGCGGGGGTCGTCCGGCGGCTTCTTGCCCACGCTCGAGCTCCTCGGATCGACGTCGCTGTCCGGCCCTCCAGATTAGGAGAGCCTAACCGATCTTGGGGCGTGGGGCTCCTCACAATGGGGGTGCAGGTATCCTTGGTGAGGTCCGCGTGTGACCAGAGCCGGTCACAGGATGCCTGACGGGCTTACGCGGCCACCCACACCTTTGAAGTTCAGGAGTCTTCGCGTGCCCGCAGCCAGCGCTACCGTCGAAACCGGCCGGCCGACCGGTAAGACCCGGCCCGACCTGCGCAACGTCGCGATCGTCGCCCACGTCGACCACGGCAAGACCACTCTGGTCGACGCCATGCTCCGGCAGTCGGGCGCTTTCGCCGAGCGCGCCGAGCTCGTCGACCGCGTGATGGACTCCGGTGAGCTCGAGCGCGAAAAGGGCATCACCATCCTGGCGAAGAACACCTCGATCCACCGCCAGACGCCCGAGGGCTCGGTGACGATCAACGTCATCGACACCCCCGGCCACGCCGACTTCGGCGGTGAGGTCGAGCGCGGCCTGGCGATGGTCGACGGCGTCGTCCTGCTGGTCGACGCCAGCGAGGGCCCGCTCCCGCAGACCCGCTTCGTGCTCCGCAAGACCCTCGAGGCCAAGCTGCCGGTGATCCTGCTGGTCAACAAGGTCGACCGGCCGGACGCGCGGATCGCCGAGGTCGTCGAAGAGACCCACGACCTGCTGCTGGACCTGGCCGGCGACATCGAGGACGCCGACCTCGACGCCATCCTCGACCTCCCGGTCGTCTACGCCTCCGCGCGTGCCGGCAAGGCGAGCCTCGCGCAGCCCGAAGACGGCGGCATGCCCGACAGCGAGAACCTCGACCCGCTGTTCGACACCCTGCTCCGCCACGTCCCGCCGCCCGCGGCGGACCTGGACGCGCCGCTGCAGGCCCTGGTCACGAACCTCGACGCGTCGAACTTCCTCGGCCGCATCGCGCTCATCCGCATCCACGCCGGCCGGCTCCGCAAGGGCCAGACCGTGGCCTGGATGCGCGAAGACGGCACCGTGCAGAACGTCCGGATCTCCGAGCTGCTCGTCACCGAGGCGCTCACCCGCGTCCCCGCGACCGAGGCCAGCGCGGGCGAGCTGGTCGCCATCGCCGGCATCCCCGAGATCACCATCGGCGACACCCTCGCCGACTCCGAGACGCCGGTGGCGCTGCCCCGGATCACCGTCGACGAGCCCGCCATCTCGATGACCATCGGCGTCAACACCTCGCCGCTGGCCGGGCGCAACGGCGGCGACAAGGTCACCGCGCGGCTGGTCAAGGCCCGCCTCGACGTCGAGCTGATCGGCAACGTCTCGATCCGCGTGCTGCCGACCGAGCGCCCCGACACCTGGGAGGTCCAGGGCCGTGGCGAGCTGGCGCTGGCCATCCTCGTCGAGCAGATGCGCCGTGAAGGCTTCGAGCTGACCGTCGGCAAGCCGCAGGTGGTCCTGCGCACGATCGACGGCAAGCTGCACGAGCCGTTCGAGCGCCTCTACATCGACTCGCCGGAAGAGCACCTCGGCTCGATCACCCAGCTCCTGGCGTCCCGCAAGGGCCGCATGGAGGACATGAGCGGCAACGGCACCGGCCGGATCAAGCTGGTCTACGTGCTCCCGTCGCGCGGCCTGATCAGCTTCCGCACCGACTTCCTCACCGAGACCCGCGGCACCGGCATCGCGAACCACGTGTTCGAGGGCTACTTCCCGTGGGCGGGCGAGATCCGCACCCGGCACAGCGGCTCCCTGGTCGCCGACCGGACCGGCCCGGTCACCGCGTACGCGATGATCCAGCTGGCCGACCGCGGCTCGTTCTTCGTGGAGCCGGGCGCCGACGTCTACGAGGGCATGGTCGTGGGCGAGAACCCGCGCTTCGAGGACCTCGACATCAACATCACCAAGGAGAAGAAGCTGACGAACATGCGTCAGTCCTCCGCCGACGTGATGGAGACGCTGGCCCGGCCGCGCAAGATGGGCCTGGAAGAGGCCCTGGAGTTCTGCTCGGTCGACGAGTGCGTCGAGGTGGCCCCGGAGGTCGTCCGCGTCCGCAAGGTCACGCTGGACATCAACACCCGGGCCAAGGAGCGCTCGCGCGCCAAGAGCCGCGACAACGTCTGATCCGATACGCGAAAAAGGGCCTCCCGGCGAGTTGCCGGGAGGCCCTTTTCGCGTGCGCCGGTGACCCTGTGTCCGGAATAGCCCGGCCCAGCGTCACCGAATTCGAGTATCTTCTCCTTATATCTTTATAGGCGTCCCGCCTGGTGTTCACCTCCGCCCGGCGCCGTCTCGTGTCCGGGCCGTGTTCGTTCCGCCGTTCCGGAACGGTCCGGGAACCCGGACGGGGGTCCGCGCGTCCTTTTCCATAGCGCCACGATGGGGCGCCGGACCCGGCCGATCCGGGTATGGGAATCTCGGTTCCGGCGGCGGTGGTGGTCATGGGAACATGGCTGACCCGATCGGGGAGAATCCGGAAGGACTGGGCGTGCGGGTGAATCGCAAGGCGGGGCCGGTACTGGCACTCGCGGCCGTGGTGCTCGCCGCTTGCTCGAACACCCCGCCACCGCCGGTCGTGTCGTCGTCGGTGGCGCCGGCCTCGACCACCGGCAAGACCCCGTCGCAGATCGTCGTCGGCGTCGACGACGTGCTCGGCGGGTACAACCCGCACAACCTCGCGGACTCCTCGCAGGTGACCAAGGCGCTCTCGCAGCTGCTGCTGCCCTCGGTGTTCCGCCAGAAGGACGACGGCGCCACCCTGCTCGACAAGAACCTCATGAAGTCCGCCGCGGTGCTCTCGCAGCAGCCGTTCGTCGTCGCCTACGACATCCGGCCGGACGCGTCCTGGTCCGACGGCGCGCCCATCGCCGCCGAGGACTTCGACTACCTGCGCACCCAGATGCGCGACCAGCCCGGCGTGATCGGCCCGGCCGGCTACCGGCAGATCACCGACCTGCAGTCCCGCGAGGGCGGCAAGCGCGTCGAGGTCACCTTCGCCAAGCCGTACCCCGGCTGGCAGACGCTGTTCTCGGACCTGCTGCCCGCCCACCTGCTCAAGGACGCCCCCGACGGCTGGCGCGGGGCCCTGGCCTCGAATTTCCCGGCCATCGCCGGCCCGTTCTCGATCAAGAGCCTCGACACCGCCCGCGGCGAGGTGATCCTCGAGCGCAACGAGCGCTACTGGGAGAAGCCCGCGGCAGTCGACCGGATCGTGCTGCGTCGGTCGGACCAGAACACCCTGCTGGCCGCGCTGCGCAGCGGCAACGACCAGTTCGCGCTGGCCCGGACCACCGGCGACGAGCTCAAGCTGCTCGGCGAGCTCGGCTCGGCCGTCCAGCTGCACACCGTGGCCCGGCCGCTCGTCGCCGACGTGCTGCTGCGGCCGGTCAGCGCCACGCTGCAGGACGCGCAGGTGCGGGCCGGGGTCGCCGCCCTGCTGGACCGCACCAAGCTGATCACGGAGGGCGTCAACGGCGGCCCGTCGGCCGCGCTGCACGCCGACGCCCAGGTGAAGGCGCCGTCGGTGGCCGGGTACACCGCGACGATTCCGCCCGGGCCGCCGACCGCGCCCGACGTCGCGAAGGCCGAGGAGTCGCTGAAGGCGGCCGGCTACACCAAGACCGCGGGCACCTGGCGCAAGAACGGCAAGGCGCTTTCGCTGGTCATCGCCTCGCCCGGCACCCAGGAGCCGTACGCGTCGATCGCCAAGGAGCTCACCGGCGAGCTGGCCGCGCAGGGCATCGAGGTCGACGCGATCACGCCGCAGCCGCGGGACCTGTTCAGCGGCCTGCTCGCGATGCCGGTCGCCGGCGGGGTCCAGCAGCCGGCCGGTGACTCGGCGGGCAACGTCGGTGTCGACATCGCGGTCGTGCCGCAGGCGGTCGGCGGCGACACGGCGTCGGTGCTCGCGTCGACCTTCGGCTGCCGGCCCGAGCAGACGGCGACGGGGGCGGACACCACGAAACCGGTCGTTCCGGGCAATTCGGCGGGCTTCTGCGACGCGGCGCTGCAGCCGTCGATCGACGCCGCGCTGTCGGGCGCCACGCCGATCGCCGAGGCCCTGACCACCCTTGAGCCTGAACTTTGGCGTCAGAACGTGGTGATTCCGCTGTTCCAGATGGCTGACACCCTGGCGATCGGTTCGGGCATCTCGGGCGTCACGCCGGGTCCCCCCATGGTGGGCCCGTTCGGGTCGGCCGTGAACTGGACTCGCGGCCCGAAGTAATCAGTCGGCTACGCATTCAGTACTACCGAGTGATCTTTACCGACGCCTTCGGGTGGGGGACATTGATTCCATGAGGTAACCGTCGTATTTCTGGATGTCCACTGGAAGTCACCCTTTGGTCACGATCGACCCTGAACTGGTGACTGTCGGTGCTTTTCCTTTCTAGCGTGCACCCGCAGTGCGCCAGTTGAGTGTCGCTTGGCGTGTCGTAGGCTCCGGCCCAAACCGGAGCGGTGTGGGTCCTTGTCACAATTCAAGGGCTCAGTGCTAGGAGGGCACACTTCATGAGGAGAACCAAAGCAGTCTCCGCCTTGTCGCTCGTCGCAGGCGCCACGCTGCTGCTGAGCGCCTGCAGCGGTGGTGATTCGGGTTCGGGCAGCACCGACACCAACGGATCGTCGACCGACGTCAAGGCGATGGCGGTCGGCAAGGCCGAGACCGGTGACTCGTTCAAGCTCGCCGACGTCAAGGGCTGGGACGGCACGGTCACGGTCGGGATCGACGACGGCTATTCGGGGTACAACAACAACACCCCGGACACCAACAGCTCGTACAACACGTACATCTTGACCGCCGTCATCGAAGACTCCTTCGTCCTCGACGGCAACAACAAGGTGCTGCTCAACAAGGACATCCTCGACTCGGCCGACGTGACGACCAAGGACCCCCAGGTCGTCACGTACAAGATCAAGCCGAACCTCAAGTGGTCGGACGGCGAGGCCTACAACTGCAAGGACTTCTACCTGGCGTGGCTCGCGCAGAGCGGCCAGGCGAAGGGCAGTGACGGCAAGAACCCGTTCAACGCCGCCTCGACCACCGGCTACGACAAGATCAAGACCGCCACCTGCAAGGACGACCTGACCTTCGAGACGGACTACAGCGAGCCGTACCTCGACTACAAGGGCCTGTTCAGCGGCGTCGCGGTGCTGCCGGCGCACATCCTCGAGAAGCAGACCGGCATCGCGGACATCACCAAGCTCGCGCCGACCGGCGACCCGGCCCAGGTGACCAAGGCCGGCGACTTCTGGACGAACAAGTGGAAGGGCTTCGACAAGGCGCTCATGCCGGCCTCCGGCCCGTACATGATCGACGCGTTCGACGCCAACCAGAAGGCCGTCACGCTCGTCAAGAACCCGAACTGGGCGGGCGGCAAGGGCGGCCCGAGCAAGATCGTCGTCCGCGCCATGGAAGACACCAAGGCCATGGCGACCGCGCTGCAGAACGGTGAGATCGACGTCGCGGCGTCGACCCAGCCGGACGCCACCGCGGCCCAGACGCTGAAGAGCCTCTCGGCTCAGGGTGTCACCTACGGTTCGGCTCCCCAGCTGACCTACGAGCACCTCGACCTGCAGTTCAACCGCATCTTCAAGGACGACGCCATCCGCAAGGCGTTCTTCGAGTCGATCGACCGCAAGGCGATCGTCGACAAGCTGCTCAAGGAAGTCCAGGCCGACGCGGCCCCGCTGAACTCGATCGTGTTCTTCCAGGGTGAAGAGGGCTACACCGACCTGTACGGCAGCAAGGCCGGCCTGGGCGCCGAGGCCGCGGCCAAGACCCTGACCGACGCGGGCTGGGCCAAGGGCGCCGACGGCATCTTCGCCAAGGGCGGTGTGCGTGCCTCGTTCAAGATCACGCACAACCAGAACGCCCGTCGCAGCCAGACCGTCGAGATCATCATCTCGCAGGCCAAGGCGGCCGGCATCGAGGTCAAGGACGAGACCGACGCCAACTTCCTCAAGGGTGGCCGCGTCTCGACCGGTGACTACGACGTCGCGCTCTTCGGCTGGTCGTCGGCTCCGTTCAAGTCGCAGTCGCGCTCGATCTACGTCTGCAAGGCCAGCGGCGGTGACCAGAACTACCAGAACCTCTGCGACCCGAAGATCGACGAGGCGTTCAACGCCGCGGTGAAGGCCACCGACGAGACCGTCAAGACCCAGAGCTACCAGGCGGCCGACAAGGCCATCGCGGACAAGTACGCGTCGATCCCGCTCTGGCAGACCCCGTCGATGTGGGCGTTCAAGGGTATCGACCGCGTGTACATGCAGTCGTACAACGGTGTCCTGTGGAACGCCGGCGAGTGGGAGCAGAAGAAGTAGGGCTCGTCCCGACTCTTCTTTCCCCTCGCTCCAGATGACCTGGGAGGTACCGGGGCCCGGCCACGAGCCGGGCCCCGGTACCCACCGGAAGTAGCTGTTGACCGTAGGGTTACCACCACTACGGTAGACAACCGGGTAGCGGTCCAGCGCACTTCTGACGACCAGGCCCGGATGAGGAGCAGTTCGTTGAACCTGGTGATCTACATCCTTCGCCGTCTGGCGATATCGATTCCCGTCCTGCTGGTCGGGACCTTCCTGTCGTTCGTGATGGTCGCCGCCACCGGTGACCCGCTGGGCGAGATCCGCAACAACCCGCTGATGAGCAAGGACGCGATCAACGCGCTCTCCCACAAGCTGGGGCTGGACCAGGGCGTCATCCCGCGCTACTTCACCTGGCTCGGGCACTTCCTGACCGGCGACTGGGGCACCTCGATCGCGCAGGGCAACGCCCTCGCGCCGGTCGCGCCCAAGGTCACGGCCGCGTTCGCCGTCACGCTCAAGCTGGTCGTCGGCGCCGAGATCCTCGCGCTGATCATCGGCATCATCGTCGGTGTGCTGGCCGCGGTGAAGCAGTACTCGATCATCGACTACATCGCGACCACCCTGGCCTTCCTGCTGTTCTCGATGCCGATCTTCTGCGTCGCGATCGTGCTGAAGCGCTACGCGATCGAGATCAACGGCTGGGTGCGGGACCTGGGCCTGTCCGACGTCCTCGGCAATCCATGGCTGCGCACGATCAGCCCGGAGCAGCTGAAGACCGACGGCGTCGGGGACTTCATAACCAGTACGGTCGGCGCGTACCTGCTGCCGACCCTCTCGATCATGGCGATCAGCTTCGCCGCCTACAGCCGCTTCCAGCGCGCCTCGATGCTCGAGGTCATGAGCTCGGACTACGTGCGCACCGCGCGCGCCAAGGGCCTGGCCAACGGCCGCGTCATCTTCCGGCACGCCTTCCGCAACGCCCTGATCCCCGTGACGACGCTGTTCTCGGTGAACTTCGGCTCGGTGCTGGCCGGGGCGATCATCACCGAGACGGTGTTCAACTGGCACGGCATGGGCACGCTGCTGGTGGAAGCCGTCACGAAAAACGACACCCAGGTGCTGATGGGCTGGCTCGTGGTCATCGCCTCCAGCGTGGTCGTCGCCAACCTGATCGCCGACCTGATGTACGGCATCCTGGACCCAAGGATTCGCGTTGGCTGACTTGAACTCTCTTCTCGCGACCGAAATCGCGACGGCCGACGGCACGCTGCCGCCGGAGGCCCTGCCCGAGCCGCGGAGCCAGGGCAAGCTGGTCCTGCGCAAGTTCCTGCACCACAAGCTGGCGATGGCCTCGACCGCGGTGCTGGTGCTGATCATCGTGCTCAGCATCCTGATGCCGCTCTTCTGGCCGCACAGCTTCGAGGACAGCTCCTTCCCGTCCTTCGCGAAGCCGAACGGGGACTTCCCGCTGGGCACCACGCAGGTCGGCAAGGACATGGTGTCGCAGATCCTGCGCGGCACCCAGTTCTCGCTGCTGATCGCGCTCACGGTGTCGATCCTGTCGACCTTCGTCGGCGTCGTCCTCGGTGCCCTGGCCGGCTACCTGCGCAGCTTCACCGACTCGGCGATCTCGCGCGTGACGGACCTGTTCCTGATCATCCCGCAGATCGCCGCGGCGGCCATTCTCGCCAAGGTGTTCGGCGGCGGTGCCTGGTACATCGTGGCGCTGGTGCTGGCGGCCTTCGGCTGGATGCAGATCGCCCGGATCACCCGGGCCGAGGCGATGTCGCTGTCGCAGCGCGAGTTCGTCGACGCGGCTCGCGCGTCGGGCGCCGGCACGTTCCGGATCATCTTCAAGCACCTGGTGCCGAACATGGTCGGCAGCATCACGGTCAACGCGACCCTCGCGGTCGCGCAGGCCGTGCTGGCGGAAGCCGCGCTGTCGTTCATCGGCCTCGGTGTCCAGCTGCCGGACACCTCGCTCGGCCGCGTCATCCTGGAGAACTACGCCCAGCTGCAGACGCGGCCGGCGCTGTTCTTCGGGCCGTTCATCGTGCTCGTGCTGATCTCACTGACGATCAACTTCATCGGTGACGGTCTTCGCGACGCCTTCGACCCGCGACAGCGGAGAATGAAGGCCTGACCGAACGCACACCGCGGGGGTGACCGGATTCCGGTCACCCCCGCGGTCGTTTCGGCGTAGTACAGGCGCACAGCGCGCGCCGAGGGGCATCCTCGGCCCCCGCAGCCGCGTCGGCTGACTCGCAGGGCCCCGGAACGCCGAAGGCCGCCACCCGAGCCGGGTGGCGGCCTTCAGCATGTCTCGGAGTGCGTCAGTCGGCGACCGGCGCCAGCCGGCCCGCTTCCCAGGCCGCGCGGCGCTCGGCCTGCAGCACCGGGTCGGCGACCGGGGCCGCCGACAGCAGGCGCCGGGTGTACTCCTGCTGCGGCGAGTGCAGCACCTGGTCACGGGTGCCGACCTCGACCAGCTTGCCGTACTGCATCACCGCGACGCGGTCGGCCAGCAGGTCGACCACGGCCAGGTCGTGGCTGATGAACAGGCACGCGAACTGCAGCGACTGCTGCAGGTCGAGGAACAGGTCCAGCACGCGGGCCTGCACCGACACGTCCAGCGCCGACGTCGGCTCGTCGGCGATCAGCAGTGCCGGGTCGAGCGACAGCGCCCGGGCGATCGCGACGCGCTGGCGCTGGCCGCCCGAGAGCTCGTGCGGGTAGCGGTTCATGTAGTGCCCGCCCAGCTCGACCTTGTCGAGCAGCGAGCGCACGCGGGCCGAGAGCTCCTTGCCGGCCAGCACCTTGTGCAGCACCATCGGCTCGGCGATCGACTCGCCGATCGTCATCTTCGGGTCCAGTGTGGACGCCGGGTCCTGGAACACGATCGAGAAGAACCGGCGCAGCGGGCGGATGTCCTTCGCGGACATCGTCGTGATGTCACGGCCCGCGATCGCGATGGTGCCCTGGGTGGCCCGGAGCAGGCCGACGGCGCAGCGGCCGACGGTCGACTTGCCGGAGCCGGACTCGCCGACCAGGCCGACGATCTCGCCCTTGGCGATGGTCAGCGAGACGTCGTCCACCGCGCGGTTCTTGCCCTGACCGCGGCGGCCCGGGTACTCGAGGACCAGGTTCTTGATCTCCAGGGCCGGCGCGGCCTCTTCGATCACGGCCTCCAGCTCGGCGTCGGCCAGCCGGATGTCCTCGGCGATCTTGGCCGCCTCGGTGCTGTCGGCGTCGATCCCGGTGTCCAGCAGGCGACGCCCCTCGGGGCGCTGGCCCAGGACCGGCACCGCGGCGAGCAGCCGGCGGGTGTAGTCCTCCTTGGGCGAGGCGAACAGCTCGCGCACGGGCGCCTCTTCGACGATCTCGCCCTGGTACATCACGATGACGCGGTCGGCCATGTCGGCGACGACGCCCATGTCGTGCGTGATCAGCACGATCGCGGTGTCGAGGGTGTCGCGCAGCTTGCGCAGCAGGCCGAGGATCTCCGCCTGCACGGTGACGTCGAGCGCGGTGGTCGGCTCGTCGGCGATGATGACCTGCGGGTCGCAGGCGATCGCCATGGCGATGACGACGCGCTGGCGCAGGCCGCCCGAGAGCTGGTGCGGGTACTGCTTGAACCGCTGCTCCGGGTTCGGGATGCCGACCATGTCGATCAGCTCGACCGCGCGCTTGTCGGCGGCGGCCTTCGAGATGTCCTGGTGCGACCGCAGGGCCTCGCGCAGCTGCCAGCCGACCGTGTAGACCGGGTTCAGCGCCGTCATCGGCTCCTGGAAGATCATCGCGACCTGGTTGCCGCGGATCTTCTGCATGTCCTTCTCTTTGAGGTCCGCCAGGTTCCGCTCGCCCAGGCGGAGCTCGCCGGCGATGCGGCTGGTCTTGGGCAGCAGGCCCAGCACCGACATCGACGTGACGGACTTGCCGGACCCGGACTCACCGACGACGGCGACGATCTCGCCGGGCTTGACGTCGAACCCGATGCCCTTGACCGCGTCGACGACGCCGTCCTCGGTCGGGAACGAGACGCTCAGGTCGGAGATGGACAGAACGGATCCCGACACGTCGGCGACGTTCGCCGAAGTTGCTTCAGTGCTCACCAAGATGCCCTTCGTGGGGGTACAGACCATCGCGACGCGGCGGTCGCGACTCGCGCGAGGATAACCGAGGGTGTCCCCGACTTAGGTCGGAGCACGGGAATTACGCTCAACCCGTGATCTCTCCGGTACCGCGAAGACTGCTGCTCGTCCACGCCCATCCCGACGACGAGAGCATCACCACCGGCGCCACGATCGCACGATACGCCGCCGAGGGCGCCGAGGTGACCGTGGTGACCTGCACGCTGGGTGAGGAAGGCGAGATCGTCCACGAGCTGCCGGAGCTGGCCGGGCTGGGGGCCTGGGCCGCCGACCAGCTGGGGGGTTACCGCGTCGGCGAGCTGAAGGCCGCGTGCGCCGCGCTGGGGGTGTCGCGACATCGTTACCTGGGCGGGATCGGCCGGTGGCGCGATTCGGGTATGGCGGGCACGCCGGCGGCGTCCCACCCGCGGGCGTTCGCCGGTGGTGCCCTCCAAGAGCAGGCGGCGCAGCTGGCGGCGGTCCTCGACGAGGTCCGGCCGCAGGTCGTCGTCACCTACGACGCGTTCGGCGGTTACGGCCACCCCGACCACATCCGCGCCCACGAGATCACCATGGCCGCGGCGCCGCGGGCGGCGTCGGTCGCCCGGGTGTTCCACACGGTCGCGTCGCGTGACGACGTCCGCGCCGGCCTCGCCGAGCTGCGGGCCGCCGGGACGTCACGCTTCCCGGTGCCGCCGGACGCCGAGCTGCCGGTGACGCCGGACGAGGAGATCACGACGGTCCTCGACGTCGCCGCGCACCTGCCGGCGAAGCTGGCGGCCCTGCGCGCGCACGCGACGCAGCTGACCGTCGTCGAGGGCGCCGTCCCGCACTTCGCGCTGACCAACGAGCTGGCGCAGCCGATCCCGGCGCGCGACTGCTTCGTGCTGGCCCACGGCCCGGCCGAGGGCGCGGCCGGCGACCTGTTCGGTGGACTGTGACCACGCCCGACCGGTTGACCGGGACCCGGATCGCGTTCCTCGTGCTGCTCGCCTTCGACGCCGTGCTGCTGGGCGTGCTGGAGCTGTTCTTCCTGCCGCTGCGGCTCGGCGTCGTGCCACTCCCGGTGACGGTGCTGGTCGGCGCGGTGACGACGCCGTGGCTGGTATCGACCACCGCGAAGCTGGTGCGGCCGTCTCTTTCGTGGGTACCCCTCGTCGTGTGGGTGCTCGTCGTGTTCGGGTTCGGCATGCTGGGTCCGGGTGGTGACCTGGTGCTGATCCAGGACTGGCGGGCGCTGTTGCTGCTCGGTGCCAGCGCGCTGCCCGGCGCGATGGTGCTCGGCGGTGGGCTGGGCCGTGCGGCGGGAAGGAAACCGGGACGTGGCTGAGGCGATTTCCGACAAGCAGGTCGTGGCGGTGCTGCGGCCGTTCGTCCGGGCGTGCGGCCCGATGCTGGACGCGCTGCGCGAGTCCGACCCGTTCGGGCTGCAGGCGCGCGACCGGCGCGAGCAGGACGACCTCGCCGAGGTCGAGTCCGGGCTCAAGGCGAAGCTGATCCACGGGCTGACGTCGGTGAAGGTCCCCGGCACGGCCGCGTGGGGCCGGATGACCGGCTACGACCGGTCGAGCTGGTGGATGAACCGGGTCGGCCGGTTCACGGCGCTGCTGACGTCGATCCCCGGCCTCGGCGGCGCGCTGGCCGACCGGCTGCCGGTGCAGGACACCCTCGGCGCGGCCTCGCAGGGGCTGCTGCTGTGCGCGATCGCGGGCGAATACGGCGTCACGGACGTCGGCACCCGCGTGCGGCTGATCGCGTCGGTGCTGTTCGAGCGCGACATCGACCCGGATCTCGCGGCGGGCAAACACGCGGAGCACGACGAAGCCGCGGAGGCGGAAGAAGCCGCGAGGCTGACCGAAGAGCTGACGGCGTCGGAGAAGAAGCACGGCAAGGCGACGGTCAAGGCCGCCGCGGGCACGCTGTGGCGCCTGGGCCGCGGCCTGATCGGCATCACGGGCGAGCTGGAGAAGCGGCCGCGGGGCAACTTCGTGCACCGCGCGCTGGGCCTGCTCCCGGTCGTCGGCGCGGCCGGCGACTACCTCGGCGAGCGCTCCGGGCTGAAGGAGGTCTGGAAGCGGGCGCACACCTGGCTGACGGAGCAGGCGCCCGCCCGCTGACCCGGCGCGTCAGTTCCAGAAGCGGAAGACACTGGCGCCCGCGCGGGCACCCTCTTCGAAGCCGCCCAGGCCGTTGTAGATCCAGAACGCGCCGTCCCACAGGGCCGTGCTCGCCGGGGTGAAGAACCAGAGGATCGCGAACAGGATGATCGGCGCCCACGGGCGGACCTGCGCGCCGAACGCGCGGGCCTGCGGCGGCAGGTACGGCTCGATCGCACCCCAGCCGTCGAGGCCGGGGATCGGCAGGATGTTCAGGATGAACGTCAGGATCTGCAGCAGCGCCAGGTAGGACATCGCGACGACCAGGCCGCCCGCCATCGGCACCAGCGCCACCACGAGCGCCAGCGCCGCGCCGACCGCGAGGTTGCTCAGCGGGCCGGCCAGCGAGACCCACGACGACGTCCCGCGCGAGCGCAGCGCGCCCCGGTTGATCCAGACCGCGCCGCCGGGCAGCGGGATGCCGCCGATGATCAGGAAGATCAACGGCAGGACGATCGACAGGACCGGATCGGTGTACTTCCGGACGTCGAGCGTCAGGTAACCCTTGTGGGCGACGCTGGCGTCACCGCCCCGGTAGGCGACCATCGCGTGGCCGAACTCGTGCAGCGACAGCGACGCCACCCAGCCGGCGGCGACGAAGATCACGACGCCGGCGATGAGGAGTGGATCGCGATCGCCGACCAGGACGGTGGTGACGTCGCCGAAGGCGGCCATCACGCCACCGGCGACGGTGAGGGCGAGGATGCCGAGGAAGACCGGGCTGGGGCGCGTCGCTGACTTCTGCACGCTTCCAGTCTTCCGTATGCCCGGTGTGAAGTTACCGGCGTGTCCCCTTGCGCGATCGGGCCGAAGGGTCCCCCGAACTCGCTACTCCGCTTGACCTGACCGCACTACACGGGTGTAATCACAGTGATGTCATTCGTCGTCGAGGGGACGACGGGTGGCGTTTCACCACCGCCAGCCTGGGGAGTGCTAGGGAGCGAGGAGGCGGACGTGCGGTTGGAAGCCGATGGTAAGGAATGGGGGCACGTCATGAGTTGGGGCGAGATCCCGGAGCAAGCTCTGGGAGATCTCACCGAGCTCATCGATGCCACCGAGGAAGAGCAGGACTGGCAGGAACGCGCTCTGTGCGCGCAGACGGACCCGGAGGCGTTCTTCCCGGAGAAGGGCGGCTCCACCCGTGAAGCCAAGCGGATCTGCCTGGGTTGCGAGGTCAAGGACGAGTGCCTTGAGTACGCGCTGGCCAAGGACGAGCGCTTCGGCATCTGGGGCGGTCTGTCCGAGCGGGAGCGCCGGAAGCTGAAGAAACGCACAGTTTGAAGCGTGTCCGAGGGGTGAGTTGCGTCCGCGGAAAGCGCGAACCGTGCTCGCGCTTCAAGTGCCTTCTGGGGGTGCAACCCCCAGACCCCGCCCGGGGGCACGCCCCCGGACCCCCGCTGTAGCCGGCTTGCGTGGATCAGCCGGCTCGGCGTTGGGTCACGGGCTGGGTCTTGGCCGGCTTGGCTTGTGTGATGCGCCCACGCAGTTCCACTGCGTGGGCGCTCTGCATTCCGCACGGCGTGGGTTCACCATCGGGTGACGGACCGGGGCCGTAGGGTGGCCGCACCGACCGCCGCCTGATCAGGAGCGTTTGTTGCCCCGCACCGTCGCGCCGCCCGCCCTGCGCACCGCGCCCGTTCTGGCCATTGTGGTCTGTCACAACGGCGAAAACTGGCTGCCGCTGGCGCTTTCCTCGTTGCGCCGCAGCACCGTCGGTCCCCGGCACGTGCTCGCCGTGGACACCGGATCCACCGACGCGACCCCGCGCCTCCTGGCCGCCGCGGCCGACCCGGGCAGTGATCCGGACGCACCTCCGGTGCTCTCCGGGATCATCACGCTTTCGAGTGAAACCGGCTTCGCCGCCGCGGTGGCGCAAGCCGTCGAACACGCCACCGAGCGCTGGGGCGACCCGGGCGCGTGGCTCTGGCTGCTGCACGACGACTGCGCGCCCGAACCCGACTGCCTCGACGAACTCCTCAAAGTCGCGACGGCGCAACCGTCCGCGACCGTGCTCGGCGCGCTCGGGCTCGACTGGACGGACCCGCGGCTGATCGTCGAAGCCGGCCTGTCGACCGACGCGTCCGGGCACCGGCAGCAGGTCGCCGCGACCGGCGACGACCCGGCCGAGGTGCTCGCCGTGCCCAGCGCGGGCTCGCTCGTGCGCCGCGATGCGTGGGACTCCCTCGGCGGGTTCGACCAGGATTTCCCGTTGCTGCGCGAAGATCTCGACTTCGGCTGGCGCGCGAACGCGGCTGGCGGGCTGGTGCTGTCGGTGCCGGCCGCGCGGGTGCGGCACGCGCGCGCCGTCACCACCGGCCAGCGGGCCGCCGACGCCGTGCCCGCGTCGCTCGCCGCCGCGAACCGCGCCCACGGGCTGCGGGTGTTCCTGGTGAACTGCTCGCCGTTTTCCTTCTGGCTGGGGATGATCCGGCTCCCGCTGCTCTCGGTGCTGCGCGCGCTGGCCTTCGTCCTGCTGCGCCGCACCGGCGAGGCGCGGGCGGAGTTCGCGGCCGCCGCGTACCTCCTCAGTGGACGCGGCGGATTGCGCGCCGCCCGGGCGCGCCGACGGCGGAATCCGCGGCCTGGCACGGTTCGCGGCCTCTTCACCGGACGCGGGACGCGGCTGCGCAACGCCGTCCGCGCCGGCGTCGTCGGCCTCGTGCGCCGCGGTGTGGAGAACGACGTCGCGCTCGGGACGGTCCCCGAAACCGTCGAAACCGAGTCCGCATGGGTGACGCCGGAAGCGCTCGACGCGCGGGAGAACCGTCCTGTCGGGCCGGACGCGCTGCCCGCCGGCGCGTTGCGCGGGGTCAGCTCCCGCGGGTCCGGGCTGCGGCGGCCGGGCACGCTCGTCGCCGTCACGCTGCCGGAAACCGTGGCGCCGGAACCGGAAACCACGGAAACCACCGAAGAGATCATCCCGGCACCCGAGCCGGAGATCGTCTTCGTCGAGGTGAACCGCCGCCGCGTGCTGGGCGCGACGATCTTCGCGCCGCCGGTGGTGCTGCTGGTCGTGATGACGGCGCTGGGGCTGTTCGTGAACCGCGCCCGGCTCGGGCTCGACCTGTTCGGGGGCAAGCTCCTCCCGGTCGGCGGCCTGGGGGAGCTGTGGACGTCGTACCTCACGCCGTGGCACGCGATCGCGGGTGGCACGGGTGCGCCCGCGTCGGCGACCGTGCCGGTGCTGGGCACGCTCGGCGCGGTGTTCGGGCCGATCGGCGGCCCGGCCGCGCTGGTCGCCGTCCTCTTGCTCGGGGACATCCCGCTGGCGGCGCTGACCGCGTACGTGGCGACACGGCGGCTTCGCGTGCGCCGGTGGGTCCGCGCGGTCGTCGCCGCGACGTACGCGCTGCTGCCGGCCGCGACGGCGGCGGTGGCGCAGGGCCGGCTCGACGTCGTCGTGGTGCACCTGGTGCTGCCGCTCGTCGCGGCGGGCATCGCCGGGCTGCTGGTCCGCGCGGACCAGCGGTGGCTGCACGTGTCGGCGCTCTCGGCGTTCGGCGTCGCGCTGCTCGGCGCGTTCTCGCCGCTGGCGCACGCGCTCGCGCTCGCCGGGCTGCTGATCGGGTTCGTGGTGCTGCCCGCGCCGACCGGGCTGGCGCGGCGGATCGCGTCGGTCGGGATCGTCGTCCTGCTGCCGCTGGCGCTGCTGCTGCCGTGGCCGACGGTGTTGCTGAAGCACCCGGAACTGCTCGTGCAGGGACTGGGCGGCGCGGCTTCGGTGGCGTCCGGCACGGATCTGGCCGGGCTCGACCCGGGCGGCCCGGGCGCGTGGCCGATCGGCGTCGCGGTGATCGCGGCGGCGCTGGTGGCCATCGTCGTTCGGCCGACGAAGCTCGCCGCGGGCGGGCTCGCGCTGGGGGTGCTGGGCGTGGGCGGCCTGGTGCTGGTCCGGCTCGTCACGGCGACCCCGATGCAGGGCGGCGCCGCGGCGCACGGCTACGCGGGGGTGCCGCTGCTGATCGTCGGCGCGGGGCTGCTGTGGGTCGTGCTCGGTTCGTGGCAGCGCGGCGGTGCGGCCGGGGTGCCGTCGACGTGGCTGCCGAAGGTGTCGGCGATCGCCGGGGTCGTGGTGTTCCTCGCCCTGGCCGTCGGCGCGGTGGCCGTCGGCGGCCAGGGACCACTGCGCGCCGGCGAGCGTCCTTCGCTCGCACCGGAGGTAACGGCGGAGCTGGGCGCGTCGGGCCGGTCGGTGCTCGATCTGGCGCCGGACGCGACCCGCCAGATCGCCGGCCGCCTGCCCCACTACGGCGACGACGAACTGGCCCCGACCCCCGCCACCCCGGCCCGGCTCGCGACGTGGCGCCGCGACCTCGGCCAGGGCGACGCTCCCGCGGTGCAGCGCACCTTCGCCGCGGCGGCGGCCGCCGGGGTCGAGTACGTGGTGCTCCCGCCGGGCGTGGACCCGCAGGCGTACCCACCGCTGGCGAAGGACATGGTCTCGATAGCGGCCCCGACTTCGGACGGCCGTGGCGTGCTTCGCCTGCTGTCGCCGGCGGGCCAGGTGATCCTGATCTCCCCAGAGCAGGCGAAAGCGGCGGTCACGGGCGGCGGCGCCCCCGGGAACGCCCCGGGCGTGGCCCCGGTCCAGGCGGGCCTCCCGGACGTCCGGGTCCGGGTCTCGGAGGGCCCGACCGGCCGGTTGCTGGTGCTGGCGGCGGAGCAGGAAGCGGGCTGGAAGGCGTCGGTGGGCGGCAAGAGCGTCCCGATCGTCCCGGCGTGGGGGCACCAGGTCGCGGTGTCGGTGCCGCCGACGACGTCGGAGGTGACGGTGGAGTACCCGGGCACGGAACGGAACCTGCTGCTGCTGGCCCAGCTGGCGGCGGTGCTGTTCACCCTGCTGACGGCGGTCCCGGCCCGGCGTCGCAGCTGAGCTTGCGGTCCCGGTCGGCGCTGCTTTCCTCGGGCGCGAGTGGCCCGTTGGTGCTGCTTCGGGCGTGAGTGGCCCGTTCGCGCGGGTGTGGTTGCGGGCGCGAGTGGGCCGTTCGCGTCGAGAAGGTCGCGAGTGGGCCGTTCGTGCGGCGCGTTGACATCAGTGCGAGCGGCCCGTTGGCGTGGCATGGAGGTGGGCGCGAAAGGGCCACTCGTGCCGTGACGAGCGTGACTGGCCCGTTCGCGCCGAGATGAGCACGACTGGCCCGTTCGCGCGGCCGACCCACAAGTGCAGGCGCGGACTATTCGCCTTCGATGACGTCCGGTTCCACGCCGAGGTACCCCGCCACCTGCTCCACCAGCACGTCGTGCACCAGCTCGGCCAGCTCCGACGGGTCCTTCGCGCGCGCCTCCAGCGGCCGCCGGTACAGCACGATCCGGGCCCGCGTCGGCATCCCCGTGCGATCCACCCCCGCCGGGACCAGCCGCGACAGCGGCACCGCGCCGTCGTGCAGGATCCCGTCCGCGGGGGCGTGGCCGTTCTCCCGGACTTCGGGCACGTCGTCGACCGCCACATCCAGCTTCGTCAGCTCGTGGCGCCAGCGCGCTTCGATCGGTTCCAGCGCGTCGAGCACCAGCGCGTCGAACCGCTCCGCGCGGCTCGCGGCGGCGGGCAGGGTCGCGGGATAGAGCGTCCCGCGCAGGCCCCGGCCGTGCCGGTCCCGTCGCAGGCGCCGCCGTTGTCGGTAGTCACGAGCCGTCGCCACCCCGGAAGTCTATGCGGTCGGCGCGTCTCAGCGCGTGTCGCTCCTACGTCCTTGCGGCGACGCGCTATCGTTTCCGATCGTGCGGAGCGTACGGAAGTGTTCGCGTACCGGCTGTCTCGAGCCGGCTGTGGCCACGCTGACGTATGCCTACAGCGACTCCACCGCCGTCGTCGGCCCGCTGGCCACCGCCTCCGAGCCCCATTCGTACGACCTCTGCGAAGCCCACGCGCTGCGGCTGACCGTCCCCAAGGGCTGGGAAGTCGTCCGGCACGAAGGCGCCTTCGCCGCTCCGGACCCGTCGGCCGACGAGCTGACCGCGCTGGCCGAGGCCGTGCGCGAGGCCGGCCGGTCCGACAAGCCCGCGCCGCCGGTCACCGAGCCCGAGGGCCCCTCCGGGCGCCGCGGCCACCTCCGGGTCCTGCCCGGCCGCGCCTGAGCGCGTAACCCACCTCCGGCGCCGGTAGGCTTTCCGCGCGGCGCAGCGGGCGCCGGGACGACTATTCGCGGGGAGACGGCGTGCCAGACCTTTCGGGCATCGTGAAGGCCTACGACATTCGCGGCGTGGTCGGCGAGCAGCTCGACGCGGACCTCGTCCGCGACTTCGGTGCCGCGTTCGCGCTGCTCATCAAGCCCGAGGCCCCCGCGGTGGTGATCGGCTACGACATGCGCGACTCGTCGCCGGGGCTGTCCGCGGCCTTCGCCGAGGGTGTCACCTCGCAGGGCCTCGACGTCGTCAGCATCGGCCTGGCGAGCACCGACCAGCTGTACTTCGCGTCGGGCTCGCTGAACCTGCCGGGCGCGATGTTCACCGCCAGCCACAACCCGGCCAAGTACAACGGCATCAAGATGTGCCGCGCCGGCGCGTCGCCGGTCGGCCAGGACACCGGGCTCGCCGAGATCCGGGACACCGTCGAGCAGGGCGTGCCCGGCTTCGAGGGCCAGCGCGGCACCGTGTCGGAGCGGGACGTCCTCGCCGACTACGCCGCCTACCTGCGCAACCTCGTCGACCTGTCCGGCAACCGGCCGCTGAAGATCGTGGTCGACGCCGGCAACGGCATGGGCGGGCACACCGTCCCGACCGTCTTCGACGGGCTGCCGATCGACGTCGTGCCGATGTACTTCGAGCTCGACGGCAGCTTCCCGAACCACGAGGCCAACCCGCTGGACCCGGCGAACATCGTCGACCTGCAGGCGAAGGTGCGCGAGGTCGGTGCGGACGCGGGCGTGGCCTTCGACGGCGACGCCGACCGCTGCTTCATCGTCGACGAGCGTGGCGAGCCGGTTTCGCCGAGCGCGATCACGGCGCTGGTCGCCGTGCGCGAGCTGGCGAAGGACCCGGGCGGCACGATCATCCACAACCTGATCACGTCCAAGGGCGTGCCGGAGATCGTCGCCGAGCACGGCGGCAAGCCGGTCCGCACCCGGGTCGGGCACTCGTTCATCAAGGCGGAGATGGCCCGCACCGGTGCGATCTTCGGCGGCGAGCACTCGGCGCACTACTACTTCCGCGACTTCTGGCGCGCCGACACCGGCATGCTGGCGGCGCTGCACGTGCTCGCCGCGCTCGGCGAGCAGGACGGCCCGCTGTCCGACCTGACCAGCGCGTACTCGCGCTACGCGGCGTCGGGTGAGATCAACTCCACGGTCGACGACCAGGTCGCCAGGATGATGGCCGTGAAGGACGCGTTCGGCGGCAAGTCCGGTGTCGAGATCGACGAGCTGGACGGCCTCACCGTGGACCTGCCGGGCGGCGCGTGGTTCAACCTCCGCCCGTCGAACACCGAGCCGCTGCTCCGGCTGAACGTCGAGGCCGCCAACGCCGAGGCGGTGCAGGCCCTGGTGGAAGACGTCCTCGCGATCATCCGCAGCTGATCCGTCCGGGGGTGAAGAGCCGTCAGGACCGCACTGTGTCCGAAACTGTGCTCTTCACCCCACCTCATCGCGTGGTATGGAGGAACCATGGCCCTCACGCTCGACGCCCAGCTCCTCGAGATCCTGGCGTGCCCGTCGCCCGATCACGCCCCGTTGCGTCCCGGGAACCCGGGCGACCCGGAGGCCGACGCCCTGACCTGTACCGAGTGCGGCCGGGTGTACCCCGTCCGTGACGGGATCCCGGTGCTGCTGCTCGACGAAGCCACCGGTGGCCCCGCTGAAAGCGAAGCGTCCGATGCCGACGGTGCTTGACGACACGCTGCTCGACGACCCCGCGCGCCTGGCCGAGGCCGACAGCGCGGGGCTGCTCCGGGCGGCCGCGATGGCGGGTGCCCAGGTGCGGGCGGCGGCCGAGCTCGCAGCCGAGCTGGGGCTGGCCGACCGGCTCGACGTGGGCCGCCCGCGCGCCGTAGTGCTGATCGACCGGCCGGGGGTGAGCCGGACGGTCACGCGGCTGCTGGCGGCGCTGCTGGCGCCGTCGTGCCCGGTCCCGGTGGTCGTCGCCGAGGTGGTGCCGACCTGGATCGGCGCGCTCGACGTCGTCTTCGCGCACACCGACGACCCCGACGACCGCGAACTCGCCGCGTCGCTGGCGCGGGCCGCGCGCTTCGGCGCGTCGGTGGTGCTCTCCGCGCCGGCGGACGGCCCGGTCGCGGCCGCCGTAGCGGGCAAGGGCCTGCTGCTGGCGCCGCGCATCCCGGTGCCGGCCGAACTGGCGTTCCCCCGTGGCCTCGCCGCCGGGCTGCTCACCGCGAACGCGCTGGGCCTGCTGCTGGCCGACGTCCAGGTGCTGGCCGACCAGCTCGACCTGGAAGCCGAGAAGGACTACCTGGCCCGCGACTCGTTCGAGAACCCGGCCAAGGCGCTCGCCCTCCGGGTCGCCGACCGCGTGCCGCTCCTGTGGGGGCTCGACCCGGTCGCCGTCGCCGTCGGTGAACACGCCGCGCACGCGTTCGCGGCGCACGCGGCCACGGTGTGTGACGTCGAGGACTTCCGCCAGGCCTTGGCGCGCCCCGCGTTGCGGCGAGTGGCGCAATCGGGTGGCGCGGAGCGTGACATTTTCGCCGATCCGGACGATCCACCAGGTGACATCCAGACCCGGGTGCTGCTCCTCTCGGTGCGTACCGGTCCGGCCACGGACGCGGCGCGCTACCAGGCCGAGGATCTGCTGCCGGGTGCGGACGTCATCGTCCCGGCCGAGGAGATCGAAACGGACGAAATCGTGCGGGCCGCGGTGCTGGCGCTGCGGTTCGAACTGGCGGCGGTCTATCTCGGGCTGGCGGCGGGCAGCATCGGCGGTGCGGGCCGCTTCGAGCCCGTAACGGCGTGAGACCCGCCGAGCACCGGCCCCAGCCGGTGCCGAAGGAGTGGAGTTGAGGTGACAGTGGAGCTGCTGCGCAACGCGGTGCGGCCCTACGCCTGGGGATCGCGGACGACGATCCCCGAGCTGCTGGGCCGTCCGATCCCCGCGCCGCACCCCGAGGCCGAGCTGTGGATGGGCGCCCACCCGGGTGACCCGTCGCACGTCATCGGGCCCGACGGGGCCGAGCGGAGCCTGCTGGAGTTGGTCGAAGCCGACCCGCTGAACCAGCTCGGCGAGCGCTGCGCGAAGCGGTGGGGCGGGCGGCTGCCGTTCCTGCTGAAGATCCTCGCCGCGGAGGAGCCACTGTCGATGCAGGCGCACCCGTCGGCCGCGCAGGCCGCGGAGGGGCACGCCCGCGAGGAGAAGCGCGGCATCCCGCGGGACGCGCCGAACCGCAACTACCCGGACCCGACAGCGAAGCCGGAGCTGGTCTGCGCGCTGACGGAGTTCCACGCGCTGGCCGGGTTCCGCGAGCCGGCGCGCACGGTCAAGCTGCTGAAGGCGATCGAGACGCCGGGGCTGGCGAAGTACACCGGCCTGCTCGAGGCGCAGCCGGACCCCTCGGGCCTGCGGGCGCTGTTCACGACGTGGATCACGCTGCCGCAGTCGTCGCTCGACGCGCTGCTGCCGGAGGTGCTGGACGCCTGCGTCCGGCACCTGCGGGAACACGGCGAGTTCTCGGTCGAGTGCCGGACGATCCTGGAGCTGGGCGAGACGCACCCGCGCGACGCGGGCGTGCTGGCGGCATTGCTGCTGAACCGCCTGACGCTGCGCGCGGGCGAGGCGATCTACCTGCCGGCCGGCAACCTGCACCTGTACCTGCACGGCACGGCCGTGGAGATCCTGGCGAACTCGGACAACATCCTCCGGTGTGGCCTGACGCCGAAGCACGTGGACGTCCCGGAGCTGCTGCGGGTGGTCGACTTCGCCTGCGGCGAGATGCCGGTCCAGTGCGGCGACGGCGGCGACCGCTTGGCGGTCTACCGCACGGACGCGCCGGAGTTCGAGCTGTCGCGCGTCGAATGGTCTTCGGGTCAGGACGACGAGCTGACGGTCGACAGCATCGGCCCGCAGATCTTGCTGTGCACGGCGGGCGACCTCCTGGTGACGGCGGACGACGGCGAGAAGGTGGAGCTGCGCCGCGGCCAGTCGGTCTGGCTGCCGGCCGCCGACCCGCCGGTGCGGATCCGCCCGCTGGACGGGACCGGCGCCCAGCTGTTCCGCGCGACGGCGGGAAACTGCGAGGACTGAATTTCGCCGGAAAGCCACCAGGATTCCGTGGTCCTGGTGGCTTTTTCGTGCGCGGAGTGGGTCGTGCGTTCTGTGTGCGTTCCGTGTGGCGGGGTTCGCCAGTATCGGTTGTAGGGGTGGTCCTGGAGCCTCGTGCTGTCGATTTCCGGGAGGGAACGAGAGGTCTCGGACGCTGCTGGGGGTGACGCCGGTCGGTTGCCCGGCGTCGGCGAGCGGGGCCTCGGTTCTGGCGGGGGGCGTGGTCGCGCGGGGAGGCGTGGCTGCGGGTCGGGAGGCCGGGCGGTGTTGTAGGGGCGTGGTCACGCGGGGAGGCGCGGCTGGTGCCGGGAGACCGGCAGGGGTGCGGGTCGCGTGGGGAGGCGTGGCTGCTGCCGGAAGACCGGCAGGGGTGCGGGTCGCGTGGGGAGGCGTGGCTGCGGCTTGCCGGGCCGGGTGGTGCAGCAAGGGAGTGCGGGTCGCGCGGGGAGGTGCGGCCGCGGGTTGCAGGATCGAGTGGTGCCGCGAGGGCCCAAGTCGCACGGGGAGGTGCGGTTGCCCGGCTCGGATGGTGCCGCTCGGTGTCGCCGAGGGGGTCTTGTCCTGGTGTCGTGCGGGTGGGCGTGGTCACGCGGGGAGGCGTGGCTGCGGTTGCCCGGTGAGGGTGGTGTCGCGAGGGGGCGACACCACCCCGCTTCGGCCCTTCCGCAGCGGGGTGAAAGCTCCGCAGCCTGTGAAAGTCCCACGGAGCCGAAAGCTCCGCGGCTGCGGCTTGCGGGTCCGGCGCCGACTCGTTCGTCAGACCGGCTCGGTGAGCGCCAGCAAAGCCCGCCGCAGGGTTGCCGCGCTGGCGTCGCGTGGCTCGGTCAGTGCCGCCGCCTCCGTGGCTGCCTCGGCCGCCGCTGCCTTGTCGCCGGTCGCCTCGTACGCGCGGTGCAGGACCAGCCACGTGAGGCTCGTCGCGGGGCGGCCGCCCATCTCGCGGAACTCGTCCAGGCACGCTCGCAGCACCGGGATCGCCTGTGCCGCACGGCCTTCGCCGATCCAGCTCGCGGCGATCGCTCGGGTGCATGACAGCTCGCGCGGCCGTTCGTCCAGCTCCCGGGCCAGGTCACGAGCCGCCTCGAAGGCCTCCACCGACCGCCGCCGCTCGCCTCGGAACGCTTCGATCGCTCCCAGCGTGCGCAGGGATTTCGCGAGCGACGACCGGGCCGGTGTCGTCCGCAGCAGCGTCACCGATTCCGTGATCGCCGATGCAGCTTCAAGAGGCTGTCCGCTGAGCAGCAACGACCACGCGACGCCGTGCAGGGCGATCCCCAGCTCTCGCGGCTCGCCGGATTTTCGGGCCAGCGCCACGGTTTCCTCGTCGACGTCCAGGGCGTCGACGACCCGGCCCAGCCGGTGCAGCGCGGCCGACTCCGCCGCTCGGACCCAGCCCAGCTCGGCCACTTCACCGTCCACAGTGAACAGTTCGCGCGCGTGCGCGGCGGTGTGCAGGGCTTCTTCCGCGCGGCCGAGTCCGATCAGGCAGTGCGCCAGATTGGCCGACACCCAGGCGTGGGTGCGGCGATCGCCGTGCTCCTCCAGCTTTTTCGCGCATTCGCGGTACCCCGCCGCGGCCTCCTCGTACTGGCCGCGGGCGTGGCGCAGCAGCGTCAGGTTGGCTTCGGCGATCGCCGCCAGCGGGCGGTCTTCGCCCGCGGCCGCCAGCACCGTCTCGTACCCCGCGCGCATGTCGGCGTAGTGCCCCTGCAGGTACAGGTACCCGCTGAGGCGGTCGAGCAGGAGCAGCGCGTCGTTCCGGCGGCCCAGCCCGCACAGCGTGCCGACGAGCAGCAGGAGGTTCGCGCGTTCGGCGGCGAACCAGCGCTCCGGCCGGGCCAGCAGCCGCTCGACGAGCTCGTGCGGCAACGGCTGCGGGGGTGCTTTCCGGGCCAGCGCCGGCATCGGCACGGTGCGTGGCAGCCGCGCCGCCGCCGTGTCGGCCAGGGCGAGCGTGGCCGCCAGCACCGTGCGCAGGCCGCCGCCGTCCGGGGCGTCGAGCTCCGTCGCGTAGAGACGGACGAGGTCGTGCAGCCGGTAACGGCCTTCGCCGGTCTCGTCCGGGCCGCCGGACTCCAGCAGGCTGGCCTCGACGAGCTCTTCGACGGCTTCGTCGGCCCCCGGGTCGTCGATCAGCGCGGTGACCGCCCAGGCGGGCAGGTCGAGGTTGGTGCAGCGGCCGATCAGCCGGAACGCGCGCCGCGTGAGCGGGCGGAGGCCGTCGTAGCTGAGCGCGATGCTGCCCCGGACGCCGAGGTCGCTGACCGTCAGCTCGTCGAGCCGGCGGACCTCGTCCTCGAGCCGGTCGGCCAGCTCGGCGAGCCGCAGGTGCGGGCGGATGGCCAGCCTGCTGCCCGCGATCCGCAGCGCCAGCGGCAGGTGGTCGCAGGCCGCGATGATGCGCGCGGCGTCGGCGGGTTCCCGCGCCACGCGGCCGCCCGCGAGCCGGGTCAGCAGGCTCGCCGCGTCGGCGTCCGGCAGCGGCCCGAGCGGCAGCCGGTGCGCGCCGGCGAGGCCGCTGAGCCGGCGCCGGCTCGTCACCAGGACGGCGCAGCCCGGCGTGCCCGGCAGCAGGGTCCGGACGTGCTCGGGGTCGGTGGCGTCGTCGAGCACCACCAGCACCCGGCGGTCGGTCAGCCGGCCGCGGAACACCGCCGCGCGGGCGCGGACGTCGTCCGGGATGGCCGGGCCGGTGACGCCGAGCGCGCGCAGCAGGTCGGCCAGGACGTCACCGAGGTCACGCGGGCCGGACGGGACGTAGAGCTGGCCGTCCGGGAACCGCGCCCGCAGCCGGTGGGCGGCGCGCACGGCCAGGGTGCTCTTGCCCGCGCCCGGCTCGCCGCTGAGCACCGCGACGGGGACGCCGTCACCGCTGCCCAGTACTTCGGTGAGTTCCGCGAGTTCGGCGTCGCGGCCGGTGAAGTCCGCGACGTCCGGCGGCAGCTGGCACACCGGCCAGACCGGCGCGGGCTGCCGCGGCACCGGATCCTCGCCGCGCAGCACGGCCGCGTGCACCCGGCGGGCTTCGGCGCCCGGTTCGACGCCCAGCTCCTCGATCAGCGTGGTCCGCAGCCGCCGGTAGATCTCGAGCGAATCGCCCTGCCGGCCGGCGCGGTGCAGCGCGGTCATCAGCTGCGCGGCCAGCCGTTCGCGCAGCGGGTGCTCGGTGATCATCGCCTGCAGCTCGCCGGTCAGCTCCCCGTGCCGCCCGGCGGTCAGCTCGGCGTCGACGCAGTCCTCGAAGACGGCGAGCCGCTCGGACTCCAGCCGTGCGACGTCGGCCTCGAGCCGCGGCACGGGCAGCCCGGCCAGCACCGGTCCCCGCCACTGCGCGAGCGCCCGCCGGTAGTGCTTCGACGCGGCGACGGCGTCCCCGGCCCGCTTCCCTTCGGCGACGGCCGCCCGGAACGCCAGCAGGTCGAGCTCGTGCGGCTCGGCCCGCAGCCGGTAGCCGAGCGGCCCGTGCTCGACGCGCAGGCCGTCGATCCGCTCGCGCAGCCGCGAGAGGTAGGTGTGCAGGTTCGAGGCGTACGACTTCGGCGGCCGTTCCGGCCACAGCGCTTCGACCAGCACGTCGACGTGGACGTGCTGGTTGGCGTTCAGCAGCAGCACGGCCAGCAGCGTGCGCTGCCGGGCTCCGCGCAGCACCGGCCACTGGCCCGGCGGGCTTTCGATCGCGAGCGCACCGAGCACGGCGAAGTACGCCATGTCACCTTCCTGGACGGGCGAGCAGGGAGGGCCACGGTAGCGGAGGGCACCGACAGAATCGGCGCCCGAAGGTCCGGAGCTGGCGTTCGCCCGATCGGGAAAGTATAGTGATCGCTATACTCGACGGGTGCCGGGTCAGGACTGGGAAATCTACGTTGCCGATGAAGTTCTCGAGTGGATCACGCAGCTCGACGACCCGACGCATGCCCGTGTGGTGCAGGCGATCGACGCTCTGGCGGAGGGCGGCCCCGGCTTGGGGCGGCCTCTGGTCGACACGATCGTCGGGTCTCGGATCCAGAACCTCAAGGAGCTGAGGCCGGGTACCGTGCGGATCCTGTTCGTCTTCGATCCGTGGCGGTCGAGTGTGCTGCTCATCGCCGGGGACAAGGCGGGACAGTGGAACGCCTGGTACAGGGAAGCGATTCCGCAGGCTGAAGATCGATACGAACGCTACCTGAAGGAACGCCAGGCAGAGGAGGGCCGGAAGTGACGGGGTACTCGCGTTGGAAGGACGTGCGCGCGACGCACGTCGAGCGCGCCGGTGGTGAGGAAGCGGTCGAGGCGGGCAAGCAAGAGCTGCTCGCCACGGTGCAAGGGCATCGCCTCGCCGAGATCCGCCGTAGCCGCGGTCTGACCCAGCAGCAGCTGGCCGAGCGCATGGGCGTCACGAAAGGCCGGGTCTCGCAGATCGAACAGGGCAAGGTCTCCGGCCTCGAGGTACTCGCCCGATACGCCGAGGCCTTAGGGGGTCGGCTCCACCAGTCGATCTACTTCGAAGACGGCGACATCGCTGCCATCGCCTGAGTGAAATCACGGCCGGTGGGGACCCTCCGGCGGCTCGCCTATTACGCTCCACCCGGACATTCAGGACCTACCCGGGGAGCGGTCGTGTCAGCTGGAGGCGGAACCAAGGCGATCATCGCCGCGCTGGGAGCCAATGCCGGGATCGCGGCCGCGAAGTTCGTCGGCTTCCTCGTCACCGGGTCGTCGTCGATGCTGGCGGAGTCGGTGCACTCGCTGGCCGACACCACGAACCAGGGCCTGCTGCTGCTCGGCCAGAAGACGTCGAAGCGCGCGGCTGACAAGGAGCACCCCTTCGGCTACGGCCGCGACCGGTACTTCTACTCCTTCATCGTCGCGCTGCTGCTGTTCACCCTCGGCTCCGCCTTCGCGATCTACGAGGGCATCCACAAGATCGGTGAGCCGGAGCCGCTCTCGTCGCCGATCGTCGCCGTGATCATCCTGCTCGTCGCGGTGGGCCTCGAGGGCTACAGCTTCTACACCGCCGTCGGCGAGTCGAAGAAGATCAAGGGTGACGTCAGCTGGTGGGGCTTCATCCGCCAGGCCAAGGAGCCGGAGCTGCCGGTCGTCCTGCTGGAGGACGCGGGCGCGCTGCTCGGTCTCGTCCTCGCGCTGCTCGGCGTCGGGCTGTCGGTGGTCACCGGCGATCCGGTCTGGGACGGCGTCGGCACCCTCGGCATCGGCCTGCTGCTCGGCGTCATCGCGATCATCCTGATCGTCGAGATGAAGAGCCTGCTCATCGGCGAAGGCGCCAACCCGGGGGTCCTCGCGACGATCGTCGACGAGCTGGCCGCGGGCAAGGTCGAGCGCGTCATCCACATCCGCACCCAGTACCTCGGTCCGGACGAGCTGCTCGTCGCGGCGAAGCTCGCGCTGGTGCCCGGCCTCGACACCGCCGAGGTGGCCACGGCCATCGACGACGCCGAGGCGCGCGTGCGCTCGAAGGTGCCGGTCGCGAAGCTCATCTACCTCGAGCCGGACCTGGACCGCAGCCTCACGAGGTAGCGCTTTCAGCGAGCCGACCACGGCGTGACCCGTTAGGGTGACCTACTGCGAAACACCCAGGCCAGCCGCAGGAGGTCAACCGTGCCCGGAACGGGATTGTGGCGCACCAAATCCATCGAGCAGTCTATTTCGGACACCGACGAACCGGACACCAAGCTCCGGCGCAACCTGAGCGCCTGGGACCTCACGGTGTTCGGTGTCGCGGTCGTCATCGGCGCGGGCATCTTCACGCTCACCGCGCGCGCGGCCGGTGACTACGCCGGCCCGTCGGTCTCGCTCGCGTTCGTGTTCGCCGCGATCGCGTGCGCGCTGGCGGCGCTCTGCTACGCCGAGTTCGCCTCGACCGTGCCGGTCGCGGGCAGCGCGTACACGTTCTCCTACGCCACGTTCGGCGAGTTCATGGCGTGGATCATCGGCTGGGACCTGATCCTGGAGCTCGCCGTCGGCGCCGCCGCGGTGTCCAAGGGCTGGTCGGTGTACCTCGAAACCGTGCTGAGCTACCTGTTCGGCAAGGGCGCCAAGACGACGTTCGACATCGGCAGCGTCACGGTCGACTGGGGCGCGCTGGTCGTCGTGGCGATCCTGACGACGCTGCTGGCCGTCGGCACCAAGCTGTCCTCGCGGGTTTCGATGGTGATCACCGGCATCAAGGTCGCCGTGGTGCTGTTCGTGATCATCCTCGGCATCTTCTACATCAAGGGCGCCAACTACACGCCGTACATCCCGCCGGGCTCGACCGGCGGTGCGGGCGAGACCGGCGTCGACCAGTCGCTCTTCTCGCTGATCGCGGGCGGCGCGAGCAGCTCGTACGGCGTCTTCGGCCTGCTGGCCGGCGCCTCGCTGGTGTTCTTCGCGTTCATCGGGTTCGACATCGTGGCGACCACCGCCGAGGAGACGAAGAACCCGCAGAAGTCCGTGCCTCGCGGCATCTTCGGCTCGCTGATCATCGTCACCGTGCTCTACGTCGCGGTCTCGCTCGTGGTCGTGGGCATGACGTCCTACAAGGACCTGGCCACTTCGGCCGGCGACGGCAGCCACAAGACGCTCGCCACCGCGTTCTCAGCCAACGGCGTCGACTGGGCGGCCAACCTCATCTCCTTCGGCGCGCTGGCCGGCCTGACCACCGTCGTCATGGTGCTGATGCTCGGCCAGGTCCGGATCATCTACGCCATGTCCCGCGACGGCCTGATGCCGCGCAACCTGGCGAAGACCGGCGAGAGCGGGACGCCGAAGCGCGCGACGATCATCGTCGGCGGTCTGGTCGCCCTCGCGGCGACGTTCTTCCCGGCGGACAAGCTGGAGGAGATGGTCAACGTCGGCACGCTCTTCGCGTTCGTGCTGGTGTCGGCGGGCGTCCTGATCCTGCGCCGGACGCGCCCTGACCTGCCCCGGGCGTTCAAGGTGCCGCTGGTGCCGCTCATCCCGATCCTGGCCATCCTGGCCTGCCTCTGGCTGATGCTGAACCTGACCGTGCTGACCTGGCTGCGGTTCATCGTGTGGATGGTGATCGGCGTGGTCATCTACTTCGCCTACAGCCGCCGGCACTCGTTGCTCGGCAAGCGTCAGGCCGACGGTGTCGAAGGCGTCGAATCGCCGGCCAAGCCCTCCGGGAGCTGATTCACCCACTCTTTCGTGGTGCGCCCCGCCGACCTGCTTTCCGCAGGTCGGCGGAGTTTTTTGTGGATCTGGGCAGAACGGGCGTCGCGAGACGATCTTGCTTTTGGTGCCCAAAAGGGGACCCCATGTAGCGGGCCGAGTGACGTGCGATACCTTTCGATCCTTCGTGTGCCACTGACGGGTGAATTACAGCAGTGTGATTTCACGCTAGGTGGTGCCGCGATCACAACTTTCCAAGGTGTCCCCCCGCCTGGCACAGGAGTTCTGAATGCGTAGTCGTACCCTCCGCGGCTCGGCCGCGATCATCGCGCTCACCGCCGCCGCCCTCATCGGCACCGCCGGCTCCGCGCTGGCCTGCCACAGTGACGACAACCGCCCGCACCCGACGCCCGGCAAGGCCACGCCGTGCGCCGAGGGCACCGACCTGGGCCAGGGCGACGTCGTCGCCAAGATCACGAACAACCGCCTGGCCATCACCAAGGTCAACGAAGGCGTCACGGTCAAGCGCATCGTCGTCATCGGCGGCGACGACGGCTTCAACGACTACACCCCGGGCGCCCGCGGCCTGGACAAGAACGCCCCGTGGACCGACCTGCGCGCGCCGTTCAGCCGCAACGGCCACCAGGCCGGCATCGAGAAGTGGTACCTCTGCGGCTCGAAGACGGTCACCAAGCCGACCGAGACCACGACGGCGCCGACCAAGCCGGCCCCGACGACCGAGGCCACGAAGCCGAGCGCCCCGGCGACCTCGGACACCTCGGTCTCGCCGACCAGCTCGACCGCGCCGGCCGTCGTGCCCGCGGGCAACGAGTCCGGCACCGGCGGCGGCCTGGCCAACACCGGTTTCGACAACATGTGGCTCGTGTGGATCGCCGCGCTGCTGATCCTCGGCGGTGGCGGCCTGCTCGCGCTGCTGAAGTTCCGCCGCAAGGCTTCCGAGTGAAGCTGAGCTAGCCCGAAAGTTCCGTGAAGTCCCCCTTACCGGCTCAAGATGCCGGGAAGGGGGCCTTCACGGCTTTCCGGGGAAGTCCGGGAAGAGCAGCCCCTGTACGCCGCCGTTCGGTTTGCCGAGCCCGGCCGCCATCGCGACGGCGTGGTCCCATTCCGCGTCGACGACGTAGTCCTGGTGCCTGAGCACCCCCGGCGCCCAGCGGTGCCGCCCGGTCGGGCCGCGCAGCGGATCCGGCAGCCAGTGGTCGCCGCCCAGGATGAGGACGCCGTTCTCGTCGGCCTTCGCCTTCAACGGGCCGCAGCCGCCTTCGGCCAGGAAGCCGACGCCGTACAGCTTCCGGTCGGAGACCTCGTGCCGCCACGTCGTCACGCCGCCGCCGAAGATGTCCGTGCCGCGGCACAGCGCCCGCCACCGGCCGTCGAGGCTTTCGAAGAGCTGCTCCAGCGACTCCTGCGGCAGCAGCGCGGGGAACGCGCGCTGGTAGCCCCACTGCAGCGGTGAGCCGGCGGTCAGCACGCCGACGCGTTCGCGGTCGGTCTCCGGCAGTTCGGCCGCGAGCCGCGCGGCGGCCATGACCGTGAGCAGGCTGCCGAGGTTGTAGCCGGACAGCACCACCCGCGTCCCCGGCTCCTTGAGGTGCTCGCGCACGCGCGCGGCCAGTTCGGGGACGACCTTCAGCGCGTAGCACGGCGGCACGGTCGGGTGCGCCGCCCGCGGCCAGAAGCAGACGAGGTCGGCGAGCGCGCCGAGGTGCCGGCTGCGCTGCGGGGTGCGCGCGGCCGTGTAGACGACGCGCAGCAGCCCCGCCGCCAGCGCGCCGAGCGCGACGACGCCGATCGCCGACAGCGGCCCGAACCAGCCGGGGACCAGCCCGAACCCGAACCGCAGCACCAGCAGCGCCGCGCCGCCCGCCGACATCGCGGACGCCACGGTGAGGGCCAGGTGGTGCAGGTGCCGCCGTTCCCACGCCGACCGCGCCCACGCCGCCGCGGCCTGGGCCTCCTGCTGGGCGTCGTGCTCCATCAGCCCGACGATCGCCGGGATGCCCCGCCGCAGCCGGCGCACCGGGACGGCGACCGCGAAACCCAGCAGGGACAGCACCGCCGCGAGCGCCAGCCCGGCGCCCCACAGGACCGTGACCAGCAGGTACGTGTCGGGCACCTGCAGGAGCCCGGCCCCGGAGAGGCGCCGGACGGCTTCGGCGAGCCCGGCACCGAACCCGCCGCCGAGCAGCTCGGCGAGCGCGAGCACCGGCGCGGCCGCCCAGCCGCCCGCCCACGGCCGCAGCCGGCGCGGCTTGTGCTTCCAGGTGGTCCGGGCCAGCAGCGCGGCCGGGGCCAGGAACAGCGCGAACAGCACGGTGACCCCGACCAGCGACGCGCCGAGGCCCTCGACGACGCCGTTGGTCCCCGGCAGCCGGCCCGGGCCGGGGCGCAGCCGCACCGCCGCGACGACGACCAGCAGCACGGCGAACGCGATCAGGCCGCGGCGGGCGATCCGGCCGGTGTCCGTGCCGATCGCCGCGGCGCCGACGGCGGCGAGCACCAGCGCCAGCGTGGCGATCCAGACGACCAGGTCGAAGACGGCCCCCGGCACCCGGAACGGCCCGCCGAGCAGCAGCAGCGCGACCGACGCGAGCGCGGCGACGGTGTGCAGCCCGCGCAGCGCCGGCGTCCCGGAGCCGGTGCGCATCCGCAGCGGGCCTTCGACGCGGTCGCTCTCGGCGTGCACCGCCCAGCTCGCCGAGGAGATCCGGTGCAGCACGAAGATCACCACGAGCAGCGGGAGGACGCCGACCACGATCCGCGCGGGCAGCGTGCGGAGGTTGTCCGGGATCGCGGGCAGGCAGCCCGAGCCGGGGGCCAGGCACTGCGCGGCGAACAGGTCGAGCGCGATCGCCGCGAGCTGGCCCATCAGCAGCATGGTGAGCAGCAGGGCCGCGACGCGCAGCAGGCCGCGGCACACCGCGCCGAGCACGCGGGGGAGGCGGCGGCCGGGCGGGACCGCCGGCAGCATCCAGAACGCGACGTTGGCCAGGGAGAACGGGAACAGCAGGGCCCAGGTCGCCTTCGCGGCGCCCCCCGACGTCATGCCGTGCCAGAGGTAGCCCTCGAGGGTCCGCGGGATCGACCGGCCCAGTGCCGGCAGCATCGGCCCCGGTGCCGGCCGCCGCAGCCGGTCCGCCGGGCGGATCACGCGGCCCAGCCCGTCGCCGGCGACGTCGACGGTCGCGACCGCGTCGAGCAGGGTCTCGCCGCTGGTGCCCACGAGGCCGGCGACGCGGATTTCGACGACGCGGGTGTCCGGGCCGGGCATGGGCACGGTGAAGGCCTCCTGAGCTGCCGCGAATCGCTTTCTAGGGAAGGTCGAGCGGACAACGGTAGTGTTCGGTAGTCATCGAGTCTTGGAGGAATCGCCACTATGACCCCCGAAAGCGTTGCCAAGCGGCACGAGACCCGCAACGGCATCGAGTTCGCCGTCGCCGACCTCGATGCCGCCGAATTCGGCCGCAAGGAGATCCGCCTCGCCGAGCACGAGATGCCCGGACTGATGGCGCTGCGGCGCGAGTACGCGGAGGTCTACCCCCTGCGCGGGGCGCGGGTCTCCGGTTCCCTGCACATGACCGTCCAGACCGCCGTGCTCATCGAGACGCTGGTGTCGCTGGGTGCCGAGGTGCGCTGGGCGTCCTGCAACATCTTCTCGACGCAGGACCACGCGGCCGCCGCGGTCGTCCTCGGCCCGAACGGCACGGCCGAGGAGCCCAAGGGCGTCCCGGTCTTCGCGTGGAAGGGCGAGTCGCTCGAGGAGTACTGGTGGTGCACCGAGCGGATGCTCACCTGGGACGGCGAGGGTCCCAACATGATCCTCGACGACGGTGGCGACGCCACCATGCTCGTCCACAAGGGCACCGAGTTCGAGAAGTCGGGTGTCGTGCCGGCCCCGGACGAGAACACCTCGGACGAGTTCCGCGTGTTCCTCGAGCTGCTGAAGGCGTCGGTCGCTTCGGACACCGGCAAGTGGACGAAGATCGGCGAGGGCATCCGCGGCGTCACCGAGGAGACCACCACCGGCGTGCTGCGGCTGTACCAGCTGGCCGCGGCCGGTGAGCTGCTGTTCCCGGCGATCAACGTCAACGACGCCGTGACGAAGTCGAAGTTCGACAACCGCTACGGCATCCGCCACTCGCTGATCGACGGCATCAACCGCGGCACCGACGTCCTCATCGGCGGCAAGGTCGCGGTCGTCTGCGGTTACGGCGACGTCGGCAAGGGCGCGGCGGAGTCGCTGCGCGGCCAGGGTGCCCGCGTGATCGTCACCGAGATCGACCCGATCTGCGCGCTGCAGGCGGCGATGGACGGCTACCAGGTCCAGACGCTGAAGAACGCGCTGCCCACCGCCGACATCGTGATCACGACGACCGGCAACAAGGACGTCGTGCTGGTCGAGGACATGGCGAAGATGAAGCACCAGGCGATCCTGGGCAACATCGGCCACTTCGACAACGAGCTCGACATGGCGGGCCTGCAGCGCTACCCGGGCATCCGGCGGATCACCATCAAGCCGCAGGTCGACGAGTGGATCTTCCCGAACGGCAACACGATCATCGTGCTGTCCGAGGGCCGCCTGCTCAACCTGGGCAACGCGACCGGCCACCCGTCGTTCGTGATGTCGAACAGCTTCTCCAACCAGGTGATCGCGCAGGTCGAGCTGTTCACCAAGCACGAGGAGTACGACAAGGAGGTCTTCCGCCTCCCCAAGAAGCTCGACGAGAAGGTCGCGAAGATCCACCTCGACGCGCTCGGTGGCGAGCTGACCAAGCTCACCAAGGAGCAGGCCGAGTACATCGACGTCGACGTCGAAGGCCCGTTCAAGGCGGACCACTACCGCTACTGAGCCTTTTGACAGGTCAGGCCGCCCCGGACACGTCCGGGGCGGCCTTTCTGTTCTGCGTCGCGAACAGTGATAGCACGAACGGGTGACGCGCTATCATGGTGGCGTGAAGCAGCTGATCACCCGGATCGACGACGAGCTGCACGCCCGGTTGAAGGCTCGCGCCGAAGCTGAGGGGCGCAGCATGAACGACCTGGTCACCGAGGCCCTGCGGGGTGTGGTGGCACAGACCGAGAGCCTGCTTGAACGACGCGACCGCCTCGTCGCCGAAGGCAAGCTGCTCGTCTTCGAACCAGAGGGCGAGGCGCCGGGGCACGACAGGCTGGAGGAACTCTCGCGCGGCTGGGGCACGGCCGTCGGCGAGGCGCTCGCCTGGACCCGGGGTGAACGGTGACCGTTCTCTACGCCGACACGAGTGCCGTGGCCGGGGCCTACCTCACCGACGAGACCGATCACGTCGAGCTGCGGAAGCTGCTGATCGACGGCGGGCACCTGGTCCTCACCAGCGAGTTGACCCGGCTGGAGTTCGCGAGCGCGGTCACCGCGGCCCAGCGGACCGGGCGCATCCCGGACGCCAAGGAGTTCCTGCACCAGTTCGACCAGGATTCGCGAACGGTGCTCGGGGTGATCCCGCTGGCACCACCGCGGATCATCGCCGCGGCTCGCAGGCTGGTGCTGGACTACCCGCTCCGCACCCTCGCCGCGATCCACATCGCGGTCGCGATGCACGACACGGCGGAGCTGACCGGCGGTGCGCCGGTGACCTTCGTGACCAGGGACGACCGCCAAGCCGAGGCGGCCAGGGCCAACGGGTTAGAGGTGCTGTGACCGTCATCGGCGGCGGCCCCGCGTAGCCCGTCACGGCCTCGATGTCCCGCCGGCGGGAGACCGATCACGCGAGTCACGGCCCGGTCACGTGTGTCGACTCTCCAATCACGCGAGTCGGCCCCCCAGTCACGCGTGCCGACCCTTCGATCACGCGTGCCGGCCCTTCGGCCACCCGAGTCGGCCGCAGCGGTCAGGGGTGAACCCGGCATCACCCGTGATCAGACAGGCATCACTTGTGATCGGGGAGCCGACTCGCGTGATTGGGGGGACGACACGCGGGGCGGCAGTGCAGGCCGGGGCAGCGGGACGTCAGTTCCACTCCACCGCGACCCCGGCCAACCCCGGACCCGCGTCGTTGAAGAACGCGCTGCTCACGCCGCCCATGTCGCACGCCAGTTCCTCCGCCACCACCGGCAGGGCGTCGTCGCGGGCGCGGACCTGGCGGGTGCAGCGGGCCGGGAGGGCGTTGCGGTCGAAGCGGAGCTGGACCAGGTAGCTCGCGCAGCGGTCGCGCAGCATCCGGTAGTAGCCCGGCGACGCCGACCCCGAGTCGTCGCGGACCTCGAAGCAGAACACGTGGATGTCGCCCTCAGCGAGCTTGCGGTCGAACAGCAGCTCCGTCGCCATCGTGTCCGCGTCCGGGTTGCGGCGCATGCGGCCGACCCGGCAGCCCTCGTCCGTGATCAGCTCGACGTCGTCGATGCGGCAGCCCGGGTCGCCGTTGTAGACCGTCAGGTAGCGGTCCGGGCCGTGCCGGCGCGCCCGCGTCACCAGGCGGGTCCGGAGGCTGACCTGCCGGTGCTCGGCGTCGAACGTGATCGTGTCGTGGACCGACAGCAGCTCGAGGTCGCCGTTGTAGTGGTTCGACGACGGGTACGCGCCGAGCTCGGCGAGCAGGTCCTCGACGATCGACCCCATGTCACCGGAACGCAAGTCGTGGAACGACGCCGCCGGCTGGTGGCCGCGGCGGACCAGTCGCGGGCCGATCAGCACCACGAGGGCGTCCGCGGGCAGCTGGAGGACCGATTCCAGGGCCCGGACCGCCGGCAGCGCCTTGGGTACCTCGGGCTGCCGCAGCCCGCGTTGCCAGTAACTCAGCGTCGACTGTCCGATTTGGACCCCGCGCAGCGCGAGGTGCGCGCGCAGCCGGGCGAGCGAGAGGCCGCGGTAGGCGATCGCGAGTCTCAAGGCATGGTGGAATTCGCCGGTCCGGAGCGCTTCGGTCAGCTCTTTCGGCAGTTCGGCGACCGATGCCCGGGTCGCCCGGGCGCCATCGATGATCAGTGGAAGGTTCCCGTCTTGTACCACCGCTCGTCCCTTCACCCGACCAGTGTGTGCGCTGGGCGTGAACACCGCGGAACGTTCACGTTAGCAGCGTAGAGTGGGCGTGCCGACCCCCGTTCAGGGTGGTTGGCCACGTGATGGTGACTGTTCCGCGTTCCGGCTACCCCCCGGAACGGTCCGTTCCTCCAGATGGCGTTCTTGCTCCGGGTGATGGCGTTGTTCACCGTGGTGACCACCGCTGGTTCGCCCACGTTCGAGCAGGAGGCCGTCCGTGCTGGTGAAGTCGAGCAGAGTCCACACCGCACTGGCGGTGAGCCTGATGTTGTGCCTGGTCGTGCCGGCCACCGCCGCCGCGTCCGGAGCGCCGTCGAACGTCCGGAACCAGATCACGATGCAGGCGCAGCAGCGGAACCAGTGGTGCTGGGCGGCGTCGGGCAACACCATCGCGGCCTACCACGGCGTCACCGTCAGCCAGACGCGCTTCTGTCAGCTGGCTCACAACACGACAGGGACCGGCTGCGCGAACCTGCCGGGCACTCTCGCCGACCCGCAACGCGCCTTCGCCCGGCTCGGGTTCACCTCGCCCGGCCGCTACCTCGACAGCCGCATCCCCTACGCCTCGATCCGGACGCAGACCGCCGCGAACCGGCCGGTCGAGACCCGGGTCGGCTACCGCTCGGGCGGCGGCCACACGCACGTCCTCTACGGCTACGACACCAGTGGCGACTGGGTGTACTGGGGTGACCCGGGGCCGGCCAAGCGCTACAACTGGTCGACCTACGGGTACTACACGCAGAATTCGTCCTTCACCTGGACGCACACGCTCACGGGGATCGCCCGATGAGCAGGCGGGCGCTGGTGCTCGCCGTGCTGACCGGCGCGGCGCTGCTGATGACGGCACCGGTGTCAGGCGCGGCCCAGGCCGCCGGCATCAGCAGCGCCGACGCCGCGGCGGCCCGGAGCGCGGCCGCCGCGCCCGGGCTCCAGGACACCCTGGTCCGGTTCTTCGCCCAAGCGCCCGGCGCGTCGGAAGCGCCGGTCTCGGTGCGGATCGCGCCGGACGCCTACCCGGTCTACGACCTGTCCCCGGACTTCGTCGCCGGCACGCCGGGTGCGACCCCGGGCGAGTTCTCCTACTTCGCCGTGCCCGTCCAGGCTTCCGACGGCCGGACCGCGACGCTCTGGTCGGTCCGCGGTGACGACGGCGCCTGGCAGGTCGGCAACATCGCCTCGGGCGACGTCGAGACGTCCTTCGCCCGCAAGCTGCCCGCCGGCGCCCAGCTGCTGCACGAACCGCAGGTCGACGCCTGGTACGCGGTCGGCGACGGCCGTGTCACGCCGCTCGCCGGCGGCGTCGCGCTGAGCCTCGCCGACTACCAGCGGGCGGTCGGGGCGAAGTACGCGGACAAGCTCCCCGGCTCGGCCTACGACCGCGACGGCGAGGCCGGCGGCTACGGCGCCACGGGCTCGGTGATGCCCCGCGGCGACGGCGGCCCGGCACCGTCCAGCAACGACACCGGCTGGGTCCCGCTGCTGATCCTGGCCGGCGTCCTCCTGGTCAGCGGCGCGGGTTACTACGTGCTGCACCTGCGGCGGGCTCCCGCCTAGTCGTACCGGCGGGCTCGGCGTCGATCCCCTTCCACCGAGCCCGCCGGTCCACCACCGTTACTGTGACGCCCATGGGGCGACTGGTGGTCATCGAAGGACTCGACGGCGCGGGCAAGCGCACGCTGACCGAAGGGTTGACGAACGCGTTGCGCGCCAAGGGCGCGAGCGTGGCGAAGCTGGCTTTCCCGCGGTACGGCGAGAGCGTGCACGCGGACCTCGTCAAGGAGGCCCTGCACCGCGGGCACGGCGACCTCGCCGACTCGGTGTACGGCATGGCCGTGCTCTACGCGCTGGACCGCAGCGGTGCCGCGGACGAGATTCGCGCCCTGCGTGACGCGCACGACGTCGTTCTCCTCGACCGGTACGTCGCGTCCAACGCCGCGTACGCGGCCGCGCGCCTGGGGCAGGACGCGGCCGGCGAGGTCGTGAAGTGGGTGTGGGAGCTGGAGGTCGACCGCTTCGGCCTGCCGCACCCGGACGCGCACCTGCTGCTGCGGGTGGCCGCGTCGGTCGCGGCGGAGCGCGCCGAACGCCGCGCGGCGGCCGAGACCGACCGCGAGCGCGACGCCTTCGAGACCGACGACGGCCTCCAGCGGCGCTGCGCGGCGGTGTACGACGAGCTGGCCGCCGCGGGCTGGTTCTCGCCGTGGCACGTCCTGGACGGCGTCGCGGGCGTCGACCTCGAAGCGCTCGCCGCGACCCTGCTCGCCTAAAGCAGACGGGCCGGGGAGGTTGGTCAGCCGGGTGACCGGCGGCTTGCCGCCGGTTGAGCTGTGGGGTCGGCGATGATTGTAGAAGTGCAGCCAGCCCGGTAGCGCCGCCCGCCGCAGGGTCTCCGCTGGGTAGCAGCGGGCGTAGGCCCAACCTTCGGCCACAGTGCGGTGGAAACGTTCGATCTTGCCGTTGGTCTGCGCCGATCTGGACCGGGCCCAGCCGCTGCCGCCACCGCAGTCGCACGATCGACCGGACAGGTGTGCGGGCACGGGCTGTGGTGCGGACGGCAACTGCGGTCAGCTATCCCGGCCGCGCCTTCGGCGCGGTAACGGCGAGCCCGCTTCGCGGCGGTTTCGCAGCGACGATGAACATCTTCGTCGCTGCTGTGCGGGTCCGGCCTTGTTACCGCTCACCTCAACCCGGGACCAACCTCCCTGGACATCACACCTAAAGCAGGCGCGCCGGGTCGAACTGCGCGATCGGGTGCGCGGTCGTCCCGTCGACGACCAGGTCCGCGACGATCTCGCCGACCACCGGCGCGAACTTGAAGCCGTGGCCGGAGAAGCCGCACGCCAGCAGCACCCGCTCCTCGGCCGGGTGCGGGGCCAGCACGAAGCTCTCGTCGGCGGTGTCGGTGTACATGCACGTCACCGCGCGGAGGAACGCGCCGGGCAGCGTCGGCAGGTGGCGCTTGACGACCGTGGCGATCTCGTGGACCTCGGCGTCGGTCACCGTCCGGTCGAGGCCGTCGGGCGTGCACGGCCGGCCGCCGCTGTGGAACGCGACCTTCACGCCGTCGCCCGCCGCGTTGTGCGCGGGGAAGCCGTAGAACGTGTAGCCGTCGCCTTCCCAGATGTAGACCGGGTGCCGGCGGAACGGCTCGACCCCGCCCGAAGGCGCGAACCAGTACTGCACCTGCCGCCGCACGGTGAACGTGACGCCGAGGTCGCGCAGCAACTCGCCGGCCCACGCGCCGGGGCACAGCACCAGCCGGTCGGCCGTGTAGTAGTTGTGCGAGGTCCCGATGCGCACGCCGCCGGCCGTGGTGCTCCAGGTGAACACCTTCTCCTCGTGGTGCAGTTCGGCGCCGCACCGCGCGGCGAGCTGCAGGTGCGCGGCGACGCTGCCCTCGGGCGACACCAGCCCGGCGCCCGGCTCGTACAGCGCGACCTCGTCGGGCGCCGGGGACGTCGTCGGGTACCGGCGGCGCATTTCACGAGCGTCGAGCAGTTCGTGCGGCACGCCGAACGCCTCGGCCGAAGCGACGCTGCCGGTGATCGTCCGCGACGCCGCCGTGCCGACCATGAGCCCGCCGCAGCGGGTGAACAGCCGGCGTCCGCTGTCGCGCTCGAGGCCGTCCCACAGTTCGTGGGCCCGCAGCAGGAGCGGCACGTACCCGGGGCCTTCGAGGTAGGCCTGGCGCGTGATCCGCGAACCGCCGTGGCTCGACCCGAGGTGGTGCACCGGCGCGAACTGGTCGAGGCCGAGCACCCGTTGCCCGCGTTGCGCCAGCCGGTACGCGGCGGCGCTGCCCATGCCGCCGAGCCCGAGCACGATCACGTCGTAGTGCGTCATGTGACCCTCCCGGGAATGCGCGTGCCGAAGTACTCGATCTCCACCCGCGTCCCCGGCACGCTGTACTCCACCGGAAGCCAGGCGTAGGCGACCGATTCGTCCCCGCTGGTGACGTACCCGGCCGCGCGGCCCTCGACGTACACCGGCTCCTTGCCCAGCACGACGCCGTCGACGCGCAACCGGGTCAGCCGGCGGCCGGTGACGGCGTCGCCGCGGCCGGCGAGCGCGTCGCGGCCGAGGAAGTAGCCCTTGTCCATCCGGACGGCGGACCCGAGCCCGGCTTCGTACGGATCGTGCTCGGTGGTGACGTCGACGCCCGGCACGCGCACCCCGGCCGCCAGCCGCAGGCTCGTGTACGCCTGGTGCCCGGCGGCGACGATCCCGCGCGCCCGCAGGGTGTCCCACAGCCGGCGGCCCACATCCGCCGTGGCGTGCAGCTCCCAGCCGGGAACGCCCACAGTGGACAGTCGCAACGCGACGACCGGGACGTCGTCCACGTAGGTCTCCTCGGCCGAACAGTCCGTTGTGGACAGTTCCGGCAGGACGTCGTCGGCGTGCGGCCCCCAGACGCCGGCGCAGCAGGTGCCGGGCGTGGTCTCGTGGAGCTGCACGGCGCCGTCTCCTGGCAGGTGGCGCCGCAGCCAGTCGAAGTCCGCCCGGCCGGAGGCGCCGACGTGGAACCGCTCGTCGCCGAGCCGGGCCACGGTCACCTGGCCGCGCACCCCGCCGTCCTCGCTCAGCAGCAGCGTGCGGGTGACCGAGCCCGGCGGCTCGGCCAGGTCGCCGGTCGTCATGGCCTGCAGGAACGGCAGCGCGCCCGGGCCGGTGACCGCCAGCCGCGGCGCGGCGGTCAGGTCGAACACCGCGACGCGCTCGCGAGCCGCGAGCGCCTCCGCGCTCCCGATCGGCGACCAGTGCCGCGCGGCCCAGCCGGCGCGCGCCGAGACGCCGGGCAGGTCCGCGTTGGCCTGGTACCACTGCGGGCGCGCCCAGCCGCCCGACGGCAGGAAGTGCGCGCCCAGCTCGGCCTGCCGCTCGGCGAAGGGACTGCTGCGCAGCAGTGCTTCCCGGGGATCCAGCGGGTGCACGATCTCGTGGACCTCGGCGAAACGGCGGCCCCGCACCGAAACGCGGTCGAAGCGGGCCAGATCGCAGCCGTGGACGGCCAGCGCCGGCTGCCCGTCGACCAGCCAGCGCGCCAGCTCGCGCGCGACCCCGGCGGAGTGCTCGTCCCGGACGGCCTCGGCCACCCAGAAGCCTTCGAGGTCCGGGTGCTCGCCCAGCAACGGCAGCCCGTCCGGCGTGCCCGGGAGCGTCACGGTGGTGACGGTCTCGGCCTTGGCGTCGCGGAGCGCGGGCAGCAGCGCGGCCGCCGCCTCCCACGCCGCGTCGAAGTCGTCCGAGCCGACGTCGAGCGCGCCGATGCCGAGCCGGTCGACGTGCTCGCGGACGTAGAGCGCGCGGTCGTGGTGGCGCAGCACGGGTTTGCCCGCCTGCGCGTGGTCGTCGTTGTGCCCGGCCAGTTCCGCCAGCGGCGACGTCCGCGCGTACCGGTGCGGCAGCGGCACGTGCGGCACCGCCAAGCCGACGAGCCCACCGGCGCCGGCGCACGACACGACGACGTCGGTGCGCAGCCGCCCGGAAGCCGTGACGACGCCGGTGACGCGCCCGCCGGCGCGGTCGATCGCCACGACGTCGTCGTCGAGAAACTTGGCGCCCCGCCCGGCGGCCCGCCGCGCCTGGGCCTCGGCCGCGTGCCCGGCGTGCAGGAGGCCGTCGCCCGGGACGTGGAACCCGCCCAGGACCCGGGTTTCGTCGAGGAGCGGGTGCAGGTCGGCGCACTCGTGGGGCGCGCGCGGGAAGCCGCGCACGCCCCACGACGTCGCCCAGCCGCGCCGCCGCTTCAGGTCCGCGAGCCGCTCGGGAGTCGTCGCGAGCTCCAGGCTGCCCACCGGGTTGAAGCACCACTGGCCGTCGAGGGTGAGGCCGCTGTACTTCGCGACGGTGTACTTCGCGAACTCCGTCAGGGTGCGGTCCGCGTCGGTGCGGAACACGAGCCCGGGGGTGTCGGGCCGCTCGCCGCCGCCCAGCACCGTGACGTCGGTCCAGCCGCGTCCGGTCAGCTCGTCGGCGAGCGCGCAGGCGACGAGGCCGGCGCCGATGACCACCACCCGGGGCTGTGCCATCGCGGGATCCCTCCGGGCAAAGTTGCGTCTTCGGCAACAACGTGCGTCATGCGCGACTTGCTGTCAAGCGCCCGAAAAGGTGCCCGTTCAAGCCCGGGTGAACTCCATGACCCAGTTGGATTCCCAGGTCTTCCCGCCGTCGGCCGAGAACTCCTGCTCCCACCGCGGCGACGGCCCCGTGGTGCCCGACCAGAGGTAGTGCGCCTTGATCGGCTGACCCTCGTGGACGTCGTCGCCGTAGAAGTCGCCGCGGCCGTCGGCGAAGGTGCCCACGACCGGCGGCTGGAGCACCCCGGTGCGGTCGTTGGCCCAGTAGATCGACCACTCCTTCCGCTCGACGTCGTACAGGCGCAGCGTGAAGCCGCGAAACCCGCGGGCGGGGAAGCGGATCTCCTCGGTGTTGCCGCCGCCCTCGAAGAGGGTCCGGCAGGTGGTGGTGCCGGGGTAGACGTCCCAGTCGTCGCAGCCGGCGAAGATCGTCTCGAGCCGCCGGCTGACGACGGTCCAGGAGCCGTGGAGGAAGTCGAAGTCGTTCATGACGGCGATCCTGGGCCGCGATCACTGACACCTTCTGTCAGTGGTGGCTGGCAGACTTCGCCGGGTGCGTGCGAGCCGGCTGGTGTCCCTGCTTCTGCTGCTGCAGAACCGCGGCCGGATGAGCGCGTCGCGCCTGGCCGCCGAGCTGGGCGTGACCGCGCGGACGGTGTACCGCGACGTCGAGGCCCTGGCCGCGGCGGGCGTGCCGATCTACGCCGAGCCCGGCCCGAGCGGCGGCTACCAGCTGATGGACGGCTACCGCACCCGGCTGACCGGCCTGACCGCCGACGAAGCCGAGTCGCTGTTCCTGACCGGGCTGCCGCAGCCCGCCGCCGAGCTGGGCTTGGGCGCCCAGGTGGCCGCGGCCGAGCTGAAGCTGACGGCGGCGCTGCCGACGCCGTACCGGGACGCGTCGACGCGGATCCGGCAGCGGTTCCACCTCGACGCGCCCGGCTGGTACCGCGAAGCGGACCCGGTGCCGCAGCTGCTCGCCGCCGCGGAAGCCCTGTGGCGGGACCAGGTCGTCGAGGTCCGCTACCGCCGCTGGTCACCGCGTCCCGGCGTCGTGACGCGGCGGCTGCACCCGCTCGGCCTGGTCCTCAAGGCCGGCGTCTGGTACCTCGTCGCGGCCGGGCGGTCGGAGCCGCGCACCTACCGCGTCACGAACATCGTGGCCCTGACGCCGCTCGACGAAAAGTTCACCCGGCCCGCTGCCTTCGACCTCGCGGAGTTCTGGCGGGCGCACGTCGAGCGGTACGAAGCGGCGGACATCGACGAGACGGCCGTCGTCCGCCTCTCGCCGGCAGGAATCGCGGCCCTGCCGGACATCCTCGGCCCGAAGGCGGCCCGGCTCGTCTCGCACACGCTCGAACCCGCGGACGCCGAGGGCTGGCGGCGTGCGACCGTCCCGCTGGAGAGCGTGCCGCACGCCGCCGCCGGGCTGCTGCGGCTCGGCGCGGACGCGCAGGTCCTCGAACCCGCGGAACTGGTGGCGCACATGGGAAAGACGATCCGGGCGATGGCCCGGCTGTACTAGTCCCGGAAGTAACCCAGCTGCGCGGACAGGTCGTCCGCCGCCTCGGCCATCGGCCGCACGATCTGCTTCACCCGCTGCTTCGAGAGCCGGTAGGACGGGCCGGACGCGCTCATCGCGGCGACGACGTCCCCGCCCGGGCCGTGGATCGGCACCGCGACCGCGTGCATGCCGAGCTCGAACTCCTCGTAGCAGGCCGCGTAGCCGTCCTCGAGGATCCGTTCCAGCTCGGTCATCAGCTCGTCCGGCTCGACGGTCGTGCGGGGCGTGTACTGCTCCAGCTTCCGCTTCAGCACCCGCTTGCGTTCGGCTTCGGCCATGTAGGCCAAGAGAATCTTGCCGCTGGAGGTCGCGTGCAACGGCGTCCGCTGGCCGGTCCAGTTCTGCGTGGTGATCGCCGCGGCGCCGCGGGCCTGGCTGATGTTGATCGCGACGCCGTCGTCGGCGATGGCGATGTTCACGGTCTCGCCGAGCTCCTCGGCGAGGCTCAGGCAGCTGGTGCGGCCGAGCTTCGCCAGGTCCATCCGCCCGGTCGCGGCGCCCGCCAGCCGCACGATGCCGAAGCCGATCGCGTACTTCCCGCGTTCGCCGAGCTGCTCGACCAGGCCTCTCGACTCCAGGACGCTGAGCAGGCGCGACGCCGTCGACTTGTGCACGCCCAGCTCGCCCGCGATCTCCGTGATGCCGGTTTCGCCGTTGCGGGCGAGCAGCTCCAGCACGCTGATCGCCCGGTCGACCGACTGCACCTGGCTCTGAGTTGCGTTGCCCGAGTCCTGGTTCCGCATAGCGCAACACTATCCGTTTTGCGCACTCCCTATCGGCTGAGTGGGCGAATCTCTTGACGCGGCCGCCCCTCGGACCGGATTGTTGCGCAAGAAGCGCAGCGTCGCGCAATGCGCAACTTTCACGAACCGTCCCGGCATCCCGCCAGTCGTTTCCGGAGGCCCTGATGATCCGCGCCTGCGCCGTCACCGACCTGCCCGAGGGCGAAGCCCGCCGCCTCGACGGGCCCGTCCCGATCGCGGTGTTCCACACCGAAGCCGGCTTCTTCGCCGTCGACGACACCTGCACCCACCAGGACGCATCGCTGGCCGACGGCTGGCTGGAGGGCTGTTTCGTCGAGTGCCCGCTGCACGCCGCCCGGTTCGACCTGCGCACCGGCGCGCCCACCTGCCTGCCGGCCAAGAAGGCCGTGCGGACGCACCGCGTGGTCGTCGAGGACGGCGTCGTCTTCGTCGACGCGCCGGTCCCGGCCGTCACCCCCTGAGCCCTTCCCGCAGGTCCGTGAAGGCCGCCTTGAGAGACCCGGAGTCCCTGAAGGTGGCCTTACGGGACTGGCCTCTGACCTGGGGTTTTGCATTTTCCCCCATCTTCCTACCTGGTCCACCAAAATCCTGTGTATCCGTAGGTCACGCGGCATGTCGATCACCACTTTCTCCTACGTCTTCCACAGTCTTCCCCGGCACGAGTGTCACAGGTTCTGTCACAGGCTCCGATACGGTTTGATCATGGCTAGATGCCTTCACGCGGTCACGTGCTTCCTGGAGTCGCACACGCATCGCGGGGGTCACTTGCCTGTAGCCATCCGTCTGCGCATCGTCGGCGTGGCCCATGGTCGTCCGTCGGAACTCGCTGTCTAGCCCGCCGTCAGCGGTCCACGTGGACCAGCCGCGCCGCGTGGCATACGCGGACTTGTACTCAAGGCCGTTCGCCTTGCAGAAGTCCCGTAGGGCCGTCGTAATGGCCCGTGCCGTAACCGTGCCACCCTGCCGGTTGCGGAACACGACCTCAGTGGCGCACTCGACCTCTCGCAGGTTCTCGCCGACCAGGTGGACCAGGCCGCATCCGGCCGTCATGTCCCGGCCGTCTATGTGCAGCTTGACCAACTCGATTGCCCGGTCGGTTAAGGGCACCTTGCGAGGCTCCCCGTTCTTCGGGGATTCGCGGATGACTCGTTTACCCGGGACCAGCACATCTCGCGTGACCATGAAACCCTTGTCGAGCCGCAACATGGCCGAGTGCAGTCCGGTCGCTTCGGACGGGCGTACGCCCACCTCGAAGCAGAATTCGACAATGTCCATGTAGTCATCGCGGAAACCCGCTTCGCGCAATGCGGCAATGTCAGAATCCAGGAAGTACGGGCGTTCCTTTTTCAGGATCTTCGGCAAACCCATCTTGTCCGTGTACGGCGCGCGGGTCAGCACACCTTTGTCAACGGCGAGCTTTACCCACACCTTGAACGCGTAGTACAGCTTTTCCGCGTAGGCGGCCGACACCTTCGGCGTGAGCGTATCTTTGATCCAATCGCGGATGTCTTGCTCGGTGATTTCGTTCAGCGGCACGTCACCCCAACGCGGCAGGATGTGCACACGCATGATGCGTTGTTCCTGCTCGTCGCCATCGCTACCCGGGTGACGGTTGCCGTCGTAGTTCTTCTCCCACCACACCCGGTACAGCGTGGTTGCTTCCGTGTTGAGTGCAGTGGGGGCCGCGCCGCGTACCCGCCGTTCCTCCGCGTTCGCAACCCGCAGGCATTCACGCTTGTTGTAGAAGATGACGTTCGAGCCATCCGGGTTCTTCACGGAACGCCGTTGCCGATTCGCGCCTTTGCCGATGGCGTATCCCGCGCAGTACCGCTTACGCAGGTTGCCGTTCTCGTCTCTTTCCGATTTTTGCGGGATGACCCAAGCCATTTCGCTACTCGTTCCTTTCCGCGAGAATCTTTGGTTTGCCGTTTCCCTTTCCTCGCGCCCACCGCCACGCGTCATCGAATTTCAGGGATGCTCTGCTTGTGATCTTCACTGGTTCGCCGGTGTCCTCGGTCGGAAGTAACAGGGCTAGCGGCGAGCAGTCCAAGACGAGCGCCAGGGAGACAAGATCGTCAACGCTGGCCGCCCGCGCGCCGGTCTCGATCCGCAACACCGCATGACGGCCCATACCGTGCCCTAGCTGCGTCAACAGCGCCGCGACGTCGGCAAGCGAGAGTCCCAGTCGTTCCCGGCGAGCCCGAACACTGGCGGCCACCTGGTCCCTGACGGGCCCCTTGATCGTTTCCCTTGTTGGTGCCATAAGAGCAACAGTACGCCTACCTACGGCGGTTCTACGTGCGTGTAGTTGGCGGAAGCCAAGGAAAGATCTTTTGCCGGTCTATTTGGGCCGCCTGAATGATCAAGGTCAGGCCGAGCTGGTGATAGAATTGCTCCAAGCGCAAGCCGATCCCTCTGGCGATCGTTTGAGTCGGGCCCCTTTTCGGAGGACCACTCACGGTCAACGGCTAGACATCACTCGCGGGTACACGTCGAGACTTCATGTCTCCGTTCCGCTGGAGTGTTTACCGTGGCTCAATCGCATAGCTCGTTGCCGAATCCCGAACACCTCATGCGATTGCCTACGCCCATTGCCGCAGCAGCATTTATTCAGCTGGTCTCACTTGGTACTAGCCCTTAAGAAATCCCGGTGCGCACTTGCCTGCACACCGGGATCTATTCCCGCATAACACACAAAGGATGAGGCGTGACCGTCAATTCACAGCCTACGCCAGACCGCCCATCGCTGACTAGCGCGGAACAGCCACTTCCATCAGTGGTCGAGCGCCGACCTGTATATCCGCCGTACCGGCCGTTCAAAGACCCCGAGGACTGGCGACAGCAGATCGAGACCCCCGAGGCGGGTGACGACCTGCGCCTGTATCGACTGGCCGTCCAGCTTGTTTCTGACGCCAGTGCCGACCATCTGGCCAAGCATGGCCACGACTGTCATCCATGGTGCACAACATGCCAGAAACGGGATGATAGATTTAAGGACAACCCGCTAGCGGCATGGGACAAGCTGCAATCGTCGCTATCTGCTCCGATGGACGTAAGCAAGGTCAAGAACTTCATTCGCGAATTGCACAGGGCGCCAAAAGCGCCGATCGATTACTTCGCGGCAAAGTTTGACGTCCCCGAGAGCGATGTTTACACGGTGATGTCATTCGACGATGACAATGAATCGTGGAATGTGATAGTCAGGCAGCGCGCGATCCGGTATCTGGTCAAGCACGGGCGTCCACCAGTGGATGACTTCGACCCGGACCGGCCAACCATGTCGGATTCATTGCTCTCACGCGACCAACTAGCGTACCTGCTTAAACCGCTGCCGCTCATCGAAAACACAATTGACATGGGCGGCGTGACGTTGCTTGCGGGATATTGGGGATCGTGCAAGTCATTCATCGCGCTGGATTGGGCTGCGTCGATCGCGTCGGCAAGGCCGCAATGGCAAGCGCGAACCGTCATGCGCCACGGAAGCGTGTTGTATATAGCGGCGGAAGGCGCATCCGGTCTAGACGATCGAATCACCGCATGGGAAAAGGGCTGGCAACAAAAGCGTGTCGACGATCTCGTGACGCTCAAACGTGCGCCACACCTTGGCAAGCGGTCCGAAGTGGACGAGCTGTGTGAACTGATCTCCGACGATGATGAAAGATACACGCTCGTTGTGATTGACACCCTATCGAAGTGCATGCCCGGCCTCGATGAGAATAGCGCCAAGGATATGGGGCCGGTCGTATCCGCACTTTACCGGATTCAACAAGCAACCGGTGATGGCACCGTGCTCGTGGTGCATCACACCGGAAAAGACAAGGTCACTGTGCGCGGATCATCGGCGCTGGAAAGCGGCGTTGACTGTGTCTACATGGCGGAAGGCAATGCACAAGAGGTAACACTCAAGATGACAAAACGAAAGGATGGACCATTGGTGCATGACATGAAGCTACGGCTTAGCGATGTGGAATTCACCGACAGCGGCGTAATCGAGATGGCCTCCACCTCCGGAGAGAGTGACATATGGGGTGACATTTCGGGATCTTCGGAAAAGATCTTGTCACTCTATATGTCCCACTTCAGTGAAACAGGGGCATCCAAGGCAGAGCTTCGCCGGGCCGCCGGTATGCCACCGTCCAGCTTCCACAAGGGACTGAATGGCCTGGTCAATAAGGGTGTACTGGTCAACGCCGGAACTGACCAACGCCCATTCTATAAGCGCGACACAACGTGATCTTGTCACTCATGTCACCTCGTGTCACTCAATGGGTGACAGTGTCCGTCACCTCCCCTTCCTTTAGGGGAGTGACACCGTGACATATGGACATGCAGACAAAGGGTTGCCCAGGTAAATGGAATGACACTGCGACCAAGAGAAGAAAGGTAGAGGCAATGGCTGTCGAATACACGCGGTAGATATAGCATCAACCCGATGCCGGCCGAAGCGAACAGATAGCTAAATAGACAAAGGAGAACGGGTAATGGATAAATGGGCCAACCTGCGTGCGGGCTACATCGAAAGAATGGCGGAAGTAGGGAAGGAGATTAGCACATTGGAGGGAATTAAACGTACGGGCCAAGATGACCAGGACTTGGAGGAAGCACGGGACATGCTGGCCCATCTCACCCAGAACTACGCCAAGATCGATGACCTCGAACGGTGAGGTGGAAGCCATGCCCACGCGACCGTGCCTTGACTGCCATAGGCTATTCCCATTAGCGCCTGGGGTATCACGCTGCCCCGCTTGCGCAAGCGTTGAGCAGTCAGGTCGATCACGCAAGAGGCGAGGACACGATCGGTTCCGTCATCGCGTCTCGACGATTCGACTACTCGAACAAGCAACGCATTGTGCAACATGTCATAAAGCATTCAATGGACGAATGAAGACGTTGGGACACATCATTCCATTAAGGAATGGTGGCACGAGCATCATTGATAACTACAAGGTCGAATGCGAACAATGTAATTATGGATGGAAGCGTGACAGGTAAACTCGCAATGACGGAGGAATGTAGGGGGCCCAGGCTTCGCGCAGAATTTCCCGACCACGGCATCCACCCGAGTCCCCCGATCTTTTTTTCTGGTACCACTTTCCCGTCGTCGACCGCTGGCAAATTTCGAAAGGTGTTCTGCAATGCTAAACCGCATCGGCCCCGAACTCGACCTACGAGATCTCGACGAAGACCAACTGCACGAAATCAAAGACGCATGCCAAAGGGTCAGTGTCAGTCCGAATGAGAACAGGACAACAAAGATTGTGTATAGCGCGTTGACCCGCGCGGTGGTCGCCGAGATCGAATTTCGCGTGTTGACCTACGGGGACCCGCTAGACGTGCCCGACTACCTGTAGGGCCGATCGCGGAAGACCCATTCCAGCCCCCTAGCGTCCACGTAGACGACCCATGGGGGTGGTGGTAGTCCTTCGCCTTTCCCCGGAGTCGCGCGGACCCGTACAATCGCTATCAGCGGGACGTCAGATGGCCCCCGTTGTTCGAGTCCTCCGGCCAGCGGTGGCCGCCACTCGACAGGAATCCCATTAGCGAGCGCGTCATCGTTACGCGCGAATCCTGTTCGGGTGAGAAATTAAATGGCAATGACAATTGAGGAAACGGCGATTCGACAACGGGTGATCGATGCACGGATGCGTGAGCTTGACCGTCATGACAAGTTGACTACGCCACAGGAAACCGAGTGGCAGCAATTACGAACCGAATCGCTTGTTTTGCAACGGGTGCTGCTCGACGACGCATACCGCAAGGGCAATATTGAAGACGGAACGCCATCCGACAACGGGCACGTTGAACGACCGGGCAACGAACTGCGCGGACGAGCACTCAAGGCGGTCGAACAGTCCGCCCGTGAGCACGGTGTTCCGGATACCGCGAGCGAGCGTGTCACGGTTGCCCTTGAGCGCGACACTGATCCTGATGGCCGCTTGGCTCGTTATGTGGTGGAGGCCAGCGACGCCAATTACCTAACGGCGTTTCGATCCTGGATGAACGATCCCACCAATGGGCATCGCATGTGGAATGACGCGGAGCTTTCCGCGTATCGGCGCGTCACTGCCCTTTCTCGTGCAATGAGTTTGGGTACGACAACGGCCGGCGGTTTCCTGGTGCCTTATGCATTGGACCCGCAAATTCGTTTGTCAGGTACTGGTTCGATTGACCCGATGCGCCAAGTGTCCAGCGTTAAGCTGACCGCGTTGAATGAACAGCGGTTCGTCACCAGTGCTGGCGTGTCGGCTTCGTGGGACCCGGAAGCCCAAGAAGTAAGCGACGATTCTCCGGTACTTGCGCAGCCTGCCATTACCGCATTCAAGGGGCAAGCGTTCATTCCCGTTTCTCTTGAGCTGTTTGAGGATTCGGACTTGACGACGCAGGTTGGCAACCTGTTCGCCGACGCGAAAACTCAACTTGAAGCCAACGCCTTTACCCTCGGTACCGGTGCGGCACAGCCTAAGGGCGTCGTCACGGCAGTGGCCGCTGTCGGCGGCTCAGTGGTCACCAGCGCTCTGACTGCGCTCGCTCTGGTTGATATCGTGGCCAATCAGAACGCATTGCCGCCGCGTTGGCGAACAAATGCCAAGTTCATGGCAAACCTGTCGATGATCAATTCTGCGCGGCAAATCCCGCTGTACGCGAATGGGCCGTCGATTGTGAATGACGCTACAGTTCCGCCTCATTGCTTCGGCTGGGAACTGCTGGAGAATAGCAATATCGACGGAACGATCGGTGCGGGCGCTTCGAACGATTATGTGTGGTTGTCCGGCGACTTCTCGCAATACCAAATCACAGATCGAATCGGCACGATGATCGAACTGATTCCGACGCTATTCGGCGCGGCCGGACGGCCAACCGGACAACGTGGCTTCCACATGCACTGGCGTACGGGTGGTGACGTGTTGATTCCCGATGCGTTCCGCTTGACGAACTACAGCGGCTAATCGGTACACGGGCCCCACGTTCGCGCCTTGCACGTGGGACCCGTGTCCGCCTTCCCCTCGCACAGCGTCGGGGCAAATGCGAGGGAAGTCTTAGTCTCGGCCGCTTTCGATCTGTTCGTATGTAGGGAAGAACACGATCCGTTCCGGTTGCCCGTTGCGCTCCGCCGATTCGAGTTGTCGCCGTTGCTCAAGCATCAGTGCAGTCCGCGCTTCGATGGCGACTTTTGCGAGCTGCGTCAACGATTCAGGGTCGGAGAATGAAAGTCGTAGCGTACTATCGTCGCGGGCAAAGAGCGATCCGATTTGAATTTCGATCTTCTCGTCTGCCGGAAGTAGGTCATGACTAATGTCCGTACCTGGCAGCACTTCGATATACGCGTCGATCTTCACGACTGTCCCTTTATGCGCATAGCGCGCCCGGACCCGGTGGCTCGATGCTCCGGCGCGTTGTCGAGCCGTCGGGACCAGGTGATTTCAGTAGGCAGGAATTGCAAGGAACGCCGCGCATGCTGGACAACGCTTCCGCTTCCCTCGGTGCGAATGCTTGTCCACAAAGGGCGGTCAGTGATCCGGCGAATTCATTGATGCTGAATTGGTCGCGAATAGCGGATGGCAGTTGCACTAGGTGCACCACCCGACGCGCCTCGCCGACGAGGCCTTGCCGGAACCGCACGAAAGTCAAAGGTTCGGTCATCGGGCGTGCCTCGACATCCGGCCGGTGTCTCGCTGGGCCGCCGACTGCAACTCCGCCGTCCGCTCATGACGCCCTTCCGCTGGCCTAGCTGGCTCCCTGCCGCGTGCAAGCCGCCCGACCCGAGCGACCACACCAACCAGCCATGCGCGCATGACCGCGACCCGCGCAGAGGCTCGCCAACGTCGATCGAGCCATTCGGCTAACCGGAGCGCAGGTACGAGCGCCGCCGCGACGGCCAGCACGGTCAAGACAACGTTCGACGAATCAAGATCAACCATGCGTGAAACGCTAGGAAACTCCTAGTCAGAACGGGTATGACACCTTGTCCTACTACCGCATCGATGGAAGCCAGTAGGACAATGTGTCCCAGTGCGTTAGCTCGATCGAGTGGCACCGATACGCGTTGCGAATTCGCGCAGGCGAGTTGACTTGCGATTCTCACGTTCCAGCAACTCGGACGTGATCTGCCGGGGCAAGGACTGGTACTTGAGCCAGTCCGACGCAAACGATTCGGTCGACAGCAAGGTATCGAGCGCCTTTTTATCGTGGCCCAACCGGAGATGAGACAGTGACACGTCGGCCAAATGGCGCGCCTTGGTGGCCAACGGCAAGTGCGCGTCGCGAGGTAGTTGTTGCGCAGCAGCCAATGCACCCGTAAAATTGTCCATCACGACGGCACAGTCCACGGACAGCATTGCCACCTTCGCCGGGCCGAATGTCGTTTGGTGCTCCGAGCGGTCATAGCCGATCCGGTTGGCTGCCTGCCGCGACTCCGCCAAGAGGTCCACAGTGGATGCCTTATCCAGCTTGCGGGCCGTCGCGGTGGCCGCCGTGACCGTGAGGATGCCGTACGCAGAGAGCTGGGAGTTGGAGACCTTGCCGCGAGGAGAGATCTCGTTTGCTGCGGCTAACGCCACGTTCGCCGAGTCGTCATACCGGCCCTGCACCAACATTTGCCATGAGACAGACATCCGCATGGCCGCGTACAGCAGCGGATCGTCGCTGTTCTTCGCCGCTACCAACGCTTCTCGGATAGCCAGGAATGCCGCGTCCGTCTGTCCCATGTGGACCAGCGTGTCCCCGGCCGCCTGGTACGCGCGGGCCAGAATATGTGCAGCCTGCGGCTTTTCCGCCGTTTTCGCATCGCGGTACGTGGCCCGCAAAGTGGTCAACGCGGCGGGCAGCAGCGACGCCAGTAGTTCGTACCGGCCCGACCAGTAGGAACCCCAGAGGTAGTCAACGGTCCGTTCCGCTTCGATGAGCGATGCGGGCTCAACGTCATGGCCGCCACCGGTGAGATCCTCCACTGAGGTGAGCACGCGGCGAATGGCGATGAGGCCGCTATCGGGTTCCGTCGTCGGCGGGGGTGTCGGCTTTGCCAGGAGCGCGGCCATGTCGACGTCCAACGCGCGCGCCAACCGGGCGAGGCTCGACACCGAGCACGTGTGTCGGATGCCCTGTTCGAGCTTCCGCACTAGGTCGACGCTGACCCCCGCCGCCGTCGCTAGCTCCTGCTGTGTCATCCACCCGTTGCGTAGTTCGCGGATGCGTTCGCCGATCGTGCTACCCGTAGTGACCATAGCTAGTTGCCCTCCGTGCTAGCCCGTTCGCGCGCGCCTGGGTCCATGGTAAACGCGCAGGGTCAACCCCACGGTGGTGCTAGCCGCTTCACCTGTTCGGCCTACGCGTACATGCCAGAGCCCCCCGGTTCACCAATGCTCCGGGGGGGCTCTGCCGTTCGTCGAACCTTCTACGTCATGCCCTGGTGGGAGCCATGATCGTGCGGGCCGCCTGTCACACAGCTGTCAGACGATCACTAGCGAATCACCAGGTCAACGCCATATTTGGCCCTGTCGGCGGCCTTCACGGACCGTCCAGGGGCACCCGGATGGAGCAGGGACCCGTGCCGATCTTGATCTTTCTGGTGGTCAAACACGCGGGTCGCGCGTACGGGCGTCGGAACTAGTGCGAATATGTGGTCATGAAGGCACGTGTTCTCGTGGTCGACGACGACCCTGCACTCGCGGAGATGCTCACCATCGTGCTCCGTGGGGAGGGGTTCGACACGGCGGTGGTCGCCGACGGCTCACGCGCGCTTCCCGCGCTGCGTGAACTGAAGCCCGACCTCGTCCTGCTCGACCTGATGCTGCCCGGGATGAACGGGATCGACGTCTGCAAGGCGATCCGCGCCGAGTCCGGGGTACCGATCGTCATGCTCACCGCCAAGAGCGACACGGTCGACATCGTCCTCGGCCTGGAGTCCGGCGCCGACGACTACGTCGTCAAGCCGTTCAAGCCGAAGGAGCTGGTCGCCCGGGTCCGCGCCCGGATGCGCCGCACCGAAGCCGAACCGGCGGAGTCGCTCACGATCGGCGACCTGGCGATCGACGTGCCCGGCCACGAGGTCACGCGCGAGGGCAAGGCCATCCCGCTGACCCCGCTGGAGTTCGACCTGCTGGTGGCGCTGGCCCGCAAGCCGCGCCAGGTGTTCACCCGCGAGGTGCTGCTCGAGCAGGTCTGGGGCTACCGGCACGCGGCCGACACCCGGCTGGTGAACGTGCACGTCCAGCGGCTGCGCTCCAAGGTCGAGAAGGATCCGGAACACCCCGAGGTGGTGTTGACCGTTCGCGGCGTCGGGTACAAGGCCGGCCCGCCGTGATGGCTCCATGACCGTGGAGACCGGTAGACGGCTCCCCGCGTTCGCGCGCTCGACGGCACGCCTGGTGCGGCGTGTCGTCGTTTTCGCGCGCCGTCGCGCGGTCGCGTTCAACGAGCTGTGGAAGCACTCGCTCCAGTTCCGCGTGACCGTGTCGACCCTCGCGCTGTCCTCCGCCGTGGTGTTCGTGCTGGGCATGGTCCTGCAGAACCAGATCACCGAGCGGCTGCTCGACACCAAGCGCGACGCCGCCACCGCGCAGACCCGCGCGGCCGCGGAGACCGCCGCCGGTGAGCTCGTCGGCCTCGGCAGCGAGACGTCGGACGCGCTGCGCAACCGGCTCGAGAACGCGCTGAAGAAGATCGCGATCACGCCGACCAGTCAGGACGCGGCGGGCTCGGCGGCAGGCACGTTCATCCCGGTGCTCGCCAGCGGCGGCCACGACCAGTCCGGCAGCGAACCCGAGTTCGCCGGGCCGTTCGAGAACGTGCCGCCGCGGCTGCGGCAGTTCGTCGAAGCCGAGCAGACGAGCTACCTCGAGCACACCGTCCCCGACATGAACGGCGGGCGCACGACGTACCTGATCGTCGGGACGTCGCTGAAGACCGTCGCCAGCCCGCTGCAGCTGTACTTGCTGTTCCCGCTGACGACCGAGCAGAACACCGTCTCGACCGTGCAGAACACGCTGCTGGTCGGCGGCCTCGTCCTGCTGCTCCTGCTGGCCGGCATCACGAACCTGGTGGTGCGGCAGGTGGTGCGGCCGGTCCGGCAGGCCGCCGCGGCGGCGGAGCAGTTCGCCGGCGGCGACCTCGACCAGCGCGTCGCCGTGATCGGCGAGGACGACCTGGCGAAGCTCGCCGTGTCCTACAACGGGATGGCCGCCAGCATCCAGCGCCAGATCCGCCAGCTCGAGGAGTTCGGCGGCCTGCAGCGCCGGTTCACCTCCGACGTCTCGCACGAGCTGCGGACGCCGCTGACCACCGTCCGGATGGCCGCCGACGTGCTGCACGCGTCCCGCGAGCAGTTCCCGGCCGGGCTCGCGCGCTCCACCGAGCTGCTGGTCGACGAGCTCGACCGGTTCGAGGCCCTGCTCGGCGACCTGCTGGAGATCAGCAGGCTCGACGCCGGCGTCGAGGAGCTGTCCGCGGAGTTCATCGACGTCCGCCCGATCGCCACCCGCGCGGTCGAGCAGGTGCGGGTCATCGCCGGCAACGCGGGCTCCTCGGTCGAGCTCGTGCTGCCCGACGAGGAGATCCCCGCCGACGTCGACTCGCGGCGCGTCGAGCGGATCCTGCGCAACCTGCTCGCCAACGCCGTGGACCACAGCGAGGGCCGGCCGGTGGTGCTCACCGTCGCGGCCAACGAGACCACCGTCGCCATCACCGTCCAGGACCGCGGCGTCGGCCTGCGGCCCGGCGAGGCGGACCTGGTGTTCAACCGGTTCTGGCGCGCCGACCCGTCGCGCAACCGGCGCACCGGCGGCACCGGCCTCGGCCTGGCGATCAGCCTCGAGGACGCGCGCCTGCACGGCGGCGAGCTCGACGCGTGGGGCGCGCCCGGCCAGGGCGCCTGCTTCCGGTTCCGCTTCCCGCGCCACCAGGACGTGCCCATCGGCGAGTCGCCGCTGGGTCTGCCGCCGCCGGAGCGCGTCCCGGGCGAGGTGCCACTCGGGATCATCGAGGTGACCCCGGCGCCGGAGGCGATCTTCGCCGAGCGTGAGGAAGTCGGTCAGTGAAACGCGTTCTGCTCGCAGTGTTGTGCCTGGTGCTGGTGGCGGGGTGCGCCAACGTCCCGCTCGAGTCCCAGCCCGTCGTCGTCCCGGGGGAGCGCCAGGGCCAGGGCCAGAACGCCGAGGCACCCGAGCCGCAGGCGAACATCGACGCGCTGACGCTGGTCCGCGACTTCATCGGCGCGACGCTCAAGCCCGGCCAGAACAACGGCGCCGCCCGCGCCTACCTGGACGACCAGGGGCAGGCGACCTGGCGGCCCAGCCGCAGCCTGACGATCATCCAGGACACCTTCGGCACGGTCTACGACACCGAGCCGCAGCCGGACCCGAACACGCAGGTCGTCAACGTGCGCGGGTTCGACGTCGGCACGCTGGACCAGAACAGCGCGTTCGTCCCGGACTACAGCCCGGCGCTGCTCCACGTGAAGGTGCGCAAGCAGCCGACCGGCCAGTGGCGGATCGTCGACCCGCCCGCCGACCTGTACGCGACCGAGTCCGACTTCGCCGAGAACTACACCGCGGTGCCGGTGGTCTTCTACTCGGAGTCCGCCAACACGTTCGTCCCCGACCGGCGCTACGTCGTCGCGAAACCGCAGGCCGGGCTGCCGGGCCGGGTGATGGACATGCTGGTCGCCGGCCCGTCGACGAGCCTGGCGGGCGCGGTGAAGAACCTGCTCGGCGAACCGGTGGAGATCGACACCAACGTCAAGAGCCTCGACGACGGGACGCTGGTGGTGCCCCTGACCGGGCTGACCGGCGTCAGCGACGACACCCGGAACCTGATCGCCGCGCAGATCGTGCTTTCGCTGCAGTACGTGACGTCGGCGCGGATCCGGATCCTCGCCGACGCTGCCCCGCTGGTGCCGAACCACCCGGACTGGCGGCTGAGCGAGCTGCCCGCGTACGGCGCGGCGCTCTCGCCGAGCCAGGACCTGCCGGGGCTGATGACGGTCGGCGGCCGCGTCCGCTCCCTCGGCGACGGCGCCCCGATCGCCGGCCCGGCCGGCACCGGCGGCTACGACGTCGTCAACGCGGCCCAGTCGACCGACGGCAAGCGCCTCGCGGTGGTGGAGCGCGCGGGCGGCGGGGTCCACCTGCGGATCGGTGACCTCGGGCGCGAGCTGCCGCAGCTCAGCGTGGCCGGCAATTCCCTGAGCCGGCCGACGTGGCGCCCCGGCGCGTCCGAGGTGTGGACGGTGGTCGACCAGCAGTCGGTGGCCCGCGTCGTGCTGACCCCGAACGGCCAGTGGACCCCCCTGCTGGTGAACGCCGCCGACCTGATCCAGCAGGGCGACATCGCGGAGCTCCGGTTCTCCCGCGACGGCACCCGGGTCGCGGCGGTGGTCAACGGCCAGCTGTGGGTGGCCTCGGTGGTCGGCTCGGGCGGCGACTCGGTCAGCCTGCGCGAGCCCCGGCACCTGCAGCCCCACGACCTCCACGACGTCGTCGACGTGGACTGGCTGGCCCAGGACACCCTGGTCGCGGTGACGACGAGCCTGTCCCAGCCGGTGGTCCGCGTGACGGTGGACGGCCAGCGCATGGACGCGTTCAACAGCTCCAACCTGACACCGCAGGTCCACGGCGTCACCGCGGCCCCCGGCCGGCCGATCGTGGTAGCGGACGCGAGCGGCTTGTGGACGGCCTCGGTGCTCGGCGAGGTGTGGCGCCCCCAGAGCCATTCGGCGAAGGACGCGGACCCCTTCTACCCGGGCTGACGGGTTTCATTCGATCGGGTGATGGCCGCGGGCCCGAAACTGTCGGTGGTGGTCGCGACACTTTCCGTGTGGTCATCAACGCGCTTCTCGAACTCCTGATCCCCAGCCGCTGCGCCGCCTGCGGAGCCCGCGGCAAGCCTTGCTGCGCTCGCTGCGGGGGTGTTTGGGGCGCGGTGCGGGAGATCGTCCGCGTGCCCACGGCGGGGCTGGTCCGGGTGTTCTCACTGGCCAGGTATACCGGCGTCGGACGGCGGTTGCTGATCGCGTACAAGGAGCGAGGCCGCCGGGACCTGGCCCCGGCGCTGGGCCTGGCGCTGGCGGAGGCACTGGTCGTGTTGCCGTTGACGGAAACCGTGGCCGGCGGGCGACCACAGGTCGCGGCCGGAGCCGTTTCCGCAGGTCAGTCCCGACCGGCTGCTCAGGGCGCCGGCCTCGTGTCCGCCCACCGGCACCCGGGCCCGAGCACCGGATCCGTCCCCGCGCACCGCAAGGTCTGCCTGGTCCCGGCACCCAGCCGCCCCTCCGCGTCCCGGATCCGCGGCGGCCCCCACGTCGAACTCCTGGCAGCAGCCGCGGCGAGAGTCTTGGCCACTCGCGGTTTCGAAGTGGCCGTCGCACCGGCTTTGGAGCTGGCCGGGAGTGCTCGCGACGCCGTCGGGCTCGGCCACGCCCAGCGCGCCGCCAACCTGGCCGGCCGGCTGCGATTCCGCGAAGCCGGACGCCCACCGCCCGGGTTCCCGGTGGTGGTCCTGGACGACGTGGTGACCACCGGAGCCACCGCCGCCGCATGCGTGCACACGCTGGCGGCGGAGGGCGTCGCGGTCTCGGCCGTCGTCACCTTGCTCGCGGCCGGGTGAACTCATGGGCGGTGAGCCGGGCGATCGGCGCCCGAACCTCGCGGCGGCCGGCACCGCCATCAAGTCACGCCGGAACTCCGGTGCTCACCATCGGAACTCCGGCGCCTTGCGTGAACTCCGGGGCCCCGCCTGAACCAGCGCCTGCCACCTGAGTCAGCGCCAGCCGCCAGAACTCTGGCGACCCGCCTGAACCGATGCTCGCCGTTGGAACTCTGGCATCCACCGCCCCAAACTCCTCTGCCCACCGCCACGACTCCGGAGCCCGCCTGACCGAAACGCCCAAACTTGGCGCCGCCGAGCGGGGCTCGGCAGCGCCCAAGCCCGGCGCCGCCAAGCCCGGCTCGGCGAGCCGCCCGGCCGGTCCAAGAAAGATTTCCCACCCGGGTGAATCCGCGACATCCGACCGCCGGCCACCGCCCAACCACGTCACCCAGCCCCCGGCGTTCGACCCAAAACCAGAACGGCGGTTTCAGCAGGTCACACCAGTCACCTCGAGCCCCACCGACCCCATCCGCACCACGAGAGCCCCGGCCACCGAAAGCACCCGCCGAGCCCGGCCCTCGCGGCCGGGTGATCCGGGTGTCACCTGGACGAGTGACTTCCGGCGGGAACGCGAGCGGAGCCGCGGCCGTTGTCCGGGCATGAGGGTGTCGATCAAGGCCACTCGGGTGCCGAACCACTCCACCGGAGTGGTGGCTGTGCCGGACAAGGCCGTCACCCTCGGCGTCCGTGCAGCTGGAGCGATGCGCCGTCCGTGTGATGCCACGGCAACCGGCGAGCGTCCGACCAGCGGGTGTTTTCTGGTGTTCACTCCCCGCTCACTGCGCGGGGTGACGGAGTCTCATTCCCCGACATCCCCCGGCTCGGGGGCTGTTGTAACGGGCGTGAGGAAGCTAACGTGCTCCGCTATCAGCAATCCCCGCAGGCAGGGAGGTGACGAGCCCATGTCCCTGGCGCCGGAGGTGCGCTGAGTCCGCGCTCGGGCATCCGGCACGAGACGTCGTGAACCGATCCGAGTTCCTTCTCAGCCCGCGATCCGGGCTTCGTCCCCGCTACACCGGCGCCGTGTGTGAACTCAACAGCTCGCAGTCATCTCAGCGAGGGAGGTCGTGTATGGACATCGTCGTTAAGGGCCGCAACGTAGAGGTGCCCGAGCACTATCGGGCACTCGTCAGCGAAAAGCTGGCCCGCCTCGAGCGCTACGACAGGAAAGTCATCCGGTACGACGTGGAGCTGTTCCACGAACCCAACCGGCGCCAGGCCAAGAGCTGCCAGCGCGTCGAAATCACCGGAAAGGGGCGTGGCCCGGCCGTACGCGCTGAAGCGTGTGCCGCCGACTTCTACGCAGCGCTCGATTCCGCAGTCACCAAGCTGGAGAACCGGCTGCGGAGGACACACGACCGGAGGCGCGTGCACTACGGGCGCAGCCGACCGGAATCGGTCGCCGAAGCGACCTCGGTATTGCCGGGTGGTACCTCCCCGGCCGCCGCCGCCAGTCCCGCCGCGCGTACCGCGGTGTTGGACGCACCCGAGGCCGAACCGCAGCTGAACGGTTTCGCGAGTGCCGACGAGATCACCCTGCCCCAGCAGCAGAGCTGGGCCGACGACGACCTGGGCCACCAGCCCGGCCGCGTCGTCCGCGAGAAGCAGCACACCGCCGATCCGATGACGGTGGACCAGGCCCTCTACGAGATGGAACTGGTCGGCCACGATTTCTACCTCTTCAACGACTCCGACGCGGGCCGGCCCAGCGTGGTCTACCGGCGGAAAGGCTTCGACTACGGCGTGATCCGGCTCGGCTGAGCCGGCTCTGAGAAGGCCTTCGCCGGTGGCCCGCACGCGCTCGCGTGCGGGCCATCCGCATGTCAGGACGTACGGCGTGTGCACACGACGCCCCGGGTTCCCTACGATGGGGTGGAACGGTGGCGCCGACCCACGGCGGCCGCCGTGGGAGAACCTGCCCGGGACCGGCCTGGGCGCGCTCATGATCAGCTAGTGAGGTCGACCGGATGGTGCTGAACCGCCTGCTCCGCGCGGGCGAGGGCAAGATGGTGAAGCGGCTGCGCAACATCGCCGATCACATCAACACCCTCGAAGACGACGTCAAGGACCTGACCGACGCCGAGCTGCGGGCCAAGACGGACGAGTTCCGCAAGCGGCACGCCGACGGGGAGTCCCTGGACGAACTGCTGCCGGAGGCTTTCGCGGTCGCCCGCGAGGCCGCCAAGCGCGTGCTCGGCCAGCGGCACTTCGACGTCCAGCTGATGGGCGGCGCCGCCCTGCACCTGGGCCAGGTCGCCGAGATGAAGACCGGTGAGGGCAAGACCCTGACCTGCGTCCTCGCGGCGTACCTCAACGCCATCCCCGGCAAGGGCGTCCACGTCGTCACGACGAACGACTACCTGGCCAAGCGCGACTCCGAGTGGATGGGCCGCATCCACCGCTTCCTCGGTCTCGAGGTCGGCGTCATCCTGTCGGAGCAGCAGCCGGACGTCCGGCGCAGCCAGTACAACGCCGACGTCACCTACGGCACGAACAACGAGTTCGGCTTCGACTACCTGCGCGACAACATGGCGTGGAGCCTGGACGACTGCGTCCAGCGCGGCCACAACTACGCCGTCGTCGACGAGGTCGACTCGATCCTCATCGACGAGGCCAGGACGCCGCTGATCATCTCGGGCCCGGCGGACCAGTCGTCGCGCTGGTACGTCGAGTTCGCGCGGCTCGCCCCGCTGATGAACGGCATCGACACCACCACGATGGGGTCGCGCGAGCGGCTCGAGAAGACGAACCTGATCAACTCGAAGTACCACTACGAGGTCGACGTCCGGAAGCGCACGGTGGCCGTCACCGAGAAGGGCGTCCGGTTCATCGAGGACCAGCTGGGCATCGAGAACCTCTACGAGGCCGCGAACACGCCGCTGGTCGGCTACCTGAACAACGCGCTGAAGGTGCAGGAGCTCTTCCACCGCGACAAGGACTACATCGTCCGCAACGGTGAGGTCGCGATCGTCGACGAGTTCACCGGCCGCGTCCTGCACGGCCGCCGCTACAACGAGGGCATGCACCAGGCGATCGAGGCCAAGGAAAAGGTCGAGATCAAGGCCGAGAACCAGACGCTGGCCACGATCACGCTGCAGAACTACTTCCGCCTCTACGGGAAGCTGTCCGGCATGACCGGTACGGCCGAGACCGAGGCCGCCGAGTTCCACCAGACCTACAAGCTGGGTGTGGTGCCGATCCCGACGAACCGCCCGATGGTCCGCGCCGACCAGCCGGACCTGATCTACAAGACCGAAGAAGCGAAGTACGAGGCGGTCGCCGAGGACATCGCCGAGCGGCACGAGAAGGGCCAGCCGGTCCTGGTCGGCACGACGAGCGTCGAGAAGTCCGAGCGGCTGTCGAAGCTGCTGGTCAAGCTGAGCGTGCCGCACGAGGTGCTGAACGCGAAGCACCACGACCGGGAGGCGCTGATCGTCGCGCGCGCCGGCCAGAAGGGCGCCGTCACGGTCGCCACGAACATGGCCGGCCGCGGTACCGACATCGTGCTGGGCGGCAACCCCGACCTGATCGCCGACCACGTGCTGCGCGAGCAGGGCCTGGACCCGGTCGAGCACTCCGAGGAGTACGAGGCCGCCTGGCCCGGCATCCTCGAGAAGGTCAAGGAAGAGTCGAAGGCCGAGGCCGAGGTGGTCCGCGACGCGGGCGGCCTGTACGTGCTGGGCACCGAGCGGCACGAGTCGCGCCGCATCGACAACCAGCTCCGCGGCCGGTCCGGCCGGCAGGGCGACCCGGGCGAGTCCCGGTTCTACCTGTCGCTCGGTGACGAGCTCATGCGCCGCTTCAACGCGACCATGGTCGAGCGCGTCATGACGACCATGCGGCTGCCCGACGACGTGCCGATCGAGCACAAGATGGTCTCCAAGGCGATCAAGAGCGCGCAGACCCAGGTCGAGCAGATCAACATGGAGCAGCGCAAGGACGTCCTCAAGTACGACGAGGTCATGAACGAGCAGCGCAAGGTGATCTACGCCGAGCGCCACCGCGTGCTCGCCGGCGAGAGCCTGCGCGACCAGATCGAAGAGATGCTCGTGGACGTCGTCAACGCCTACGTCGACGGCGCGACCTCCAGCGGCTACGCCGAGGACTGGGACCACGAGAAGCTGTGGACGGCGCTGAAGACGCTGTACCCGGTCAGCCTCGATTGGGACAACCTGCTCGAAGACGGCGACCTCGACGCGAACACCCTGCGTGAGGCGCTCGTCCAGGACGCCCGCGACGCCTACGACAAGCGCGAAGCGGAGATCAACGCGCTCGTCGGCCCCGACGGCATGCGGACCCTGGAGCACCAGGTGATGCTGACCGTGCTGGACCGCAAGTGGCGTGAGCACCTGTACGAGATGGACTACCTCAAGCAGGGCATCGGCATGCGGGCGCTCGCGCAGCGCGACCCGCTGATCGAGTACCAGCGCGAGGGCTTCGACATGTTCCGCGCGATGCTCGACTCGCTGAAGGAGGAGGCCGTCGGCTTCCTGTTCAACCTGCAGGTCGAGCGGGCCGAAGCGCCGCCCGCGGAAGACGCCGCCGCGCTGCCGGCGGGTGTCGGCAACGGCAACGGCCAGGCCGTGCCGGAAGGCCGGCACGCGCGCCCGGCGCCGCCGCAGCCGCCGACGACCGACACCGATTCCGTCCCGGCCGCGCTGCGCGGCAAGGGCCTGGGTGGCAACAGCCAGCAGTCGGGGCTGACGCTGTCGGGCCCGGGTGAGGACGGCGAGGTCGAAGCGCACGCCGAGGAAGCGGGCGACAGCGCGGGCGGAAGCGGAGCCACCCGGCGGGACCGCCGGGCCGCCCAGCGCGACGCCGCCAAGAAGGGCAAGAAGGGCCCGCGTCGCTGATGTGAGCCGCTGATGTGAGCCAAGAGACCGGGGCGCGTGGACAACTCCACGCGCCCCGGTTTCGTGAACGGGGATGGTCGTGACGGCGATGTCGGCGGAGATGCAGGAGTTCTTCGCGCTGTTCGGCGCCGAGCGGCGGCCGGACCCGTACCCGCACTACCGGCGGTGGCGCGAGCGGCTGCCGGTCGCGCTCCTGGCCGAGGGGATGTTCGCCGTCAGCGGCCTCGCCGAAGCCACGCAGGTCCTGCGCGATCCGGCGTTCGGGCACCCCGAGCCGGAGTACCTGGACCCGGCGGACCGGCGGCCGGACCAGCCGGTCGACGAGTCAGGACGCGTGGTCCGGGCGTTCCTGTCGCTGAACCCGCCCGACCACACGCGGCTGCGGCGGCTGGTGGCGAAGGCGTTCACGCCGCGGATGGTCGAGCGGCTGGCGCCGCGGATCGACGAGATCACCGCGGACCTGATCGACCGCGCGCCGCGCGAGTTCGACCTGATGACGGCGCTCGCGAAGCCGTTGCCGGTCGAGGTGATCGCCGAGCTGCTCGGCGTCCCGCTGGACGACCGCGAGCAGTTCGCGGAGTGGTCGCACGCGATGGCGCGGGCGCTGGACCCGCCGTTCCTGCAGAGCCCCGAGACGGTCGAACCGGCGGTCCGGGCACGCCAGTCCTTCATCGCGTACTTCCGCGACCTGGCCGCGAAACGGCGGAGCGAGCCGGGAGAGGATCTCCTGTCCGCGCTGGTGGCGGTGTCCGACGCGGGCGAAGTCCTCAGCGAGGGCGAGCTCCTGGTGACGCTCACGCTCCTGCTCATCGCCGGCCACGAGACGACGACGAACCTGATCGGCAACGGCGTGCTGGCGCTGCTCCGCCACGACGGCCTGGGGCCGGCCGCGGCGGCGCCGGACCGGGTGGTCGAGGAGGTGCTGCGCTACGACTCGCCGGTCCAGCTGACCTCGCGGACGGCGGTGCGCGACACAACGCTCGGCTCGCTGCCGGTCCCGGCGGGCAGCCAGGCGATCGTGCTGATCGGCGCGGCCAACCGCGACCCGGCGAGCGGCCCGGAGACGTTCGACCCGGCCCGCGCGCCGGGCAAGCACCTGGCGTTCGGCCAGGGCATCCACTTCTGCCTCGGCGCGCCACTGGCCCGGCTCGAAGCGCGCGTCGTGTTCCGCGAGCTGGCCCGCCGCCGCCCGGACCTGGTGCTGAACGGCACGCCGGCCTGGAACCCGACGACCACCCTGCGCGGCCTGGCGACGTTGCCGGTCCGGTCGTGAGTGGCGAAGAGGTCCAGGACCCGAACCACCACTCACGACCGTCCCGCCGGGGTCAGGCCCGGTCCGGCCGGCTGCGACCGTCGAGGCGAAACAGCCCGACCGGCCGAACGACGCGCCGGGCCGTTCGCGACCGTCGAGACGGGACTGTCCCGACCGGCCGCTCCCGGCTGTCGCACCAGGACGGTCCCGGCGGGGCTCGTGCCGTGCCCGCCCGCTTCACGCCGCTGCCCGCTGGGGCCGCAGGGCCGGCGGCCTCGGTTTCAGCAGCGCGAACCGCACGCACTGCCACCCCGACGCGGTGCGGGTGAAGCGGGCCGCCAGCGCGAACGACCGGCCGTCGGCCTCCACGCGGGCGCACGCCTCGATCACGCCCGCCACCGGGTTGCACGTGTGGACGGTGTGCGTCCGGTGCCGCGGCTGCGGCAGGCGTGGCCCGCTCAGCCCGGCGTACACCTCCGGCGCCACCAGGCCCCGGATCTGCGGCACCGGACGACGGCCGTCGTAGGCCTCCAGCAGCATGTTCAGCAGGTGGCCCACTTCGGACGCCTCGAGCTGCCTCGACGCCGGCCAGCGCGCGCCGGCCCGGCGGTGCTCCTCCGGTGTCACGGCCGCGAGCCGTTCGGCCCGGCGGGGCGCCTCGTAGCGGATCAGCGTTCTCAGGCGATGTTCCTCGGTCATTTCCTCCCCTCCCGGTCGCGGCATTTCGCCGCTTCCGCAGGCTTAGAGGGACGCGCGGCCCGAATCGCGTCAGGAATCGCACGATTCGGGGGAGAATCGCCGAAGCGATGGCTTCGCCGGTTACCGTGCGCTAGGGGCACATCGCATTGTCGGACTCCGAGAGACAGCGCCCCGTCACCCGGCTATGGTGTGCCGGGTGCTGAAGGGGTTATTGGTCGATTTCGCCGGAGTTCTCACCGATCCGGACGCGGACCGCTTCTACGAATATCTGATGATCGCGCGTAAGCGGGGCGTCCGTACCGCGTTGCTGTCCAACGCACCCGGGGCGTCGGAGCAGGTCAAGAAAACCATGTTCGACTATTTCGACGCGCTGGTGTTCTCCGGCGAGGTCGGCGTGGCCAAACCGGATCCGGCGGTCTACCTGATCGCGGCGGACCGGCTGGCCCTGCCCGCCGTGCACTGTGCGTTCGTCGACGACTCCGCAGCGAACATCTTCGGCGCCGTCGAGGCCGGCATGGTCGGGGTGCACCACCGGTCGGTCGGGGAAACGCTCGCCGAACTCGGTGTGCTGTTCCCCGATCAGTGAACGGTCAACGCGCTCGGCGGACCAGTTCGAAGGAAAGCACCGCCGCGGCGGCCGAGACATTGAGCGACTCGACGTCACCCGGCATCGGGATCGAAACCCATTCGGTGACGAGCTCGCCGACGTCCGCGCCGACGCCGTCCGTTTCGCCGCCGAGCACAAAAGCCGCGCGCTGCGTCAGGTTTACGTCGAACAATGCGGTCTTCGAGGACGCGCCCAGCGCGTAGATGCCGTAGCCCGCTTCGGTCAGCATTTCGGCCGCCTCGCGCGCGGAGCCGCAGCGCAGCACCGGGGCGCGGAACGCGACTCCGGCCGAAGCCTTGACCACCAGCGGGTCCAGCGCCGCGACACCGCGGCGCGGCACGATCACGCCGTCGAGCCCGGCCGCGGTCGCGGTGCGCAGGATCATGCCGACGTTCGCCGGGGTCGTGATGCCGTCCAGCAGCAGCACCCGCGACGGCGGCTGCCGGTCCTCCAGCGCCGAGGCCAGCGCGCGCATCCGCGGCGCGACGACGTCGGCGAGCACACCCTGGTCCTGCTTGCCGTTGCCGGCGAGCACCTTGACCCGGTGGGCGCTGGCGCGCTGCACCGGCACGCCCGCGTCCTTGGCCGCGCGCTGGATCTCGGCCGCGCCCGGCCCGCGGGCGGTGTCGGCGAGGATCACCTTGTCCACGCGCAGCCCGCCGTCCGCCAGTGCCTCGAGCACCGGCTTCCGGCCGTACACGGTCAGGAAGCGGTCTTTCGGCGAGACAGTCGACTCATCACCCACACCGGGCAGTCTCGCATTGTGTAAGGATCGGCCCATGCCCGACCGCCTTTCCGCGCTGGACGCCTCGTTCCTCTACGTCGAGGACCACGCGACGCCGATGCACGTCGGCGGCGTCGCGATCTTCGAGCGGCCACGCTCCGGGTTCACCTACGCGCAGCTGCTCGACCTCGTCGGCGCGCGGCTGGCGTACCTGCCGCGGTACCGGCAGCGCGTCGCGGAGGTGCCGGGGCACCTGGCGCGGCCGGTGTGGGTGGACGACGTCGACTTCGACCTGAACTACCACGTCCGGCGCTCAGCGCTGCCCCAGCCGGGCCGTGACGACCAGCTGTTCGACCTGGTGGCGCGGTTGATGTCGCGGCGGCTGGCGCCGGAGCGGCCGCTCTGGGAGGCGTACTTCATCGAGGGCCTGTCCGGCGACCGGATCGCGCTGGTCACCAAGACGCACCAGTCCGTTGTGGACGGTGTCGGCACGATCGAGCTCGGCCAGCTCATCCTCGACCCGACCCCGGCCGAGCCGGAGCCGTTCGAGGACATCTGGACGCCGCGGCGCGAGCCGAGCCGCACCCAGCTGGTGCTCGACGCGGTCAGCGAGGGCGTCCAACGGCCGGCCGAGGTCGTCGAGAACGTCCGGTCGGCGGCGAACGACGCGGTCGCGGCGGCCGGCAAGTTCGCCGAGACCGTCGGCGGGGTGGCGTCGGCGCTGCGCACGCTGGTCAACCCGGCGCCGCCGGGGCCGCTGAACGTCCGGGTGTCCGGCGGGCGCGTGTTCTCGGTGGTCCGCACGCGGCTCGAGGACTTCCGCAAGATCCGCGCGGAGCACGGCGGCACGGTCAACGACGTCGTCCTCGCGGCCATCACCGGCGCGTTGCGCGAGTGGCTGCTGTCGCGCGAGGAGACGCTGACCCCCGACGCGACGGTGCGGGCACTGGCGCCGATGGCGGTGCGCGACGCCGAGACGGCGGAGTACTCGACGCCGGGCCTGGTCGGCAACCAGGTGGCCGCGTACCTGGTGGACCTGCCGGTGGGCGAGCCCAACCCGGTGCTGCGGCTGCAGCACATCGGGCACGCGATGACCGAACACCTCGACTCGGGCCGTTCGGTCGCCGCGCGCGGGTTGCTCAAGGTCGGCGGCTTCGCCCCGGCTACCCTGCATTCCCTCGGCGCACGTGCGGCGGGGTCGTTGTCGGGGCGGATCTTCAACGTCATGGTGACCAACTCGCCGGGCCCGCAGGTGCCGATGTACGCGGGAGAGGCGAGACTGGTCGAGATGTTCCCGGTGATGCCGCTGATGCGCACCCAGGCGCTGGCGATCGGGGTGACGTCGTACCACGGCGGCGTCTACTTCGGACTCAACGGCGACCGCAAGGCCGCGTTCGACGTCGACCTGCTGGCCGGGATGATCGAAGAATCCTTGGAAGAGCTGAAGGGTGCGCACTGGTGAGGGTCTATCTGCCTGCGACCATCGCGATGCTTCGCGACTTGGAAGCGTCGGGGGAGTTCCGCGCGCGCAACGGGACGGCGTTCGCGCTGACCCCGGCGCTGCGCGAGACGTACGTGAGCGGGTCGGACGAGGAGCTCGAGTACGCGGCGCTCCTGGACGCGGCCCGCGCTTCGCTGCGCCTGATCGCGGCGGAGGAGAAGGGCGAGCCCCGCCGGGTGGTGGTGTCGGCGGACGTCGAAGGCATCACGCTGCGCCCGGACTTGGACGCCCCGGTGGTCCGCATCGGCGGCCCGATCCCGCTGTCGGCGGTGGCGGCGGTCCACGTGGACAGCCCGGAGGCGGCGGACGCGGTCTCCGCGGCGGCGGGCGTGATCGACGCGGCCGACCTGGGGGATCTGGACGCGGAGTTCATCCTGGGCGACGCCGAGGATCACGAGCTGGCTTGGTACGCGCCGCAGGAGCTGCCGTTCCTGCTGGAGCTGCTCTGAGTTGCTGGGCTTGAGCTGGCCGGCTCGAATTATCCGGCTCGAGCTGTCGGCCTTGAGGTGCTCGACTAGACCTGTGCGGTTTGGGCTGTCGGGTCGAGTTGCCCGGCTTGACCTGCGCGCCTCGAGTTGTCCACAGGCTTATATGCATGTGGACAACTTCCGCGCCTAGTCGCTGATCTGGGGTTTCCGTCCGGGTGGGCCGGTAGACTGGACCTGGGCACGCCCCCCAGGGATCGGGTGGGGGCCGGTCTTCGCCGGCTCAGGCCCGAACCCCTCAGCGCGGCTCGAACCCTCAGCGCGGCTCGAACCACTCCGGGCCCGGCTCCGGCAGCTCGCACCGCCAGCCCGTCGCCTCCGCCAGCTTCCGTGACACCACCCGCTGCGACCGGGCCATCGGCTCGGCCAGCGACAGCCGCGATGCCAGCCACTTCGGCACCGTCCGCGCCTTCCGGACTCCCGCCGCCTCGGCCATGACCCGGCCCAGGTGCTCCTTCGGCACCGGCGTCGCCCCGACGTTGTAGATCCCCGAAGGCGCCTTCAGCGAAGCCACCGCGCCCGCCGCCGCGTCGGCCGGGTGGATCGCCGTCGTCCAATCCTTTCGGGAACCCAGGACGAGCGGCGACAGCAGCGCGCCCGCCCCCACCAGGTTCGCGATACGCAGCCTGATCACCGTCCGGCCCGAAGCCTCCAGTGCCGCCACGTTCCCGTGCGCCCGCACCGAAGACGCCGTGACGCCCCGCGGCGATATGGGCGCCTCTTCGTCCAGCTCGTGGTCGCCGCCGTCCGCGTAGACGAACGAAATGCCCTCCTGGACCACGGTCCGCAGCTCGTCCACCTGCCGCACCGCCGCCGCCAACGCCGCGCTGCCCGCCAGCCGGACGCGGTCGTTCTCGGCCCAGGCCGCCTTGCGCGTCATCTCGCGCGGGCCCGGGATGCGCGTCGCGAGGTTCAGGACCGCGTCGTGCCCCCGCAACGCCGTGGCCAGCGACGTCTCGTCAAACAGGTCGCCTAGCACCGGCTGCGCACCCGTGTCCTGGACCGCCGGCACGCGATCCGCGCCGCGGGCCAGCCCGCTCACCTCGTGGCCGGCCTCCAGCAGCCGCGTCACCGCCGGGACGCCCAGCACGCCCGTCGCCCCGATCACCATCACCCGCATGTCCTGACTCCCTTCGTCCCCGCGTGGACGAGGCGGTCGCCGGGAACGTGACTACGGTGTGAGCGTCCCCACTTGGTCCGGTGGCGGGGCCTGGACGTCGACCGGCCCGCCCCACTCCGTGTAGCGGGTCGTGATCTTCGCACCGGAGCCGGGGGAGCCCGGGGAGCCGCCCGAGCCGCCCGGGCCCGCGAGGATCGGCGACAGGTCCAGCACGATCTGCAGCGGCCGGTGGGTGTCGTCCAGCCAGAGCTCGACCGGGAACTTGCCGCCCAGCTGTCCCACCTCGTCCGCGGCCAGGCCCGCGGGCAGGTCCGCGCCGAGCTTCGCCAGGTCGAGGTCGACGCGGTAGTGCTCCGCGGCCACTCCGCCGAGGTCGCCGCGCTCGGCCGCGACGATCGTGCCCGCCGCCGCGACCTCGCGCAGCGTGTGCGCCGGGTCGTTCTGGGCCGCCAGCTGCCCGAGGCTGCCGCCGAGCACCTGGGAGAACGGGTCGGTGCCGTCCGGCGCGACCTCGACCCACGGCTTGGCCGTGCCGACCTGGTCGCGCGAGCCCTCCGGCACCTTCGCGTACAGCTTCCCGGCCACCAGCCGCAGCTCCATCGGCTCGCCGATGAAGTCGGTCGTCATCACCTGGGACGTCCCGCCGGCGCCGAACCGCGCCTGGCCCTGGCCCTTCGACCGGACCGAGCCGACGGCGACGTCCGTGGCGAACTTCGCCGACCCGCCGCTCGTGGTGGCCGCCGTCGCGGCGTCGGCCAGCGCGCGGGCGTCGGTGAACGTGGGTGGCGGTGAAGCGGAGCTGTCGCACGCGCCGGCGAGCAGGGCGAGCAGCAGCACGACGGCGGCTTTGCGCATGCGCCAACCAAAACACAGCGGCTCCCCCGAACCCGTTCGGGGGAGCCGCTGGTCACGCACGGTCGCTGGTCAGCGGCCGCCCTTGAGCAGCTCGCCGAGGTCGGCCACTTGGTCCGCGGGCGGGGCCGCGACGTCGACCTGGGTGCCCCAGTCGGTGTACTTCATCGTGAACTTCGAGCCGTCCGCGCTGGGCACGCCCATGGCCTGCATCAGCGGGCCCTGGTCCATCGTGACCTGCACCGGCAGGTTGTCCTTGTCCAGCCAGAACTCGGCCGGGATCTTGACGTCCTTGCCCTTGAGCGCCTCCGCGACCTTCGCGCGGCTCGCCTCCGGCATCGACTTCGTGAACTCGTCGATGGACTTGGCGACGTCCATCTCGACGACGTAGTGGTTGACCTTCTGGCCGTTCAGCTCGGTCTGGTCCGACGAGACGATCCGGCCGGTCTTCGAGACCTGGTCGAGGATCTTGCTCGGGTCGCTCTGCTCAGCGGACTGCGAGCTGCTGCCCAGCATCTGCGAGAACGGGTCGTCGCCGCCCGGCGCGAACTTGATCCACGCCTTGCCCGCACCGAGCTGCTTGGCCTGCTCGGCCGGCATCTTGATGTAGAACGCGCCGTCGACGATCCGGATCTCGCTCTGCTGACCGGCGGCGTTCGACGTCATCGACATCTTGGTGTTCGCGCCGTCGAAGCTCATCGCACCCGAGGCGGTCATCGACTGGCCGCCGACCGAGCTCTCCATCGTGAACTTCGCGGACTTCGACTTCTCGGTGCCCTGCTTGGACGCCGAGGCGAGCTGGATGGCGTCGGTGAACGGCGACGCGAGGCCGCTGCCGCCGTCGGCCTGGGACTGGTTGCTGCCCGCGGCGGCCGGCTCGGCGGTGCCGGAGTTGCCGCTGCACGCCGTCAGCGTGAGCACCAGCGCGGCGCCCGCGGCGACCAGGGTGGTCTTGCGCATCGAAATCCCCTCAGGAGTTGGATCTTCCGCTCGGCATATCGCCTGATCGGGTGATTGGTTACCGATGTGACGATGACGGTGCGGAGCCGGTTCCCGGTTGTCTCAGGATTCCGTGGGGCGGGTCATATCGAGTCCGCCGCGCGAGGCCAGCAGGCGCCGCAGGGACGCGAGCCGGTCGGCCCCCGCCTGGCCGTCGGTGACGACGTCGTCGAGCGCGCAGTCCGGGTCCTCCGGCGGCCCGAGGTGGCCGCAGCCCGACGGGCACTCCTCGGCGGCCGCGGCGAACTCCTCGAAGGCGTCGACGATGTCGTCCGCGGTCACGTGGGCCAGCCCGAACGAGCGGACGCCCGGGGTGTCGATCACCCAGCCGCCGTCCGGCAGCGGCAGCGCCACCGCGGCGACGGACGTGTGCCGCCCCTTGCCGACCCCGCTCACCACGCCGACGGCCAGGTCGGCGTCCGGCACCAGGCGGTTGACCAGGGTGGACTTGCCGACGCCGGAGTGCCCGACCAGGGCCGTCACGCGGTCCTTGAGCATCTCGGCGAGACCTTCGGGCGTTTCGTCCTGCCGGGAGACGATCGCCGGGATGTCGAGGCCCGCGTAGCTCGCGAGGAGCTCGTCCGGGCTGGCGAGGTCGGCCTTCGTCAGGCACAGCACCGGCTCGACGCCGCCCGCGTAGCAGGCGACGATGCAGCGGTCGATGAACCCGCTGCGCGGCGGCGGGTCGGCGAGCGCGGTGACGATCAGCAGCCGTTCGGCGTTCGCGACGACCAGCCGCTCGAACGGGTCGGTGTCGTCGGCCGTGCGCAGCAGGGAGCTGGTGCGCTCGTCGACGCGGATGATGCGCGCGAGGGTGTCGGGCTTGCCGGAGACGTCGCCGACCACCCCGACCCGGTCGCCGACCACCACCGGCGTGCGGCCCATCTCCCGGGCGCGCATCGTGGTGATCACCCGGCCGGGGTCGGCGTCGATCGCGCAGGTCCAGCGGCCGCGGTCCTTGCCGATGACCATCGCGGAGACGGCGTCGGCGTGCTCGGGACGGCGCTTGCTGCGGGGGCGGGTGCCCTTGCCGGGGCGGACGCGGACGTCGGACTCGTCCAGCTTGCTCCAGTCGTTGCTCGCCAAACCGTCCGCCTTCCTGTGCACCGGTGCCCCGAATGATCCCATGCCGCTCGCCAGGGCCCTGGCCTGCGTGTAACGATGGCGTCCCGGACGTCTCCGGTATGAGGAGGTTGGCCATGTGCGGCCGTTACGCCGCCACGAAGGACCCGGCGAAGCTGATCGAGGAGTTCGAGGCGATCGACCTCACCGAGGGCCGGGCCCAGACCGACCACAACGTGGCACCGACGAAGAACGTCGTCACCGTCGTGCAGCGGCACCCGCGTGACGACGAAGGCCAGGTCCTCGAGGACGAGCCCGCCGAGCGCTCGCTGCGGCTGATGAAGTGGGGCCTGGTGCCGTTCTGGGCCAAGGACCCGTCCGTCGGCTCGCGGATGATCAACACGCGCGCCGAGACGGCCGCCGAGAAGCCGGCGTTCCGCCGCGCGCTGGTGTCCCGCCGCTGCCTGGTGCCCGCCGACGGCTGGTTCGAGTGGCGCCGCACGGGCAAGGAGAAGGAGCCGTTCTACATGACCGGCCCCGGCGACGCGTCGCTCACGTTCGGCGGGATCTGGGAGAGCTGGCACCCGAAGGACGACGAGAACGCGGCGCCGCTGATCACGTTCTCGATCATCACGACCGACGCCGCCGGGCAGCTCACCGATGTCCACCACCGGATGCCGCTGATCGTGCCCCGGGCCCACTGGGACGGCTGGCTGGACCCGGACCGCGACGACGTCACCGACCTGCTGGTGCCCACGCCCGACGACATCGTCGCGTCGCTGGAGCTGCGGCCGGTGTCGAGCCTGGTCAACAACGTCCGCAACAACGGACCCGAGCTGCTCGACCGCGTCGACCCGCAGCACGAAGCCGCCCTCTTCGACGCGCCGAAGTCATGACGGCCCTGCCGATCGAGACCGCGTACGGCCCGGCCCGGGTCTACCTGCACTGCGCCGAGGAAGGCGTGGCGGTCCTGATGCTGGGCCACGGCGCGGGCGGCGGCATCGATGCGAAGGACCTGGTGGCGGTGACGCGCGCGGCGACCGCGGCCGGGGTGCACGTGGCGCTGGTCGAGCAGCCGTACAAGGTGGCGGGCCGCCGCGCGCCGGCCCCGGCGAACCAGCTGGACGCGGCCTGGCTGACGATCGCCGACGAGCTGTCGGAGCGCTTCGACGGCCTCCCGTTCGTCTTCGGCGGCCGGTCGTCGGGAGCCCGGGTGGCCTGCCGGACGGCGTCGGCGGGCCAGGCCGTGGCGGTGCTGTGCCTGGCGTTCCCCGAGCACCCGCCGGGCAAGCCGGAGAAGACCCGCCAGCCGGAGTTCGACGCGGTGGAGGTCCCGACGCTGGTAATCCAGGGGGAGCGCGACCCGTTCGGCCGCCCGAAGCCGGGGCCGCACCAGGAGCTGGTCCTGGTGGACGGCGACCACAGCCTGGGCAAGGACCTGGAGAAGGTGTCCCGCGCGGCGACGGAGTGGCTGTCGCGGGTGCTGCGCCCGCTGGCCTGAAGGTCGTTGCCGACGTCCTGGCTTCGTTGATGGAGGATTCGGGACGTCCGACGTCCCGAAACCTCCATCGTCGGCTACCGGAGTTCGGGCCGCGAGGGCCGGCCCCGGGCCGGGCCAGGGCCTCGGTGAAGTCGTACCCAGGCGGACACGGCCGAGGACGGGAACGGCCAACACAGCGCCCGGAGTGGCCGATACAGCGCCCGGAACGGCCAACACGCCGGCAACCGGGTACGCCCTCGACGCCGCGTGCCGTGTTGGCCATTCCGGGTGGCGTGTTGGCGGTTCCCGTCACCGTGTTGGCTGCTCCGGGCCGTGTGTTGGCCATTCCGGAAACCCTCTGGCGGGCGCTTGAACCGATTTTGCCGGGGCCCTGCCGGGACGGGCTGGGGCTGCCCGAAGGTCGACGTTGCTGTATTTGCGCAGGTCAGGCCGCGATTGGTGCCACCACCGCGCCGGTCAGCCGGATCAGCTCCCCAGGTGCCAGCTCGACCTCCAGCCCTCGCCGCCCCGCCGAGCAGTAGACCGTCTCGAACTTCTCCGCCGAGGCGTCGATCACCACCGGCAGCCGGCTTCGGTGGCCCAGCGGTGAGATGCCGCCCAGCACGTACCCCGTCGCCCGCTGGGCGGCCGCCGGATCGGCCATCTTCGCCTTCTTGCCGCCCGCCGCGGCCGCCAGGCCCTTCAGGTCCAGCTGGCCGGTGACCGGGACCACGCCCACCGTCAGCTTGCCGTCGACCTCCGCCACCAGGGTCTTGAACACCCGCGCGCGGTCCAGGCCGAGGGCCTCCACGGCCTCCAGGCCGAACGACTCGGCCCGCGGGTCGTGGGCGTACGCGTGCAGCGTGTGCGCCACCTTCTGCTTCGTCAGGAGCGCGGTCGCCGGGGTGCCCTTGCCAGCCATGGCACGGAAGTCTAGGGAATGCCCGGGTAGTCCGATCGGTTGTACCGGACGTGACCACAACCCTCGCCACCACACGCTCTCGCAGCAGCCGCCGCCCTGAGGCACCGGCGACCCGCGGTGTGCCCGGCCCCCGCGTAAACTCGACGTCGCCGTATGCGTACACGCGCATCGACGCCGAGCGGGAAGGGAACGGTTTGCCGAGCACGCAGAACTCAGCGCCGGAAGAAGCGACCGAAGCCGAGCGCGCCGAGCGCTTCGAACGGGACGCCATGCCGCTGCTCGACCAGCTGTACTCGGCCGCGATGCGGATGACCCGCAACCCCGCCGACGCCGAGGACCTGGTCCAGGAGACCTACCTGAAGGCGTACGCCGCCTTCGCGTCGTTCAAGGCCGGCACGAACCTCAAGGCCTGGATGTACCGCATCCTGACGAACACCTACATCAACGGCTACCGCAAGCGGCAGCGGCAGCCGGTGCAGCAGCCCACCGAGGAGATCACGGACTGGCAGATCGCCAAGGCCGAGGCCCACACCTCGAGCGGGCTGCGGTCGGCCGAGGTCGAGGCGATGGACAATCTCCCCGACACCGACGTCAAGGCCGCCCTGCAGAAGCTGCCCGAGGAGTTCCGGCTGGCCGTCTACCTGGCCGACGTCGAGGGCTTCGCCTACAAGGAGATCGCCGAGATCATGGAAACGCCCATCGGCACCGTGATGTCCCGCCTGCACCGCGGGCGCGCCCAGCTGCGTGACCTGCTCGCCGACGTCGCGCGCGAGCGCGGGTTCATCCGCGGCACCAAGGAAGGCGCCAAGGAAGAGGTGGCCGGGCGATGAACGACATGTGCGAGGGCGCGTCCGACAAGGTCCGCTGCGAAGAGGCGCTCGCCGACATCTACCTGCTCCTCGACCGGGAATGCAGCGCCGAACGTGACGCCGCGCTGCGGCACCACATCGAGGACTGCCCGCCGTGCCTCGAGGAGTACGGCATCGACGAGCACATCAAGCAGCTGCTGGCCCGCAAGTGCGGTGGCGACCACGCCCCCGCCGAGCTCAAGAGCCGGCTGCGCGCGTCGATCCGCCAGACCGTCGCCACGCGCGGCGGCGTGACGGTCGAGCGCACCGAGATCAGCATCGAGCAGCGCTCCGAGTAATAGCGCCCGAGCACGACGAAGGCCCCCGCGCAGGAGTGCGGGGGCCTTTGCGGTGTCGACGCCGGTTCAGGAGTTGGGCTTACCGCCGTGGTTCGCGCTGTTCTTCTTCCGGCTGCGACGCTTGCGGGCGCGCTTCGACATGTTTACTCCTCGTCGTCAAAAAGTGGCCACGGCCGCGGCGCTGGCGCCTGCCGGGCTGGGGGCAACCACTCAAGTGTGTCATGACGTCCCGTTCTGGTTGGATGGGGCTGGTCCGGGTGTCGCGCGAGGAGGGGTGTCGATGGCCGAGATCAGGGCCGAGATGGTCGGCACCGTGCTCCAAGTCGTCGCGGAGCCGGGCGCATCGCTGAACGCGGGTGACACCGTGCTGATCCTGGAGTCGATGAAGATGGAGCTGCCGGCCGTGAGCGAAAAGGCGGGCACGCTGACCAGCCTCGCCGTGGCGAAGGGTGACCGCGTCCAGCAGGGCGACGTCCTCGGGACGGTCGAGTAACCGTGTCGACGCTCGCCGAACTGCTCGCCGACAACACCGGCCTCCCCGGTGAGGCCGCGGACCACCTCCAGACCGTCGTCGCCGAATGGCAGCTGCTGGCCGACCTGTCCTTCGCGGACTTCCTGCTCTGGGTCCCGGTCAGCGAGGAACTGCAGCCCGACGGCGGCGACTTCGTGTGCGTCGCGCACGCGCGCCCGACGACGGCGCCGACCGCGCACCCCGAGGACGTCGTCGGCACGCGGTTCACGGTCCAGGAGCACCCGCAGCTGGCGAAGGCCATGCGCGACGTGCGGATCTGCCGCGAAGAGGATCCGCACTGGTACCGCGACCTGCCGATGCGGCGGGAGGCGATCCCGGTGACGTTCGCCGGCACCGTCGTCGCCGTGCTGAGCCGCGAAACGAACCTGGCCGCGCCGCGGGTGCCTTCGCCGTTGGAGATCGCCTACCTGGGCAGCGCCGGCGACCTGTGCCAGATGATCGTCGACGGCACGTTCCCGCCGAGCGGCACCAACGCGACCGACACGCACACGTCGCCGCGGGTGGGCGACGGGCTGATCCGCCTCGACTCGAGCGGCACGGTCGTGTTCGCCAGCCCGAACGGCCTGTCCGCGTACCACCGGATGGGCCACGAGTCCGACCTGGTCGGCACGCGCTTGGCGCCGTTGACGCGGTCGCTGATCCGCGACCCGTTCGACGCGACCGAGGTGTCGCACCGGATCATCGAAGCCCTCGACGGGAAGCCGTCGAGCCGCACCGAGGCCGATTCGCGGCGCGGCGCCGTGGTGCTGTTCCGCGCGTTGCCGCTGCGGCCGGCCGGGCAGGCGGCGGGCGCGCTGGTGCTGGTCCGCGACGTCACCGAGGTGAAACGGCGTGACCGCGCGTTGCTGTCGAAGGACGCGACGATCCGCGAGATCCACCACCGGGTGAAGAACAACCTGCAGACGGTGGCGGCGCTGCTGCGCCTGCAGTCGCGGCGGACGTCGTCGGAGGAGGCCCGGCTCGCGCTGGCCGAGTCGGTGCGCCGGGTGACGTCGATCGCGCTGGTGCACGAGGCGCTGTCCATCTCGGTCGACGAGCGCGTCGACCTCGACAAGCTGCTCGACAACGTGCTGCCGATGGTCGGCGAGGTCGCGACGGCGGAGTCGCAGGTCGGGCTGTCGCGCAAGGGCTCGTTCGGGGTGGTGGTCGCGGAGATCGCGACGCCGCTGGTGATGGTGCTGGCCGAGCTGGTGCAGAACGCGATCGAGCACGCTTTCCCTGCGGGCCGGTCGGGCAAGGTCGAGCTGATCGTGGAGCGCTCGGCGCGCTGGCTGGACGTCGTCATCCGCGACAACGGCCGCGGTCTGCCCGCGGGCTTTTCGCTGGAGCGGTCCGACGGTTTGGGCCTGCAGATCGTCCGCACCCTGATCGAGTCGGAGCTGCGCGGTTCGCTGTCGTTGCGGAAGGTGCGCACGGAGGAGGCAGCGACCCGGGTGACCGGGACGGAAGCCGCGCTGCGGATCCCGCTTTCCCGCCGGCTCTGAATCAAAGCCCGTGAATCAGCTGCTTTGAATCAATCGCTTGAATCGACCTTGTCGCTCGATCGGGTGGGTTTCGCGATGATCAACACCGAGCATTTCCCGTCAACGGCGTGATTCTGGGCGTTTCTGGCGTGGTCGGGTGCGGATCTCGCGTGATTGATGGTGTGACTCACGTGATTGGGCAGTCATCACGCGTGATTGGGAGGACGACACGATGAAGGCCCGGCACCTGGGTGCAGGTGCCGGGCCGTTCAGCGTCTCGCGGGAGGACTTGAAGTCCTGGTGAGGTTTCACCGCACCCGTTGCCGGGTGGTTTCACCCCACTTGTTAAGCTGGAGCCGGGTAGGTATCACCACAGAAGGCCTGGACACGACAGTGTCAGCCCGGGTGAATTTCCCTGGTGGCTCGGGTGTAGCTTGTGCGATGTAGCCAGATGAAGAGTCAGGCGTTGGTACGCGTGCCGATGTGCGTGCGGCGGCGCTTGACTGCGCGTCGCTCGTCCTCGCTCATGCCGCCCCACACGCCGGCGTCCTGGCCGCTGGCCAGAGCCCAGGCCAAGCAGTCGGAGGCGACGGTGCAACGGTGGCACACGGCCTTGGCCTGACTAACCTGCGACAGAGCAGGACCGCTGGTTCCCACCGGGAAGAACAGCTCGGGGTCCTCGTCTCGGCAGGCCGCGTCGTGGCGCCAGTCCATGTTCGTGAGCTCCTTCATATGGCGCGGGAGGGCCGCGCCACAGTCGTCAATGGCGGTCGTCTTTTTGGGTGCTTGTGAATGCTTTCACGAAGCACCGCGTTGGACAAGTGTTTCTTGAAGATCGGTGAGTCAGCTCACCCGGCCGAGCGACACGTCTGACCTGCGGTTTCTCTCCGACACAGCCACTCGAAGGGAAGGCTGATGCGGTGAGTGGAGCTTCTGCGTCGACGAACGGCAGATTGCACTTTGCCGCAGGCGATCAGCTGTCCCGTCGTCACACGATTACTGTGAGTGCATCCGGGACGCTGAAGAACTCGACCCGGGACCTCTGGCCGACGAGGTCGCCGTCCACCTGGAAGTTTACCGGTTCAGCAGCGTCGATGCGGATCATCGGCAGGTCGTCGTGACGCACGAGACGCTTGCCCTTTTGGTTGCTCTTCGTAGCCAAAGCACGCCGTACATGCTTGAACACCGTGGGCAACCCCAGACCGTTCAACGCGAACAGACCCAATCCCGTCTCGAACGAGCAACCCGGGTTGAGGTGGATCGGTCGCTCGCCCAGGTAGCTCCACGGATCGGTGTTCGACACGAAAGCGGTCAGCGCTTCGGCGGGTTCCTCACCCGGGACGCGGATCGTCAGGGCCGGGCGGCCCAGCGGCGGCCGGAAGTACGAGCGGACGGCGGCCCGTAGATAGAGCCCGGCCGTCGTCTGCTTGCCCCGGCGCTTCGCGACGCGGCCGACGACGTCGGCGTCCCAGCCGAGGCCGGCGTTGAAGGTGAACCAGTGCCCGTCGGCCAGGCCGAGCCCGACCCGGCGTGAGCGGTCGTTCTCCAGCGCGTTGAGCAGCTGGTGGGTGGCCTCGACGGGATCGGCCGAGATACCGAGGGCGCGCGCGAACACGTTGGCCGAGCCGCCGGGCACGACACCGAGCGCGGGCACCCGCCCGATCTGCGACGGGTCGCCGTCGGCGTCGGCCAGCAGGCCGTTGACGACCTCGTTCACCGTGCCGTCGCCGCCGTGGGCCACGACGAGGTCGATCCCGTCCCGCGCGGCCGAGCGCGCGACGGCCATCGCGTGGCCGCGGTAGTCCGTCTCGACGACGTCGAGCTTGACCTGGCTGGCGAGCGCGTGGGCCAGGACGTCCCGGCCACCGGCGGTGGTCGAGGTGGCCTGGGGGTTCACGATGAGGATTGCGCGCACCACCGCAGGGTAGGTGACGCCTGCCGCCCCCGAGAACCTCTCGGCGGCGCAAGGTGACCGGAAGCACCGGTCCGGCAACGCTCCGAACAGCACCTGTGACCCTGTGCCGGGCGGCCCTCCTTCGCGTGACGAGTGTCCGCTCGTCGTGACAAGTGCACCCGGGCCGACCGCCCGCTCATCGACGACACCTGAATTTTCGACGCCCGGGCGGTCCCGCGAAAACGGCCGACCGGGTGGCATACGATCCAATCAGCTCACGCACGGTTACTCGCCCTGGTCGAGTCTGCTGTGCTCCCGCAAAGCACTCGGCCAGCCCCCCGGAAGGTCCCCGCTGTGAAGCTCTCGCCCGCTCCCCGTGAGGTCCGGCTGGCCGGCGTGGTCACCGGGGTGCCGTCGCTGGCCCTGCTGGTGTTCGGGGTGATCGTGCTGGTGAACGGCCTGGGCACGCCGGCGCGGCCGGGCAACAACGTCTACGTCGAGGCCGGCACGTTCATCGTCGTGGCGCTGGCGTTCCTGGCCGCGTCGGCGGGGCTGGTCCTCGGCCAGACCTGGGCGCGCTCGCCGGGCGTGGTGATCGCGCTGATCGTGGTCGGCCTCGGCTGGTACCTGCTGGGTCCGTCGGGCGAGCCGGTGTGGGGCGTCCCGATCGCGCTGTTCGGCATCGTCACGCTGGTGCTGCTGTTCCGCCGCCCGTCCCGCGAGTGGGCCCTGGGCCTGCGCGAGGGCGAGTCCGAGACGGAGGCCGCCGAACGCGGCGGCCTGGCCGGACGCCGCGCGGAGCGCGAAGGCCAGGACGAGGACTGACACCGCAACTCGCGTGATCAGCCCCGCCACTCACGTGACTGAGCCCGCAACTCACGTGATTGGGGCCGGAACTCGCGAGTTACGGCTCTGATCACGCTGGATCCGGCTTTGGTCACGTGGGATCCGGCGCTGATCACATGGGTTACGCCTGGGCGGCCAGTGCTCGGAGGGGTTCGTCGGCCAGGCGGTCGACTGTCCACTCGTCCATCGGGACCGCGCCCAGGGCCTTGTAGAACTCCGTCGCCGGGTTCCAGTCGAGGACCGACCACTCCAGCCGGCCGTAGCCGTTGGCGACGCACTCCGCCGCGAGCGTCGCCAGGAGCGCTTTGCCCAGGCCCGAGCCGCGGTGGTCCGGGAGGACGAACAGGTCCTCCAGGTAGATGCCGTGCACGCCGCGCCAGGTCGAGAAGTTCAGGAACCAGAGCGCGAAGCCGACGATCTCGCCGTCCACTTCGGCCACGTGCCCGAACAGCTTCGGCGCCTCGCCGAACAGCGCCGCGTGCAGCTGGTCCGCCGTCAGGTGGCACTCGTCCGGGGCGCGTTCGTACTCCGCGAGGGCGTAGACCAGCCCGACGGCGGCCTCGACGTCGTCGGGCCGGATGCGGCAAATGCGGTCGTCGGGCACGTCAGTCCTCCAGCGAGGGTGGCAGGTTGAGGTGTTCGATCTGGGGTTCGCCGCGCTCGTCGCCGAGCACCGCGATACCGGCCGCGTCCAGTCCGAAGTGGACGCCGGACGTCGCGGGCAGGCCGATCCAGCGGGCCACCAGCACCCGGCTGAAGTGCCCGTGACCGACCAGGATCACGTCGCCGGCCTCGGTGTCACGGCGAGCGCGCTCGAGCACCTTGTCCGCGCGGGCGCTGACTTCGTCCGCGCTCTCGCCGCCGAGGACCGGGTGCGTCCACACCGTCCAGCCCGGCACGGTCTCGCGGATCTGGGGCGTCGTGATGCCCTCGTAGTCGCCGTAGTCCCACTCGGAGAGGTCCTCGGTGACCTCGTCGACGCGCAGGCCGGCCAGCGCGGCTGTGCGCAGCGCGCGCTTGCGCGGGCTCGACAGCACCAGCGACGGCCCGCCGAGCAGGCTCCGGAGCGTGCCGCCGGCCGCGAGGGCCTGGCCTTCGCCGGCCGGGGTCAGCGGGATGTCCGTGCGTCCGGTGTGCCGCCCGTCGACCGACCATTCGGTCTGGCCGTGGCGGAGGAGGAACAGCCGATTTGCCACGCGCCGACTATAGGCGGCCGGTTGCGACCCGGCCGGGCGCCTGCTTAGCTACCGGCCAGTAGGCAAGCAAGGGAGACGCATGGCCGAGACGCCGACGTTCGCGCTGTGGCACAAGCTGGCCGCCAAGCCCGGCGGGAAGCAGCTGTTCAGCGCCGCGATGTGCCTGCGCGTGCCGTACTTCGGCACGGTGCTGCCCTCGGTGCGCGAGCTGCGTCCCGGGCACTGCGAGGTGAGTGCCCCGAAGTGGTGGGGTGTTTACAACCACATCCACACGTTCCACGCCATCGCGGCCTGCAACCTCGCCGAGATCGCGATGGGCATGCTCGCGGAGGCGACCGTCCCCGCGACGCACCGCTGGCTGCCGAAGGGCATGGACGTCCAGTACGTCGCGAAGGCCGAGACGGGCCTGCGCGCGGTGGCGTCGCTGCCCGAGCTGCCGGAGTTCGGGGACGAGGGGTTCGAGCTCCCGGTCCCGGTGACCATCTCCGACGCGCACGGCAAGCCGGTGGTCACCGGGACGATCACCATCTGGGTGACCCCGAAGAAGCCCGCTGCGGCCCTCCGGTCGTGAGTGGTAATTCGGGTTCTAACCCGAATTACCACTCACGACCGGCCGCGGCAGGGCTCAGAGCGGCTTGTACTGCACGTACGACGTCTGCTGGAACGTGTTCTGGCCGGACGGCGACGGGAGGCCGAGGCGCCGGTCGACGAGCTTGCCGAGCGGGCCGCAGCCCTGGGTCGCCGGCAGCGCCAGGTCGGGGTCGATGACACCGCGGTAGGCCGTCACCGGGTTCTGGGAAATCACCTTGGGCGGGACCGCCGGGTCGTCGTGGACGACCGTGTGCAACGGCTTCGCCGCGGTGCCGATGCTGCAGTCGTTGCCCAGCAACGGGTTCCGCAACACCGCGTAGATGTCCAGTTCGCCGCGGCGCTCGTCGTTGCTCTGGAAGTCCGAGAAACCGCCGTAGCGCAGCTGGATCGTCGTGCCGGGCAGGCCGGGGACGCGGGCCGGAGCGTGGCGCAGCGCGCCGAACGCCTGGGCGTACTGGCCGTCGATCCGGCCTTCGCTGAACGTCAGCCGCACCTCCCCGAGCGGGATCTCGTAACCATCGATGGTCAGTTTTCCTTGGGAGACAAAGGCTTCACAGCGCCACGTGCCGGGGTCGGCGGTCGCGGGCGGGGCCGGGCAGTCGGTGAAGTCGAACGTCGGCAGCTCGTCGGCGCGTGCCGGCGAGGCGAACGCGAGAGTGGACCCCAGTGCGGCCACGGCGACCCCGGTCGCGGCCAGTACGAGAAGTTTCATGGGAGCCAGCCTGGCGAGGACGGCCGAGGAGGACATCCGGGATCGCCCCCAGGGGATGTCCCGAAATTTCGCTCGACCGGGTGAAATCGAGCGTGCCCTCACGGGCTGAGTTTTGCCAGTGAATCCGTGAAATCGCTGCCGACGCCGTCGAAGAACGACGCGTCGGCGGCCTCGACGTCCTTCAGTGCCTTCGCGACCAGCTCCAGGCCCGGCGCGGTGATCCGGAGCCGCTTCGCGCGGGCGTCGGCCGGGTCGTCCGCGCGCTCCATGAGCCCCCGCTCGGCGAGCTTGCGGGCGACCTGGCTGGTCATCATCGTGTCGGTGCCGGCCTGCTCGGCCAGCTGCCGCTGGGTCGGTGGCTCACCCGAGCGGGTGAGCCACCACGTGGTGGTCAGCAGCACGAACTGGACGTGCGTGAGGTCGTGCGGGGCCAGCGCGGCCCGCATCGCCCGCTGCCAGGCCAGCGTCACGCGCCACAGCAGGAAGCCGGGGCTGCGCTCGGGACCGGGCAGGCGGGACTCCGGGGCGGTCATACCCGCAAGGATGTCTCAGCGAGCCTGGCGAGCGCGCGCATGGCGTCCGGGGTGTCCTCGGTGACCTGCGGGCCCAGCTCCTCCGGCCCGTCGATCGTGACGCGGTAGGTGATCGCCGTGCCGCCGTCGATGTCGGTCAGGACGTGCTCGAACCGCAGCAGCGCGTCCGGCAGCCGCGTCTCGTCGGTGAAGCTCCGGCCGTCGGTGACCTCGGTCAGGGTGAACGGGATGGGCGGCAGGCCGTCCATCGTCATCGTGCCGCGGCCGCCGACGGCGAACGGGCCGTCGAGGACCACCGACCGGACGGCGGTGTCCCACTCGGGCCAGCGGGCGGTGTCCGCCCAGAGCGGCCAGATCGCGGCGGCGGGGGCGGTGGACGTCTCGGTGTGCTCGTACTCGTAAAGTGCCATGCGAGCAGACTATATGCGCGCATACTAAATGCGCAAGGGGACCGCCGGACCCGGTCCGGGCGGCGGTCAGTGAGCCGAGCGCAGCTTGTCGTAGTAGGCGACGCAGTCGCCGTACGCCGGGAGCAGGCCCTGCTCCGCCGCCTCGGCCAGCGTCGGGGCGGCGCGGTCCTTCTCGGACAGGATGTGCGTGATGTCCGACGGCCACGGCAGGTCCAGCGCCGGGTCGAGCGGGTTGATCCCGTGCTCACCCGTCGGGTTGTACGGCTCGGAGCAGAGGTAGGCCATCGCGGTGTCGTCCTCGAGCGCGATGAAGCCGTGCCCGAGGCCCTCGGCGAGGTACGCGGCGTTGAACTTGTCGGCGTCGAGCCGGATGGCGTCCCACTTCCCGAAGGTCGGCGAGCCGACGCGCACGTCGACGACGACGTCGAGCAGCGACCCGCGGGCGCAGTAGACGTACTTCGCCTGGCCGGGCGGGGTCTCGGCGAAGTGGACACCGCGGATCGAGCCGCGCTTGGACACGCTGTGGTTGGACTGGCCGAGCCGCAGCCGGTGGCCGACGGCGGCGCGGAAGACGTCTTCCTGGAAGGGGGCGGTGAACAGGCCCCGGTCGTCGGGGAACGCCCGGGGGGTGAACTCGAAGGCGTCCGGGACGCTCAGCCGGCGGAATTGCATGGCGTCACCATATCGGGCGCCAAGAAAACCGGACGGACGTCTTGGTAATTGGGGAAAAGCCGGGAATGTGTGACGTCAACCGCACCGAGGGGTCACCGGCGGCAAGGCTCCTGTCACAATGAGGGGACCGCCGCGTCCGCGGCCATCGCCACACCCACGGCACCGATGGCCGACGAGACGCTTCGCCGACAGGCCGGCGCTACCGCGCTGGGCTGCCGTGCCGGAGGATGAACCCAGGTCAGAGGGTGTGCCTTCGCCTGCTGCCTGGTCCCCCCGCTCGCAGGCCCAGGAGAATCCGAGTGACCCACGTTCGAACCGCGAGTTCCGTCATTCCTACTGAGGGAAAGCCGGAAACGACGACAGGAAACCCCATGAACGACCCCACCGGCACTGTTGCGCCGGTCACCGACGAAGAGATCTTCACCGGGCACGAGGGCGGCAAGCTCTCGGTGGCGGCCACCCGCCCGATCTCCAGCCCGCGTGACCTTTCGATCGCCTACACCCCCGGTGTGGCGAAGGTGAGCCGCGCGATCGCGGAGGACGCCGCCAAGGCCAAGCGGTACACGTGGGCGGACCGGCTGGTCGTGGTGGTGAGCGACGGGACAGCGGTGCTCGGCCTCGGCGACATCGGCGCCAGCGCGTCCCTGCCGGTCATGGAGGGCAAGTCCGTGCTCTTCAAGACCTTCGGCGGCCTCGACTCGATCCCGCTGGTGCTGGACACCACCGACGTCGACGAAATCGTCGAAACCCTGGTCCGGCTGCGCCCGTCGTACGGCGCGGTCAACCTCGAGGACGTCTCCGCGCCGCGCTGCTTCGAGCTGGAGGACAAGCTCAAGGAGGCGCTCGACTGCCCGGTCATGCACGACGACCAGCACGGCACGGCGATCGTCACGCTGGCCGCGTTGCGCGGCGCGAACCTGGTGCTGGACCGGGCGATCGCCGACCAGCGCGTGGTCATCTCCGGCGCCGGCGCGGCCGGGGTGGCCTGCGCGCGGATCCTGCAGGAGGCCGGCATCGGCGACGTCACCGTGCTCGACTCGCGCGGCATCATCCACACCGGCCGCGACGGCCTGAACCCGGTCAAGGCGCAGCTGGCCTCGACGACCAACAAGGCCGGCCTCCGTGGTTCGCTCGCCGACGCCCTCGAAGGCGCCGACGTCTTCCTCGGCCTGTCCGGCGCGACGATCGACGAGACGCTGCTGGGCCGGATGGCGGGCGGCGGCATCGTGTTCGCACTGTCCAATCCGGACCCGGAGGTCCACCCGGACGTCGCGGCGCGCTACGCGTCGATCGTGGCCACCGGCCGCAGCGACTTCCCGAACCAGATCAACAACGTGCTGGCGTTCCCCGGCGTCTTCCGCGGCGCGCTGGACTCCGGCGCCCGGTCGATCACGGAGAACATGAAGCTTGCGGCCGCCGAGGCGATCGTCTCGGTGGCGATGGACGACCTGGGCCCGGACCGGATCGTGCCGAGCCCGCTCGACCCGCGCGTGGCCCCCGAGGTCGCGGCCGCGGTGGCGAAGGCCGCGGAAGCGGACGGCGTCACGGCCTGACAGTCACCGCCAAAAGCGGCACTTTCACGTGAAAGTGCCGCTTTTGGCGTGTTCAGAGGCCGAGCAGGGCGGGGAGGCGGTGGCGGGGGACGTCGACCAGGCGCAGGTCCTGGAGGTCCGGCGGGACGTCCAGGGAGACGTTCGCCAGGCGGGCGTGGGCGCGGGTCAGCACCTCGCTCTGGTGCGCCACCGCGTCCGCGACGACCACAGCGTGCCGGTTGTCCGGCGTGCTCCGCAGGTACCGCAGGGTGTACTTGCCCGCGACCAGCGCCGCAAGCGACGTCTGGGACGCCTGGTCCGCCAGGTCCGGGTGCGCGTTCGGCAGCAGCAGCGCGAGCCGGCGGGCGTTCGTGCCCAGCAGCGCGCGCAGCAGCCACGGGCCGGGGTCGGCCGAGAGGTCCATCGCGACCGCGTCGCCCTCGGGGCCGGAAATCGACCAGTCCACCGGGCGCGACTCGAACGAGAGCCCGCTCGCGACGGCGATCTCCTTCAGCTTCTCCAGCAGAGCCGGTTTCGTCCCGGCCGCTTCCACCGACTGCGGCCCGTGCGTGTAGATCGCCTTGCCGCTGCGGACTTTCCTGGCCTTCGCCGTCGGCTGGCAGACGTACAGGTCCGCCGCGCTGCCGATCGCCTGCGCGCCGAAGTAGCTGTTGAAGCCCGGCAGGATCGCCTCGAACGTCAGCCCGAGCGTGGCCAGCGAGCGCTGCACCTGCGCGCCCAGCGCCGGGTGCCGCGGGCTGTAGCCGTAGGCGAACAGGAGCCGTCCCTCACTCGGCTCCCGCAGCGCCTGCACTCCGCGCGCGGCGAACAGGCCCATCCCCTCCGGCGTGTACGGCGGGTCGCTGAACACCAGGTCGGCGCGCCCGGCCACGGCGGGCGGCAGGCCGACGCGCAGGTCCGCGTGCGCGGTCTTGATGTCGCCGGCGCCGCGGTCGTCCAGGTAGGCGAGGACGCGCTCGTCGAGGTCGACGACGGTCAGGTCCGCCGCCGGGCAGATCGCCCGCACCGCCAGCGACGTCAGGTCGTGGTCACCGAGGAACAGCAGGCGCGCGGACGCCAGGTCGTAGCGCGCGTCCAGCCACAGCGCGCGGCGCAGCACCGTCTCCGGCGTGGCCTGGACGTGGTCGAGCGCGGCCAGCGGCGCCGGCACCTCGGCCACCCACTCGGCGACCTTCGGCAGCAACTCGTGCGTGGCCACGGCTTCGTCGAGCGGGTCGGCGTAGCGGGGGACGCTGTACTGCAGGTACGAGGCCGCGACGCCGGGGGACAGGCGCAGCCGGTCGCCGCTGCGGTCGAGGTCGTCGCCCAGCGCCGCGAGGACGTCCTCCACGCTGCGGCGCGGCGCGGTGCTCAGCCGGACCAGCTCGCCGAGGTCGTGGTCGCCGGTGCGCAGCAGGTCGATGACGCGGTACAACGGGCGGACGCCGACGCCGTGCGCGGCGAGGACGTCGTCGAGTGCCTTCACGGACCACGAGCTTAGGCGGTGTCCTCCACCTGCCGGAACAGCGTGCCAACCACCGCCGACTCGGCTACGGTCGAACGGACCTGACACGGGGAGTGGGCAAGTGACGATCGAATTCCGCGACGTGACCAAGCAGTATCCCGATGGGACGGTCGCCGTCGACAAGCTGAACCTGACGGTCGAGGACGGCACGATCACCGTGTTCGTCGGCCCGTCCGGCTGCGGCAAGACGACGTCGCTGCGGATGATCAACCGGATGATCGAGCCCACCGGCGGCCAGGTGCTGCTGGACGGCAAGGACGTCGCCGAGGGCGACCCGGCGCTGCTGCGCCGCGGCATCGGCTACGTCATCCAGCACGCCGGCCTCTTTCCACATAGGACTGTCCTGGACAACATCGCCACCGTGCCCCTGCTGTCGGGCTGGGACAAGGCGAAGGCGCGCAAGCGGGCGGCCGAGCTGCTCGAGACCATCGGCCTGCCGGTCGAGGTCGGCAAGCGGTACCCGGCCCAGCTCTCGGGTGGCCAGCAGCAGCGCGTCGGCGTCGCCCGCGCGCTCGCCGCGGACTCGCCGGTGCTGCTGATGGACGAGCCGTTCTCCGCGGTCGACCCGGTGGTGCGCGAAGGCCTGCAGGACGAGCTGCTGCGGCTGCAGTCGCAGCTGGGCAAGACCATCGTGTTCGTCACGCACGACATCGACGAGGCCGTCCGGCTCGGCGACAAGGTCGCGGTGCTGCGGGTCGGCGGCAAGCTCGCCCAGTACGGCACCCCCGCCGACGTCCTGCGCCACCCGGTGGACGACTTCGTCTCGTCGTTCGTCGGCCGCGACCGCGGCTACCGCGGCCTGTCGTTCCTCTCCGCCGACGGCGTCGAGATCAAGGACCTCGAGCTGGTCGAGATCGGCTCTTCGGTGCCGGCGAGCGACGGCTGGCGCCTGGTCGTCAACGCCGAGAAGCAGCCGCGCGGCTGGCTGCCGCCGAACTCCACAGTGGACGGCGAACTGTCCGAAGACGACCTCGTCGCCGGTGGTTCCCTGTGGATCCGCGGCACCCCGATCCGCGGCGCGCTCGACGCCGCGCTGTCGTCGCCCGCCAGCCTCGGCGTGGTCGTCGACGACGATCACCGCGTGCTCGGCGGCGTGCTCGCTCGGCAAGTGCTCGATGTGATCGAGGCGACCCCGCAGGCGTCATGAGCTTCTTCGACGAGCTCGGGACCTACCTGGGCAGCGGCAACAACCGCGAGCAGATCCTCGGCGACCTCGGCGACCACATCTACCTCGCACTGCTCCCGCTGGTCATCGGCATCGTGCTGGCGATCGCGGCCGGCTGGTTCGGCCACCGCTGGGCGCCCGCGCGGTCGGTGCTCATGGTGCTGGCCAACCTGCTCTACACGATCCCGTCGCTCGCGCTGTTCGTCGTCATCCCCGGCCTGATCGGGTCGAAGATCCTGGACAGCATCAACGTCGTCGTCGCGCTGACGATCTACACCACCGCGCTGCTGGTCCGCCCGGTGCTCGACGCGCTGGACGCGGTGGCGCCGTCGGTGATCGCCGCGGCCACCGCCGTCGGCTACAAGCCGGTGCGCAAGTTCTTCGCCGTCGAGCTGCCGCTGGCGGTCCCGGTCCTCGCGGCCGGCGTGCGGGTGGCGTCGGTCAGCAACATCAGCCTGGTCAGCGTCGGCGCGCTGATCGGCACCGGCGGCCTCGGCGTGCTGTTCACCGACGGCTTCCAGCGTGAGTACTTCTCGCCGATCGTCGTCGGCATCGTGCTGACGCTGGTGCTCGCCCTGGTCGTCGACCTGCTGCTCGTCGGCCTGCGGAACCTGCTGACACCCTGGGAACGCGCCGGGAACACGGGGGTGGCCGTCGCATGATCACCGATCTCTTCCACTGGTTCGGCGACCCGGCGCACTGGTCCGGCCCGGACGGCATCCCGCAGCGGCTGCTGGAGCACCTCGGCTACACGGTGCTGGCGCTGGTGATCTCGCTCGTGATCGCCGTCCCGCTGGGACTGTTCGTCGGCCACACCGGACGCGGCGGCGTCGCGTTGGTGAGCGTCGGCAACGCGATCCGCGCGCTGCCGACGCTGGGTCTCGTCACGTTCCTCTTCCTGCTCTTCACCGAGAGCGTCACCTCGACGATCATCGGCCTGGTCGTGCTGGCCGTGCCGCCGATCCTGGCCGGCACGTACGCCGGGCTGCAGGCGACCGACCACGGTGTCGTCGACGCCGCCGAGGGCGTCGGGATGACCGGCTGGCAGCGGCTCTGGAAGGTCGAGGTGCCGATCTCGCTGCCGCTGGTCCTGGGCGGTATCCGCAACGCCGTGCTGCAGCTCGTGGCGACCGCCGCGGTGGCCGCGTACGTCGGACTCGGTGGCCTGGGCCGGTTCCTGCTCGACGGACTGGCCATTTTGGACTATTCGGAGGTGATCGCCGGCGCGCTGCTCACCACGCTGCTGGCGATCGTGCTCGACGTCCTGTTCGCACTGCTGAACCGCGCGCTGGTGCCCAAGGGTGTCCGGCTGGCGACGGCCGCGGCGACCGGCAAGAAGGTGACCGCGTGAAACGGCTGGCTCTCCTCGCCGCTGCCGCGCTGCTGGTCGCGGGCTGTGGCAACCCGCTGGCGGGTGGTGGCGAGGGCGGCTCGAACGGCGACATCATCATCGGCGCGTCCGACGTCGGCGAAAGCCTGCTGCTGGCCCAGATCTACGCCGGGGCGCTGAAGAACGCCGGGGCCATGAACGTCACCGTGCGGCCACCGGTCGGCAGCCGCGAGGTCGTCGTCAAGGCGCTGCAGGACAAGTCGCTGTCGGTCGTGCCGGACTACAGCGGGAACCTGTTGCGGTACTTCGACAAGGACACCCAGGCCACGAAGCCGGAAGACGTCTACACGCAGCTGAAGGCCAAGGTGCCCGCCGGGTTCGAGGTGCTGGACCAGGCGCCGGCCGAGGACAAGGACCTGCTCGTCGTCGGCAAGCAGCTGGCGGATTCCGGCGTCAAGACGTTCTCCGACCTGGGAAAGCGCTGCAAGGACCTGGTGTTCGGCGGGCCGGGCCAGTGGAGCAGCCGCTGGAAGGACAAGATCAAGACGCTCTACGGCTGCGAGTTCAAGGAGATCCGGACCACCGACACCGGCGGCCCGGTGACGGTGGCGGCGCTCAAGTCCGGCGACGTCCAGGTCGCGGACCTGTTCAGCACGTCGTCGACGATCGCCGCGAACGGGTTCGTGCCGCTCACCGACGACAAGAACATGTTCCCGGCGCAGAACATCGTGCCGCTCATCGCCAAGGGAACGCTGTCGGAGCAGGAAGCCGCGGCGCTGAACCGCGTGTCGGCGGCGCTGACCACCGACCAGCTCACTCAGCTGAACGTCGAGTTCACCGAGGAGAAGCGCAACCCCCTCGACATCGCCGAAGACTTCCTGGCCCGCAACAACCTCAAGTCCTAGCTATCGCCGCTTCGCGCACGTCGTGGAGGTGGATGAGCAGGTCGTAGGACCGCGCGAGCGCGATGTCCGCCGGGTCGACGGGGAACGCCGTCCCGATGTCGTACGTCGGGCGGGGGACGTCCAGCCAGGCGCGGGCCACGGCCGGGGCGGTCCGGAGGTCGAGGTAGTAGTCCTGGTAGCGGACCCGGTCGAGGGTGTCCTCGTTCGATCCGGGGCCGGCGGCGCCGACGGTGAACTTCCGCCAGGTGCCGGCCTCGTCCTGTGACAGGAACGAACCGCGGTCGAAGGTGAAGCCGGTGGCGACGTAGTTCGCGCCCAGCGTTTCGTGCAGGAACGAGCCCTGCGTCTTGGGGTACCGCGCGGGATCACCGGAGGCGTAGCCGACGTGGCCGTTGTGGGCGGACAGCAGGATCTTGGCGCCGGTGTGGCGTTGCCACCACACGACGTTCTGCGCCATCACCTCGTCGCGGAAGCGCTGGGACGTCGCCACCGAGGCCGGATCGGCGAGGTCGATCGTGAGGAACTTCGTGGTCTGGGCGATGGACCGGGCGTTCTGCGCCGCCCAGTCGTCGCCGAAGCTCTGCACCAGCTCGAGGGCCTCCTGGGCCTGGGCCGCGAGCCGCTGCCGCTCCGCGAGCGGCTTGGCGACGTAGGCGAAGACGTCGTCGATCGGGCGCAGGCCGGTGTAGAGCTCGTTGAGCCGGGCCAGCGACTCGGGGTGGGTCCGCTGGACGTAGCCGGTCACCCGGCCGAAGAACGCGTCGTCGAGCGTCGGGGCGCCGAGGTCGTCGCCGAGGAAGTGGACGGGCCGGGTGGGGTGAGCGCGGTTGTAGCCGCGCATCCACTCGATGAGGTGGACGAACTCCTCGCGGTCCCACGGCGAGCCGGCGAGCGCGGCCTTGGCGACCGTGCGCGCGTCACCGGTGCCGGTCCGGAGGAACTCGTCGATCTTGAGGCCCGCGGACCAGCTCACTTCGAGGGCGAAGGTGGTGAAGCCCTTCTGCTCCACGAGGTAACGGAAGAGCCGCTCCTTCATGGCGAAGAACTCGTGCGAGCCGTGGGTCGCCTCGCCGAGGCCGGTCACCTGGGCGTCGCCGATCATCGCGCCCAGGGCCCGCAGGTCGGCGGTGTCCCGGCCGGGTTCGTTGGTGCGCAGGGGATGCGCCGCCTGCGTCAGCGCGCGGACGGGGCCGGGCTGGGCCGCTTCGGCGGTCGCCGGGGCGAAGAGCGTCCCGGTCGCGATGGCCGCGACGGCGAGGACGGCCGTGGTTTTCCGGTTCCTGGTCATGGAAAGGATCCTGGCCGGGGCCCGGACTCCGCACCCTGGGGCCGGCCGCCGACTTCGGGGTAGCGCAGGCGCTACCCCCGGTCAGTGGTCGAGGGCCAGCCGGACGCCGAGGCCGATGAAGATGCCGCCGGTGGCGACCTCCAGGCGCTGCCGGGCCTTGCGCTTGCGGCGCAGCCGGCCGCCGATGCGGCCGGCGAGGACGCCGACGGCGCCGTCGACGAGGAACTCGAACACGATCATGATCGTGCCGAGGATCGCGAACTGCAGCCCGATGCGCCCGAGCGCGGGGTCGACGAACTGCGGGAGGAACGCGATGGTGAAGGTGACCATCTTCGGGTTCAGCAGGTTGGTCAGCAGCCCGGAGAGGTAGGCGCGCTTGGTGCTGGGCGAGGTGTCGTCAGGGAGGCTCCGGCGCTTCCGGATAGTCTGGACGCCGAGGTAGATGAGGTAAGCGGCACCGACGACCCGCACGACGGTGAAGGCGACGGGCACGGCGGCGAACAGCGCGGCCAGCCCGGCCGCGGCGACGGCGACGTGGATCGCCTCGCTGGTGGCGACCCCCGCGGTGGCGAGCAGCCCGGCGCGCGGACCGCCGCGCATGCCGCAGCCGAGGACGAACAGCATGTCCGGCCCCGGCACGACCATCGCGATCATGGTGGTGACGACGAAGGCCAGCAGGAGGTGCGGGTCGACGAGCATGGGCCGATCCTGACACGCGGTCCGCGCCCGGCGAACCCCTTTTCCACGGAGCTCGAGCCCAAAGCAGCCCCCGCCCTTTCTTGCAGGGTTCCGGCAAAAGTCGCCACCCGGCGGCACGGCGAGGACGAGAACGGCCAACACGGCGACCGGAACGGCCAACACGGCGACGTCGAACCGCGCGCTGTGGACAACGGCGGCCGTCAGGCGCGTAAGGCGGCTGCCACCTGGCCCGCGGCCTCGATGCCTTCCTCCGGCGGCTCCTCCGGCAGCGGCAGCAGGACCACCGAGCCGCTGCCGGCTTCGTGCAGGGCGCGGACGCGGGCCACGCACGAGGCCAGGTCGCCGCAGACGGCCAGCTGCTCGATCCAGTCCGGACGCAGGCCCGCCGCCAGTTCGTCCACTGTGGACGCCGAGTCCACCAGCGCCAGCAGCTCGTCGGCGAACGGCAGGTCCTGGACCTGCACCCGCGCGCCCGGCGTCAGCGACTCCGCCACCGTCAGCCGCGCCCGTTCGGGGTCGCCCAGGGCCAGCCAGTTGTACGTCACCACCGTGTGGCTCGCCGGGGCGCCGTCCCGCTCGCGTCCCGGAGCGATGGCCGCCAGCGCCGAGCGGACGTACTCCGGCGGGGACGGCTCGGCGAGGATCGTGCCGTCCGCCGTCGCGCCCGCGATCGCCAGCGACTTCGGCCGGCGGACGCCCGCCACCAGGGGCGGCGGCGACGCCGGCGGGAACACCAGCTCCACCTCGTCCAGCGAGACGTACCGCCCGGACACCGAGACCCGGTCGCCCGCCAGCAGGCGCCGGACCGCGCCGAGCGTCTCCTCCAGCGCCGCGAGCGGGGACGCCGGGTAGGCGCCGATCTGCTTCATCCACGACGGCACGCCGTGGCCGAAGCCGGCCCGGGTGCAGCTCCGCCAGCGCCGCGAGCTCCATCGCCGCGATCGCCGGGTTGCGCGCCACCACCGGCATCACGCCGATGCCGACCTTGATCGTCGACGTCGTCTCCAGCGCGGTGGCGACCGTCGCGATCCCGGCCGCCCAGAAGCAGTCCTCGACCAGCCACAGCTCGTCGAGCCCGGCCGCTTCGGCCTGTCGCGCCAGCTCACGCAGCCGGGACGGCGGCTGCTCGCGGTTGATCCGGACACCGACCGACGAACGGGGTGCGTACATGCGTGCGGGCTCCTGTTCAGATGCGGGAAAAGGCCGGCGCGTAGGTGAACGCGCCCTGGTGCGTAGCTTGGTACGCCGCGAGCGTGCGGACCTGGAAGTGCTCGGCCCACCCCGGTTCCGGCGGCGTGACGCCGAGCGTCGCCGCGAGGACGAACCCGAAGCGCGAGTAGCAGGCCGGGTCGCCGAGCAGCACGACGAGGCCGTAGCCCAGGGCGTCCGCCGCGCCGAGCACCGTGTGCACCAGCGCCGAACCGACGCCGTCGCGGTGGTGCGCGGGCCGCACGCCGAGCGGGCCGAGGCCGACCGAGACGCCGGTGTCGTCGCCGAGCCGCGCCGGGCTGCAGCAGACGTGCCCGACGACCTCGCCGTCGCGGACCGCGACGAACGACAACGCGCCGATCAGGTCCCCGTCGGCCCGCAGGTCGTCGACGAGCGGGGCTTCGACGGGAGTGACGCCCGGTTCGCGGCGGAAGGCTTCGGCGTGCACCGAGTGGACGGCGGCCTGGTCACCGGGGGACTCGCGGCGGATGAGCATGACCGTCAGCATGCCGTGGGACGCGGTTCGGTGCGACGCAGTTTTCCGGCCGGCTTTGGCAGGGGACCGTTCGAGTGGGCGGTCTTCGCGGTGACCGTCCTGGGGGCACCGCCTCGTCGCGAACGGCACCACGACGAAGGTGACCAGCCCGGGCACGGGCTCACCGAACGTCCTGCTCTACACGGGCACCGGCACCACCCCGCCGCCGGCGACCTGCGGCACCGTCACCAACGGCACCCGGACGTTGCGCGTCCACGACGTCGCGTCGGCCGACACCGGGCGCATCGGCACCTGGTCGCTGACCGTCTGACCGGCCCCGCCCGCGACGAAGGCCCCCGCACACGGTGGTGCGGGGGCCTTCGCCGTGGTCAAGCGATCAGTCGAACGCCTTCGAGATCAGCGCCTTCTGCTCCACCTCGTGGACCTTCGACGAGCCGGCCGACGGCGCCGCCATCGGGCGGCGCGACACGACCTGCAGGCCCGAGAGGACCTCTGGGAACTTCCGGGGCAGGTTCAGGCCGAAGAACGGCCACCCACCCTGGTTTTCCGGCTCCTCCTGGACCCACGCGACCTGCGTCGCGTTGGTGTAGCGCTCCAGGGCCGCCAGCAGCTTCTTCTTCGGCAGCGGGTAGTACTGCTCGATCCGCACGATCGCGACGTCGTCCGCCTCGCGCTTCGTCCGCTCCGCCACCAGCTCCCAGTACAGCTTCCCGGAGGTCAGCAGCACCTTGCGGACCTTCGCCGGGTCCGGCGTCACGTCGTCGATGACCGACATGAACCGGGACTGGCCGGTGAAGTCGGCGGTCGCCGACGTCGCGGCCTTGTTGCGCAGCATCGACTTCGGCGTGAAGACGACCAACGGGCGCTGGATGCCGTCGAGGGCGTGCCGGCGCAGCAGGTGGAAGTAGTTCGCCGGGGTGGAGGGCACCGCGACGGTCATCGAGCCTTCGGCGCACAGCGCCAGGAAGCGCTCGATGCGGCCGGAGGTATGGTCCGGGCCCTGGCCCTCGTGGCCGTGCGGCAGCAGCAGCACGACGTCGGAGCGCTGGCCCCACTTCGCCTCGCCCGAGGAGATGTACTCGTCGATGACGGTCTGCGCGCCGTTGACGAAGTCACCGAACTGCGCTTCCCACATCACCAGCGACTCGGGGTTCGCCACCGAGTAGCCGTACTCGAAGCCGACGGCCGCGTACTCCGACAGCGCCGAGTCGTAGATCATCACGCGGCCCTGGCCTTCGGCCAGGTTCTGCAGCGGCGAGTACTCCCGGCCGGTCTTGCGGTCGATGAACACCGAGTGCCGCTGGGTGAACGTGCCGCGCCGCGAGTCCTGGCCGGACAGCCGGATGAGCCGGCCTTCCAGCGCGAGCGACCCGAACGCCAGCAGCTCGCCGAACGCCCAGTCGATGTCGCCTTCGCGCGACATCTTGTGGCGGCGCTCCATGACCGGCTTGACGCGCGGGTGCGGCGTGAAGCCCTCCGGCACGTTCACGAAGGCGTCGCCGATGTGCTCGAGCGTCTCGCTGCTGATCGACGTCGTCACCTTCGCCGGGACCTGCTGCTCCTCCTCGACGGAGGGGCTCGCCTTCGCCGGGTGCTTCTCCAGCTCGCGGACCTCGTTGAAGACGTGCTCCAGCTGGCTCGAGAAGTCGCGCAGCGCGGCCTCGGCCTCCTCGACGGAGATGTCACCGCGGCCGATCAGCGACTCGGTGTAGCCCTTCCGGACCGAGCGCTTCGTGTCGATGATGTCGTACATCGCCGGCTGCGTCATCGAGGGGTCGTCGCCCTCGTTGTGGCCGCGGCGGCGGTAGCAGATCAGGTCGATCACGACGTCCTTGTGGAACGCCTGCCGGTACTCGACGGCCAGCTTGGCCACCCAGTGCGCGGCCTCCGGGTCGTCCCCGTTCACGTGGAAGATCGGCGAGCCGATCATCTTCGCGACGTCGGTGGCGTACTGGCTGGAGCGCGAGTGCTCCGGCGCGGTCGTGAAGCCGACCTGGTTGTTGACGATCACGTGCACGGTGCCGCCGGTGCGGTACCCGCGCAGCAGCGACAGGTTCAGCGTCTCGGCGACGACGCCCTGGCCCGCGAAGGCCGCGTCACCGTGCATCAGGACCGGCAGCACGGTGTAACCCTCGCCACCCTTGTCCAGGAGGTCCTGCTTCGCGCGGACGATGCCCTCGAGCACCGGGTCCACGGTCTCCAGGTGCGACGGGTTCGCCGTCAGCGACACCTTCGTCTCGCCGTCGCCGAACATCCGGAAGTACTTGCCCTCGGCGCCGAGGTGGTACTTCACGTCACCGGAGCCGTGCGCCTGGCCCGGGTCGAGGTTGCCCTCGAACTCCTGGAAGATCTGCGAGATCGGCTTGCCGACGATGTTGGCCAGCACGTTGAGCCGGCCGCGGTGCGGCATGCCGATGACGACCTCGTCGAGCTCGTGCTCGGCGGCCTTGTCCAGCAGGGTGTCGAGCAGCGGGATCGCCGTCTCGCCGCCTTCGAGGCTGAACCGCTTCTGGCCGACGTACTTGGTCTGCAGGAACGTCTCGAACGCCTCGGCGGCGTTCAGCTTCGAGAGCACGTACTTCTGGACCGCGGGGTCCGGCTTCTCGTGCGGGATCTCGACGCGCTCCTGGATCCAGCGGCGCTCCTCGGGGTCGAGGATGTGCGTGTACTCGATGCCGACCGTGCGGCAGTACGAGTTGCGCAGCACGCCGAGGATGTCGCGCAGCTTCATCCGCTCCTGGCCGGCGAAGCCGCCGACCGGGAACTCGCGGTCCAGGTCCCACAGGGTGAGGCCGTGGCTCAGCACGTCGAGGTCGGCGTGGCTGCGCTGACGGTAGTTCAGCGGGTCCGTGTCGGCCATCAGGTGACCGCGCATCCGGAACGCGTCGATCAGCTCGATCACGCGGGCGGTCTTGTCGACCGGGCCCTCGGGGATGTCGGCGACCCAGCGGATCGGCTCGTACGGCAGGCGCAGGCTGGTGAAGACGTCGTCGTAGAAGCCGTCTTCGCCGAGCAGCAGCTGGTGGATGCGCTTGAGGAACTCGCCGGACTCCGCACCCTGGATGATGCGGTGGTCGTAGGTCGAGGTCAGCGTCATGATCTTGCTGATGCCGAGGTCGACCAGCGTCTTCTCGCTGGTGCCCTCGAACGCCGCCGGGTACTGCATGGCGCCGACGCCGATGATCGCACCCTGGCCGGCCTGCAGGCGCGGCACCGAGTGGTTGGTGCCGATGCCGCCCGGGTTGGTCAGCGAGATGGTGGTGCCGGCGAAGTCGTCCGCGGTCAGCTTGTTGTTGCGGGCCTTCTTGACGATGTCCTCGTAGGCCTGCCAGAACTGCAGGAACGACATGTCCCCGACGTTCTTGACCGAGGCCACGACGAGGTTGCGGGAGCCGTCCTTGCCCTTCATGTCGATGGCGAGCCCGAAGTTGACGTGCTCCGGCGTGATCGCGAACGGCTTGCCGTCGATCTGCTGGTAGTGCCGGTTCAGGTTCGGGTAGTCCTTCAGCGCCCGCACCATGGCGAAGCCGATGAGGTGTGTGAAGGAGATCTTGCCACCGCGGGTGCGCTTGAGGTGGTTGTTGATGACGATGCGGTTGTCGGCCATCAGCTTCGCCGGGACCGCGCGCACGCTGGTCGCGGTCGGCACGGACAGCGACGCGTCCATGTTCTTGGCGATCGCCGCCGCGGCGCCCCGGAGCTGCTTCGACTCCGGTTCGTCCTTGGCCTGCGGCTTCACCTCGGTCTTGGCCGGGCTGGTCGACGCGGCCTTCGACGCGGTCTTCGAGGCGCTCGCCGCGTTCGCGGCGGGCTTCGGAGCCGGCTTGGCGGGCGCGGTGGTGGTGGTGGCGGGCGTCGACGTCTGCTTGGCCGCGGACTCCGCGTTCTGCACCGCCTTCGTCGACGGCGCCGTGGCCTGTCCGTTGGTCGCGGACTTGGCGCCGGCCTGCTGCTGCCGGGCGTTGTCCGCCTTGGTCTGAGCGTTCTGCGTCGGCTTGAAGTCCGCGAAGAAGTCGTGCCACGCGGCATCGACTGAAGATGGGTCAGCGAGGAACTGGTCGTACATCTCTTCGACCAGCCACTCGTTGGGGCCGAACTGTGACGCAGGGCTGCTGCTGGACACGGCTTGGGCTCGCCTCTATCCGTCTCGATCTCGATCTTGAATCCGTTGATGCGCCTACCAGGCTAACCCCCTCGATGAGTGCGATGTGATGGAACCGGCCTGTGTGAGGCGTGGCGCACTAGGGCATCGGTCACTGACACGATCAAGATGTGCTAAGAGAACCTTAAGCAGTGGACCGGGTACACGGTTTTCGCCAGGGTTGGCCGGCTCGTCGCCAGGCGCTCCGCCGCCGTTCACCCCGGCCGGTTCTGCTGGGTGGATGTGGCTGGTCGAATGTCCGTCGTTCTGGGACCAGGGCCTGGTCAGGCCGCTGGTCACCGAGTCCGGCGCGGTCGTGCTGCGGTGCGATTCGTGCGCGGCCGTGTGGCCGACCGTGGCCGACTTCGAGGAGCAGGAGCACGTCGAACCCGATGAGCCGGACTGGCGGGTCGGCGCCGGCGTGCACGTCCGGCCGGGGACGTTCCGCTGGGCCGCGCGCCCGGACGTCGAGGCCGCGGGGCTGGGTGCGCTGAACTGGCGGGCGCTGCCTTAACCGTCGGCGTCGATGGCCCGCGCTAGGTCTTCGGGGAGCTCGTACGGCGGCTCGTGCGGGACGAGTTTCACGGCCTTGTGCAGCTCGTAGTCCCGCAGGTGCTGGTGGATCTGCCGCATCACCGGCGTGACGTCGGTGATGGCGGTGATCCACTCGTCGACGTAGCGGTCGACGGCCTCGCCGCTCAGGCCGACCTGGATCGCCCGGAAGTTCTGCGCCTGGTGGTTGAGGTCACGTTCGGGATCCCACTGGATCCGGACGGGGCTGGTCTTGACCTGTGCTTCCCAGGCCGCTTTCTCCTGGTCGCGGCCGGGGTGGCTCAGCGCGGAGTGGGCCAGGGCCCACTCGAAGCCGTCGCGGGTGATGTCGATCGCCAGGACGACCTCCTGCCCGGGCTTGGTCCCGTAGCCGCACCGGTAGGCCATCCACCGGAACGACGGCTTGATCCACGTCATCCGGTCCCGCTTGAACGGCGCGACGAACGTCTGCTTCGCCAGCGCCGGCTCGGCGATCCCGGGAGAGTAGGCCTGGTAGACCCGGACGGTGGTCTCGGTCTGCACGGCGCGGATCTGCCGGTCGGGCGCCCGCTGTTGTTCGAACATCCCGCCATGCTCCCAGCGCCCGCCCACCCCCGCGAGGTCGTTTCCGCCGGGCGAACCCGCAACTCGCGTGATTCCCGACGTAAGTCGGGTGATCGGGGCCGTGACTCGCGTGATCGGGGCCGGAACTCGCGAGTTACGGGTCCAGTCACGCGAGTCACGGGCTCAGTCACGCGAGTGACGGGTCAGCCGAGGGACCAGAGACGGGCGTAGTAGCTTTCCGCGGCCAGGAGCTCTTCGTGGGTTCCGGTTTCGACGATCCGGCCGTGGTCGAGGACCACGATGCGGTCGGCGCGGGCCGCCGTCGCCAGGCGGTGGGCGACGACGAACGTCGTGCGGCGGCGGGCCAGGTGCTCGGTCGCGCGCAGGACCGCGGCCTCCGTGGACGGGTCCAGGGCGGCCGTCGCCTCGTCGAGCAGCAGGACGTCCGGGTCCACCAGCTCCGCCCGGGCCAGCGCCACCAGCTGACGCTGCCCCGCCGACAGCGACCGCCCGCGCTCGCCCACCGGTTGCAGGAACCCGGCCGACAGCGCCGCGACGCCGTCGAGCGCGCCCACCGCGCGGACCGCGGCCTCGACCTCGGCGTCCGTCGCCGCCGGGCGGCCGTACCGGACGTTGTCCGCCACCGTGCCGGAGAACAGGTGCGCCTCCTGCGGCACCACGCCCATCCGGTGCCGCAGGCCGGCGAGCTCGTACTCGCGGACGTCGGTGCCGTCGATCCGGACCGTGCCGCCCGTGGCGTCGTAGAAGCGGGCGACCAGCTTCACCGCCGTCGACTTCCCCGCGCCGGTGGCGCCGACCAGCGCGATCGTCTCCCCGGCCGCGACGTCCAGCGAGAACTGCGCCAGCGCCTTCGCCTCCGTGCCCGCGTAGGCGAAGTCGACCTCCTTGAAGCTGACCTCGCCGCGCAGCCGCTCCGGGATCGCCAGCGGGTGTTCCGCCGGCGGGACGGACGTCGGCGTCCGCAGCAGGTCGCCGATCCGGTTCAGGCCGACGCGGGCCTGCTGGTAGCCGTCGAACACCGAGGACAGCTGCTGGATCGGGGAGAAGAACTGCTGCAGGTACAGCAGGAACCCGAGCAGCACGCCGGCCGACAGGGTCCCGGCCGACACGCGGTTCGCCCCCGCGACCAGCACCGTGGTCGTCGCCAGGTCGGACATCAGCGCGACCAGCGGGAAGTAGGTCGCCACGTACCGCTGGGCCCGCAGCCGCGAGCGGCGGTAGTCGTCACTGCGTGACGCGAACGCCTCGGCGGAACGCTCTTCGCGGGTGTAGGCCTGGGCGACGCGCAGGCCGCTCATGTTCTCCTGCATGTCCGCGTTGACCAGGCTGACCCGCTCGCGGGCCTCGTTGTAGGCCTTCGACGCCGCCCGCCGGAAGATCACCGTCGCGACGGCCAGCACCGGCACCATCGCCAGCGCGTACAACGCCAGCCCGGCGTCGGTGACCAGCAGCGCCACCGTGATCCCGGCCAGCGTCAGCGCGCTGACCACGGCGGTGGCCAGCCCGGTCTGCAGGAACGTCGAAAGCGCGTCGACGTCCGTCGTCATCCGGGTCATGATCTTCCCGGACAGCTCCCGCTCGTAGTAGTCGAGCCCGAGCCGCTGCAGGTGCGCGTAGCTGCGGACGCGCAGCGCGTACAGCACCGTCTCGCCGACGCGCGAGGTCAGCCGGGTCTGCGCGAGCACCACCACCCAGTCGGCCGCGATCACCGCGGCGCCGATCCCGGCGGCGAGCCAGATCATCCACTCCACGCCGGTGCGGACGCCGTGGTCGACGCCGAACTGGTAGAGCCCCGGCAGCGCGATCGAGGCCAGCGCGTCCGCCGCGACCAGCCCGATCACCACCGCGAGCGACCAGCGGACCGGCCGCAGCAGCCCGGCCAGCCGGAACCGTGGGTCGGGCGCCGTGACGTCCACATCGGACAGCCGGGGCTCGTCGGTGGCCGGCGGCAGCTTGCGGACGCCTTCGATCAGCTCCGGGGTCGGCGGCAGGTCGAGACCGCCACCACCCGGGCCCGCGAAGCCGCTGCTGTTCGGGTTGGCGCGGCGCTGCTGCGCGGCTTCGGCCAGGTGGTCGACCTCGTCCTTGCTCTCGTCACGCGGCCAGAGCGCCGCGGTGACGCCGGCCGGGCCGCGGTCGAGGCCTTCGCAGCGCACCTTCTCCTCGACGCCGTCACCCGGGCCCGCGACCAGCTCGCGGAACAGCGGGCAGCGCGCCATCAGCTCGGTCTCGGTGCCGACGTCGACGACGTGGCCGTCGTCGAGCACCGCGATCCGGTCGGCCAGCGCGAGGGTGGAGCGCCGGTGCGCGATCAGCAGGGTCGTGCGGCTCGCCGTGACGGAGCGCAGCGTGTCGTGGATCGCCGCCTCGGTGACGGTGTCGATGGCCGACGTCGCGTCGTCGAGGACCAGGATCCGCGGGTCGGTGATCAGCGCCCGCGCCAGCCCGAGCCGCTGCCGCTGGCCGCCCGAAAGGGTCAGGCCGCGCTCGCCGACCAGGGTTTCGTAGCCCTCCGGCAGCTCGCGGATGAACTCGTCGGCCTCCGCCGCGCGCGCCGCCGCGACGATCTCCTCGTCACTCGCGTCGGGCCGGCCGTAGGCGATGTTGTCGCGGATCGAGGAGGAGAACAGGAACGCCTCCTCGAACACGACGCCGATCGCCTGGCGCAGCTGCCGCAGCGGCACGTCCCGGACGTCGAGCCCGCCAACGCGGATCGCGCCCGCGTGCACGTCGTAGAAGCGCGGCAGCAGCAGCGAGATCGTCGACTTTCCGGAGCCGGCGGTGCCGACCAGCGCGAGCGTCTCGCCCGGGTGCGCGGTCACCGAAAGGCCGTCGAGCACCGGTTCGCTGCGGGTGTAGCCGAACCGGACGCCGTCGAGCTCGATGCCGAGCGGGCCCGTCGGCAGCGGGCGCGCGCCGGCGGCGTCGACGACCTCCGGCTGCGCGTCGATCAGCTCGTAGACGCGTTCGGCGCCGGCGCGGGTCAGCTGGGCCTGCACGACCAGGCCGGACAGCATCCGGGCCGGGCCGATCAGGGTGGCGAGGTAGGTCGCGAAGGCGAGGAAGGTGCCGAGCGTGATCGAGCCGTTCAGCGCCAGGACACCGCCGATGCCGAGCACCGCGACCTGGCCCGCGGCGGGCAGCGCGGCCGTGGTCGCCGTCGGCACCGCGGACAGCTTCGCCGCGCGAAGCCGCTCCCCGAACAGCTTGCGCGCCGTGCGCTCCAGGCGGCCGACCTCGCGCGACTCCTGGCCGAAGCCCTTCACGACGCGGACGCCGGTGACGGTCTCCTCCACCTGCTGCGCGACGTCCGCCGCGCGCTGCTGCGCCGACCACGTCGCCGGGAACAGCCGCTTCCGGCTGCGGGTCACGACGATGCCGACCGCGGGCGTGACGACCAGCGCGATCAGCGTCAGCACCGGGGACATCCACAGCATCGCCACGAACGACAGCAGCGCGAAGATCACCGAGCCGAACGACAGCGGGATCTGCATCAGGATCCCGGTGACCAGCTGCAGGTCCGAGATCGCGCGCGAGACGACCTGGCCGGTGCGCAGCGCGTCCTGCTTGCCGCCGTCGAGCCGCGACACCGCGTTGAACACCCGTTGACGCAAGTCGTGCTGGACGTCGAGCGCGAGCTTGCCGCCGAAGTACCGGCGCAGGAACGCGGTGGCGAACGCGACCAGCTGCAACGTCACCAGGACGACCGCGATCCCCGGCAGCGCGCCGGTCTGCCCCGCCACCGCGTCGTCCACCGCCGCGCGCACCAGCAGCGGGCCGGCGGCCTGGACGCCGACGCTCAGCATGGCGGCGACCAGCGACAGCACGACTGTCGCGCGGTGCTCCCACGCCGCGGCGGACAGCCTGCGGACCCAGCCGACGGTCTCGGCAGGTGGGAGCTCTTGACGGGGACGAGTCGGAGCGATGGTCACGTAGCAACACTAAGCGCCGCCACCGACAGAATATTTCCGGAAAGCCGTGAGGGCCCCTTCCCGACGTCGGGAAGGGGCCCTCACGGGATCGCTCGATCAGGTGATGTCGCGCTTCTGGTTGCCCAGCCAGCCGAAGCCGAAGAAGATCATCGTCCACGCGAAGAAGATCAACGCCGACGCCCACCACGAGAGCACACCGGGCGCCGCCGCGGTGTACTGCAGCAGCAGCTGCGCGCCCGTGTTGACGTCGGCGGGCAAGTTGAGCGAGTTGAACCCGAACGCGTCCGCGGCGATGCCGCCGACGATGCCGTTCGCGGTGCCGTTCGGCAGGATCCCGCCCAGGAGGGTCGTCTGGCCCCAGAGCAGGATCACCAGGACGTTCTCCACGATCAGGAACCACACCAGGAACAGCACCACCGCCAGTGGCACGCTGCGCAGCACCGCGCCGAACCCGATGCCGAACAACGTCACCAGCACCGCGGCCAGCACCGTCCCGCCGAGCGCGGCCAGCCACTGGCCCGCCGACGGCCAGCGGCCCGAGTCCACCGACACCATGACGGCGATCGCCGAGACGCCGAAGCTGACCAGGCCGTAGATCGCGCCCCACCCGACGTAGGTGAGCATCTTCGCGGTCAACGCCGAGATCCGGTTCGGCGCGGTCAGGAACGTCGTCGTGATCGTCTTGCTGCGGTACTCGCCGGCGAGCGCGAAGATGCCGAACAGCCCGGGGACGAGCTGCGCGATGTTCACCCCGTGCGCCAGCGCGAGCAGCCCCACCGGCACCTGGTTCGGGTCCAGGCCTATCAACCTGGTGACCTGCCTGGCGTCGCTGTCCGAGCTCAGGAAGTCCGCGAAGTCGTTGGTGATCTTGCCCCACGCGAACGTCAGCCAGAACGCCACCAGCGCCAGCGGGATCAGCAGCACCCACCACGTCTTCAGCGAGAGCGTCTTGCGGAACTCCGCCTTGATCAGGTTCCCCATCACTGCTGCGGACCTCCCCAGCCCTGCGGCGGACCTTGCTGGTACTGCTGTTGTCGCGGCCCCGACGGCGGCCCCTGCGGCGGGTACTGCTGCGGCGGGTACCCGGGCGGCGGCGGCCCCTGGTACTGCGGCTGCGGGGGATAACCCTGGGGGCCACCGCTGAACTGGCCCTGGGTCAGCTGGAAGAACATCCGCTCGAGGTCGGCGTGCTCCTCCTGCATCCCGTAGACGGCGATCCCGGCCTTCGCGGCGAGGTCACCGATCTGCTGGACGCTCGACCCGGCGACCGCGACCCGGCCGTCCGGCGTCGGCGAAACCTGGGTGACGCCGTTCTCCTGCAACGCCTTCACCAGCGCGGCGGCGTCCGCCGGCTGCACCAGCACGCGGGACTGCTGGCCCTTGCGCAGCTGGTCCAGCGACCCGTTGTAGCGCGTCACGCCCTGGCTGATGATGACCACCTGGTCGATCAGCTGCTCGACCTCGTTGAGCAGGTGGCTCGACACCAGCACGGTGCGGCGCTGCTCCCGGGCGTAGGACCGCAGGAAGTTGCGCAGCCAGAGGATGCCCTCCGGGTCCAGGCCGTTCGTCGGCTCGTCGAGCACGAGCACCTGCGGGTCACCCAGCAACGCCGTCGCCAGCGCCAGCCGCTGCCGCATGCCGAGCGAGAACCCGCCCGCTTTCCGGTCGGCGGCGCTGCCCAGGCCGACCAGGCCCAGCACGTCGTCCGCGCGGGTGTCGGGCACCCCGATCGCGGCCGCGTAGACGCGCAGGTGGTTGCGCGCCGTCCGGCTCGGGTGGAAGCCCTCGTTCTCGAGCACCGAGCCCACCACCCGCGCCGGGTTCCCCAGCTGCGAGTGCGGCCGCCCGTTGATCGTCGCCGACCCCGCGGTCGGCGTCACCAGCCCGAGCAGCATGCGGAGCGTCGTCGTCTTGCCGGCGCCGTTCGGGCCCAGGAAGCCCGTCACCGAACCCGGCTCGACCGTGAAACTCAGGTTCTGCACCGCGTTCACCGTGCCGAACTGCTTGCTCAGGTTCTGCACCACAATCCGGCCACTGCCGTCGTGCATACCGTCCCCTTACGTTCCCGCTGATGGGGCGCATCCTGCCCTACTCGGGCGAGACGCGCGCACGGAACGGGCGAACCGGCGGAGAGCGACCTTCGTCACGTTCCGCAACCGGTTCCGGTCATCAGGGGTAGCGGCGGCGAGCGTCTGACCAGAGGGTTTGCTCCCGCGTTCACGGAGCCGCCGGACCGAGTTGATAAAGAATTTGCCAGACTTGCCGACCCGGTGCAGCCAACTCGTCCGAAGCCCTCTAAGCTTGTCGGTGGCGGCCCGCTCCCAATGACCCCCAGGTTGGTTGAGCGGGCCGTCGTTATGTCTTCGCTTCGCTTCGACTCACTTCGTTGTGTCTCCCGGGGGCCGAGCCCCCGGACCCCCACGGTGCCTCTGGTGCACCTTCCAGCGTGGCTGGTGTGGGGGTGCTTGCGTGGCGGTGCTTGCTTTGCCTTCGGCTTGATCCTTGTGCAAAGGAGCGGGCCCCTGTCTTGCGACAGGGGCCCGCTCCTTTGGTTCTTCTGGTCAGGCGAGGACTGTGGCCAGCGGCGTGTGCGGGAGGTCGTGCGCGACGGCTACTGGGGCGTTGGTTAGGGCGCCTGCCTGGGTGTTGAGGCCCTTTGCCAGGGCTTCGTCCGCCTGTAGTGCTGCCTTCCAGCCCTTGTCGGCCAGTTGGACTGCGTAGGGGAGCGTTACGTTTGTGAGGCCGTAGGTTGAGGTGCGGGGTACTGCTCCCGGCATGTTTGCTACGCAGTAGAAGACCGACTCGTGGACCGTGTACGTGGGGTCGTCGTGGGTTGTGGGGCGGGAGTCTGCGAAGCAGCCTCCCTGGTCGATCGCGATGTCGACCAGGACGCTGCCTGGCTTCATGCGGGAGACCAGCTCGTTCGAGACCAGTTTTGGTGCTTTTGCTCCTGGGACCAGTACTGCGCCCACTACCATGTCGGCCTGCAGTACCGACTCCTCTACCGAGAGCCTGGTCGACGTCACTGTGCGGATGCGGCCGCCGAAGTCGTTGTCGATCTGGCGCAGGCGGTCGACGTTGGTGTCCAGGATCTCGACGTCCGAGCCGAGGCCCAGCGCGACGCGGGCGGCGTTCAGGCCGGCCACGCCGCCGCCGATGACGACGACGCGTGCCGGGTGCACGCCGGGGATGCCGCCGGGCAGCACGCCGCGGCCGCCGCTCGGCTTCATCAGGGAGTACGCGCCGACCTGCGGGGCCAGCCGGCCCGCGACCTCGGACATCGGGGCGAGCAGCGGCAGCGCGCCGTTGGCGGTCTGGACGGTCTCGTAGGCGATCGCGGTGGTGCCCGCGGCCAGCAGCGCGTCGGTCAGCGGCCGGTCGGCGGCGATGTGCAGGTAGGTGAACAGCACCTGGTCGGCGCGCAGCCGCGGGTACTCCTCGGCGATCGGCTCCTTGACCTTGAGCACGAGCTCGCCCTGGGCCCAGGTCTCGTCCGCGGTGGCGAGGATCTTCGCGCCGGCGGCGACGTACTCCTCGTCGGAGATCGAAGAACCGACACCGGCACCGGTCTCGACGAACACGTCGTGCCCGCGCCCGACCAGCTCGTGCACGCCGGCCGGGGTCAGCGCGACCCGGTACTCGTGCTTCTTGATCTCACGGGGAACGGCGATACGCACGGTCGGCCTCCTGGGTCGGTCTGCGTCCGGAATCGGTGCGGTGGCTCCCCTCACGGTGAACCACCCGGACGGCGGTGTCATCGTGCTGAGCGGACAGTTGTTAGACGCGTTCATGGTGCTGAGTCGACAGGTCATTGACTTCGACCGTGCTTGAAGTTGCAGCCTGTGCGGCATGCGCGTGGTGTGGATGCGGGAGTTCGGCGGTCCGGAAGTACTCATCCCGGGGGAGGCCCCGGACCCGGTCGCGGGGGACGGCCAGGTGGTGGTCGAGGTGGCGTTCGCGAACATCACGTTCGTCGAGACGCAGCTGCGGGCGGGCGGCCCGGGGCCGTTCCGCCCCGAGCTGCCGATCGTGCCCGGCAACGGCGTCGGCGGCGTGATCAGCGCGGTCGGCGCGGGGGTGGACCCGGACCTCGCCGGGCAGCGGGTGGTCACCTCGACCGGCGGGTCCGGCGGGTACGCCCAGCGCGTCGCGGTGGACGCGGCGGCGGTGTTCCCGGTGCCGGAAGGCCTCGCGCTCGACGCGGCGGTGGCGCTGCTCGCGGACGGCCGCACCGCGACGGGCTTGATCCACGCGGCCGGGGTGCGGCCCGGCGAGCGGGTCCTCGTCGAGGCCGCGGCGGGCGGCGTCGGCGGTCTGCTGGTGCAGCTGGCGAAGGCCGCGGGCGCGTCGGTGGTGGGCGCCGCGGGCGGCCCGGCGAAGGTGGCCCAGGTGCAGGGGGCCGACGTCGTCGTCGACTACCTGCGGCCGGACTGGACGTCCGTGGCCGGTGAGGTCGACGTGGTCTTCGACGGCGTGGGCGGCGCCATCGGCACGGCGGCGTTCGGCCTGCTGCGTCGCGGCGGCCGGATGGCGATCTACGGCCTGGCGAGCGGTTCGTGGGCGGAAGTGTCCGAAGTGGACGCTGCCGCCCGCGACGTCACGCTGGTGCGTTCGCTCGGCGGCCCCGAAGACATGCGCACGTTCACGAAGTCGGCGTTGACGGAGGCGGCGGAAGGCCGCCTGGTCCCGCTGATCGGCCGGCGCTTCCCGCTGGCCCAGGCATCCGACGCCCACGCGGCGATGCAATCCCGCACCACAGTGGGCAAAACGCTCCTGGTGCCGTGAAAGCCGTGAATGGCACATTGAGGGACTCAGAGTCCCTCAATGTGCCATTCACGGCTTTGAGCGTCAGGCGCGGTAGGCGGACCAGGAGCTGGTCATGCGCGTGCCCTGGCCCGCGGTGAACTCGTATATGCAGCCGTCGTAGCTGTAGTCCATGAAGTTGTGGATCGGGTCGCTGCCCGCCGCCGAGCAGGTGTTCTTGCTCGCCGGGCAGCCGGACGTCGCGGTCGCTTCGGCCGGGGTGTCGGAGACGTAGTCGCCCGAACCGGAGCAGCCGCCCTGGAACGTGTGGTAGAGCCCCATCCAGTGGCCGACCTCGTGCGTCGCCGTGTCGCCTTCGTTGTAGTTGGTCGCCGAGCGGCCCGGGAGGGACTCGTCGAGGATGACGACGCCGTCGAGCTTCGGCGACGCGGTGTAGTTCCACGGGAACGTCGCCCAGCCGAGCAGGTCGTCACCGAGGTTGGCGGTGTAGATGTTCAGCGCGTTCTTGCCGCCCTTGCGCAGCGCGTTCTTCATGTTGCGCTCGGCGGACGTGCCGTCGGTGATGCCGTTGTACCAGGTGGAGTTGTTCGTGTAGTCCGTGCTCACCAGGCTGAAGCTGAAGCCCTTGCTGCCGTACGCGCTGTTGAGCACCGAGATCTGCTTGGTGATCGTGGCGGCCGGCAGGTTGCCGGTCGAGCCGCTGGTGATCACGTGGAAGTACACCGGGATCGACGTCGCCGCGGGCGCCAGCGCGGCGCGCTTGCCGGCCAGCTTGCTCTGCATGTCGGCTTCGACGCGGGCGGCTTCGGCCGGCGACAGGCTGTCGGAGTGGCCGTCCTTGCTGCGGTCCGCGGACTGGGTGGGCGTGAAGCAGTCGCCGCTCGGCGCCGCGACGGCGCTCCCGGCCGTGGCGCCCGGGACGGCCAGGGAAACCAGGGAGAGCGCGGACACCGCGCCCAGCTTCAGGGCCCTGCGAAAACTCATGGACACTCCTCTGCGACGACCCGGCTACCGCGGGTGGTGCAGCGAAAATGCGCCGGACAATCGCGAGAATCCACCCTCTTTCGGTGGGAAAGGACAATCCGTACGATCGGCGCGATCCATGCGGAGTAGTGCATGGGTGACGTGTTGAGCCGATCGGCTCAGCTCCAGCGCAACGCCACCAGCTGGGTGATCAGCGCGAGCCGGACGTCGGGGTCGTCGAGGTCCAGCGGGACCAGCTCCAGCAGCTTCCGCATCCGGTACCGCAGGGTGTTGGGGTGGATCCGCAGCTCGCGCGCCGCCGCGCGCGGGTCGCCGGGGTGCCGCAGCCACTCGTAGAGCGTGTCGGTGTACCCGGCTTTGCTCGTCTCGTCGTGGGCGCGCAGCGCGCCGAGCGGCCCGAGCTCCGCGACCTTCGCCGCGACCGCCGCCGTCGCCCCGCGGTGCAGCGCCAGCGCCGTCCAGGCTTCGTCGAAGGTGATGACGCGCTCGTCGAGGATTTCCGCGCGCAGCAGGCCGAGCGCTTCGTCGGCTTGGGCGCGCGACGTCGACAGGTCGCCGATCTCGCCGGGCGAACCGGCCGCGGCCCGCGGGGCGCCGCCGCGCCGGGACGCCGGCTGCGTCGCGAGCGCGTCGCGCAGCTCGGCCCAGCCACCGGAGCCGGCGCGGTCCGGGACCACGGCGTACAGCAGCCCGCCCAGCTCGGTCGCCACCGGACGGCGGCCGATGCCCTGGGAAAGCCGCTCCAGCAACGCGAGCCGCAGGCCCTCGGCGTCGCGGCCGTCGCCGCCGGTGACCTCGATGACGACCACGCGGTGCGGCTCGTCGGACAGGTCCAGCTCCGCCATCGCCTTGCGCGGGTTGGCCCGGCCTTCGAGCACGCCGCGCAGTAGCTCGGCCGACGCGCGGCGCTGCGCGTCCGTGTAAGCCCGGCGGCGCAGCAGGTGCAGCGCGACGACCGGGGCGGCGTCGGCGAAGGCGGCCGCGCGCTCGTCGGACACCGGCCCGGCGACCACCGCCCACATCGAGCCGAGCAGCTCCCCGCCCATCCGGATCGGCACGATCAGCCGCGGCAGCGTGCCGTCGCGCTGGGCCGGCACGAAGATCGTCTGCCGCCCGCGCGACAGCTCCCGGAACACGCCGCGCGAGCGGAACCGCGCGAGGACGTCGTCCGGGATGCGGCGGCCCATGATCGTGGCGACGCGCGCGGGGTCGGTGAGGTCCTGGCGGGCGGAGTAGGCGAGCACACGCGAGTTGGTGTCCTCGATGGTGACCGGAGCGTCCACAACGGACGCGACGGCGTCGGCGAGCCGGAACAGGTCGCCGGACCCGGTGTCGTTCTCGAGGTTCTCGGACTCGTCGGCGAGCGCGTCGAGCACGGTCCGCAGCAGCCACACGAGCTGCGCCCACGACGTCGCCGCGTGCACCTGGATCAACGCGATCCCGGCGGCCTTCGCGGCCCGTTTCACTTGGGTTTTCGCCGCGACGGGCGGCTTGAGCAGCACGGCGGCCGCGCCCTGTTCGGCGCTATGTTTCACCAGCTCGGCGGCATCTTCGGGCCCGGTGGTGGCGACCCCGAGCACCAGATCCCCGGCGGCGAGGGTGAGGCCCCCGCCGGGCTCGGCGATCACGACGTCGGCGACGGCGGGCGAGTCGTCGGGCACCTGGAGCGCGTGGAGCAGCGTCGGCCCCACCCGGTCGACCACGCTGCGCACCGACACCACGGCCTCATTCTGGCCGAAGCAGACCGCGGCCGCCCGCCCGGATCACCAGGTGCCGGATCCGGCCGTAGCCCCGTTCGTCCGAGTCGACGCACACATCTGAGGGTTCCGGGGCCGTTGACGAACTGACGCTCGCTGGCTGCGGCCCGGCGCCCTTCCACTGGGTGCCGGCCCGGTCGTGAGTGTTTAGGGCGGTTCTAACCGCCCTAAACACTCACGACAAGCCGCGGCAGACCGGCTAACGCGACAAGACCGCGTCCAGGACTCGGCGCAGCTCGGCCGCCGGGTCGTCGACCGGTTCCTTCGCGCGCCACGCGACGATGCCGTCCGGGCGGACCAGGGATGCGCCTCCCGGGGCCAGCCCGTACTTCGCCGCGAACTCCTCGCCCTCGATGGCGTGGCAGTCGACGTCGGCGGCGGCCGTCCACCGCGAGGCGTCGCCGGCGCACAGCAGGACCCAGGAATGGCCCAGCAAGTCCACTGTGGACGCCATGCCCGGCGCGCGGAACCCGGGCCGTCCGGTCGGCGTGTGGACGTCTTCGACGCGTGCGCCGTCGTCCGGCTCCTCCGGCAGCACGGCCGTCGAGCGGTAGCGGAAGCCGAGGACCGCCGCCAGCGGGTCCTCGGCCTTCGTCAAGCCGGAGACGTCCAGGTCGGGGTGCATGCGCTGCTTCAGGTTGTGCAGCGACATGTCGACAATCATCCGCGCGATCGGCTTCCGCTCGGCCTCGTAGGTGTCCAGCAGCGCGTCGCCCGCGTCGCCGCGGAGGACCGAGGCGAGCTTCCACGCGATGTCCGCGCCGTCGCCGACCGCGGTGTTGCCGCCCTGGCCGCCCGACGGCGGAGTCACCTTCGCCGCGTCGCCGGCCAGGAAGACGCGGCCGGCGCGGAACCGCTCCGCGATCCGCGCGGCGATCTCCCACGAGCCCGTCCAGACGATCTTCGGGTCGAGCTCGGGCAGGTCGGTGGCGGTGCGGATCATCGCGACCAGCCGGTCGTGGCCGAAGTCGTCCGGGCTCTCGCCGCGTTCCGGGTGGTAGTCCGGGGCGAAGACGTACCGGCCGGCGACGTCGGTGTTCGACAGCCCGGCCGTGAACTCCGGGTTCTGCAGGTAGAAGAGATCGGTCACGCCCGCCTTGACGCGGTCGCCGAGGTCGGCGTCGAACACCACGCCCAGGCAGTGGCTGAGCCCGTCCAGGCCCTCGGTCGGGATGCCCAGCAGCTGCCGGATCCCGCTGCGCCCGCCGTCGGCCGCGACGACGTAGTCCGCGCGCACCACCGTCTCCTCGCCGGAGTCGCGGTGCCGCAGCGTCGCGGTGACGCCGTCGTCGTCCTGCTCCAACTCGGCCAGCTCGGTCCGGAACCGGACGCGCGCGCCCGCCTTCTCCGCGGCCGCCAGCAGGATCGGCTCGACGACGTCCTGCCCGGCCATGCCGTGCGGCATCGTGGTCGTGGCCGAGACGTCGAACTCGCTGCCGTCCTCCATGAGCCGGTGGAAGACCTGGCCGGCCAGGCTGGTCGCGACCGTGATCCGCAGGCCCTGCGACGCCCTCGGGCTCGCGTGCAGCACGTCGTCGTCGATGCCCGCCCAGTGGAACAGCTCCATCGTGCGCCAGTTCTGCCCGGACGCTCGCGAGTGGACCGACGTTCCGGTGTGCCGCTCGACCGTCAGCACGTCCACTCCTTCCCGCGCCAGGAACATCGACGCCGACAGCCCGCCGAGCCCGGCCCCCACGACCAGCACCTGTGTCCGTTCCGCCATGACTACCTCCCGTGAAGTCTCCCTGTAAAAGTATTTTAGGTACAAAGAGATTCGATCCGCAAGATAATTCTCGACAGCAACCCCGGGTAGCGTGTCTCCCAGGACGTGGGAACGGTTGGGTACTCCGTTCGGCCGAAGTAGCTTCGGACAAGCAGCCCTCCAGCACCCCCTTGAGCCGCAAGGAGAACCGATGAGCGCGGACGACACCTCGGCGTGGTCCTTCGAGACCACGCAGATCCACGCGGGCGCCGCGCCGGATCCAGCGACGGGCGCGCGGGCGACGCCGATCTACCAGACGACGTCGTACGTCTTCCGCGACAGCCAGCACGGCGCCGACCTGTTCAGCCTGGCCGAGCCGGGCAACATCTACACGCGGATCATGAACCCGACCCAGGACGTCCTGGAGCAGCGGGTCGCCGCGCTCGAAGGCGGCGTCGCGGCGCTCGCGTTCGCGTCCGGTTCGGCCGCCACCACCGCGGCGATCCTCAACCTGGCCAACGCGGGCGACCACTTCGTCTCCAGCCCGTCGCTCTACGGCGGCACGTACAACCTCTTCCACTACACGCTGCCGAAGCTGGGCATCGAGGTCTCGTTCGTCGAGGACCAGGACGACCTCGAGCAGTGGCGCGCCGCCGTCCGCCCGAACACGAAGCTGTTCTTCGCCGAGACGCTGGCCAACCCGGGCAGCAACGTCCTCGACGTCCGCGGGGTCGCCGACACCGCGCACGAGGCCGGTGTCCCGCTGGTCGTCGACAACACCGTGCCGACGCCGTTCCTGCTGCGCCCGATCGAGCACGGCGCCGACATCGTCGTCCACTCGGCGACGAAGTACCTCGGCGGCCACGGCACCACGGTCGCCGGCGTGCTGGTCGACGGCGGCACGTTCGACTTCGGCAAGGACGCGGCGAAGTTCCCGGGCTTCAACGAGCCGGATCCGAGCTACCACGGTCTCAAGTACTGGGAGGCGCTCGGCCCGGGCGCGTACGCGGCCAAGGCGCGCGTCCAGATCCTGCGCGACACCGGCGCGGCGATCTCGCCGCTGAACAGCTTCCTGATCCTGCAGGGCATCGAGACGCTGTCGCTGCGCATCGAGCGGCACGTGTCGAACGCGCAGGCGCTCGCCGAGTGGCTCGAGCAGCGCGACGAGGTCGAGAAGGTCTACTACGCGGGCCTGCCGTCCAGCCCGTTCTACTCCGCGGCGCAGAAGTACCTGCCGCGCGGCGCGGGCGCGGTCCTGTCGTTCGACCTGCGCGGCGGTGTCGCGGCGGGCCGGAAGTTCGTCGACGGCACCGAATTGCACAGCCAGCTGGTGAACATCGGTGACGTCCGCAGCCTGATCGTGCACCCGGCGTCGACCACGCACAGCCAGCTCTCCCCGGAGGAGCAGCTGGCCAGCGGCGTGACGCCGGGCCTGGTCCGGCTCGCCGTCGGGCTGGAGGGCATCGAGGACCTCAAGGCCGACCTGGAGGCCGGATTCCGGGCGGCCAAGGCGGATCTGTGACGGCTGAGCCCGTCACCGGGGCCTGGCGGATCGGTGATCCGCCAGGCCGCAGGCAGTTCGTCACCGGCCCCGAGCTCACGCTCGAGGCCGGTGGTGTGCTGCCCGGGTACACCCTGGCCTACGAGACGTGGGGGACGCCGAACTCCGACGCGTCCAACGCGATCCTCGTCGAGCACGCGCTGACCGGCGACAGCCACGCCGCCGGCCCAGCGGAGCGCGGCCACCCCAGCGCGGGCTGGTGGGACGGCCTGATCGGGCCCGGGAAAGCCTTGGACACCAAGGAGTTCTTCGTTGTGGTCCCCAACGTGCTCGGCGGCTGCCAGGGCTCGACCGGGCCGTCCTCACCCGATCCCGACGGGACGCCGTGGGGCAGCCGCTTCCCGGTCGTGACGGTCCGGGACCAGGTCGCGACCGAGGCCGTGCTGGCCGACGCGCTCGGGATCACGCGCTGGGCGGCCGTCGTCGGCGGGTCCATGGGCGGGATGCGCGCGCTCGAGTGGGCGGTTTCGCTGCCCTCGCGGGTGGCGACGGTGCTGGTCCTGGCGTCGACGGCGCGCGCGTCGGCCGAGCAGATCGCCTGGGCGGCCCCGCAGCTGCACGCGATCCGCGCCGACCCGGACTGGCACGGCGGTGACTACTACTCGGCGCCGGCCGGGCCGTACCGCGGCCTCGGCGTCGCGCGGCGGATCGCGCACGTGACCTACCGCAGCGAGCCGGAGCTGGCCGATCGGTTCGGCCGGAACTACCAGCGCGGCGAGGATCCGTTGCGGGGTGGGCGGTTCGCCGTCGAGTCCTATTTGGACCACCACGCGGAGAAGCTGGCCGGCCGGTTCGACGCGAACAGCTACCTGGTCCTGACGGAGTCGATGAACACCCACGACGTCGGCCGCGACCGCGGCGGCGTCGCGGCGGCGCTCGGGCGCGCGACGGCTCGCGCGGTGATCGGCGGGGTGGACAGCGACCGGCTCTACCCGCTGTACCAGTCGGCGGAGATCGCGGCCGGGATCAAGGGCACGACGGAGCCTGCGGTGGTGACGTCGCCGTACGGCCACGACTCGTTCCTCATCGAGACCGAGCAGATCGCCGCGCTGGTGAAGGCGTTGCTGGGCTAGCGGCCCGCGACCCGTTCGCCCAGCCGCACCAAGCGGTTCGCGACCCGGCGGGACGCGCCGGCCGCGACGTCGCCGAGGCGCTCGGCCGCCTTGTCGGACAGCTTCGCCACCCGCCAGGCGACGTCGTCGGCGCGCTCGCCCGCCTCGTCGCCGGCCGTGCTGATCCGGTCCGCGAGACGGCCGGTGCCGGCGACGAGAAGATCCTTGAGTGCCATGGCTTTCCCTCCTAGAGCATCCCGGCGCGGCGCCAGAGCACCGCGCTCGGCCCGCCGATCAGGTCGTTCTCCCGCAGGAACCGCACCAGCTTCCGGGCACCGAAGGAGAGCGTCTCCCGCCGGTGCGCGCTCGACCGCGCGGCCGCGACGGCCACCGCGGGGTCGAGCCCGGCGCGCTGGTACTGCCGCGGCCGGGACAGCAGCCGCGACATCAGCAACGCGCCCGCGGCAACGACAATGCGCGTGAACTCCTTGCGCCACCTCGGCGCATCGGCCAGCGAACGGACCAGGTCGTCGCGCGCGTAGCGGACGTGCCGCGCCTCTTCGGTGACGTGGATCCGCATCACCGCACGCACCACCGGCTGCACCGACTCGTCGTCGAGGTGCTCGCGCTGCAGGGCGTCGAAGATCTCTTCGCCGATCAGCGTGGCCACCCACATCGCGGGCCCGTGCAGGATCAACGGCAACGTCTGCGCGGACCGTTGCAGCCAGCGGTTGTTGCGGTAGGGCCGGCCGCCGACGCGCTCGATCAGCGTCGCGAACATCGTGGAGTGCCGGCATTCGTCGGCGACCTCGGTCAGCGCGTAGTGCACGTGCCGCGTCGTCGGGTCCTGCCGGTAGGACGCGCGCAGCAACATCTGCATCAGGATGATCTCGAACCAGATGCCGACGCTGACGGTGTTGACCAGCTCTTGGCGCGACAGCTCGATCCGCTGCGCGCGCGTCAGCGTGTCCCACAACCGCGTGCCGTACAGCGAAACCAGCCGTTCGGGGATGAAGAACTGGTCCTCGTTCAGCGGCGCGGCCCAGTGGACGTCGACGTCCGGGTCGTAGGAGAGCCGGGCGCTCGACTTGAGCAGCCTCTCGGCCGTCGCTTCACGATCACCCATGCGTGCCTCCCCGTGTCCTGAAACAGGAGAACGCATGAAACAAGTTCCGTCAAGTTGTAAAGCAGCCTAGGGTTGCCCCATGCGCAACCTCCTGCAGCACGCGCTTGACGCCGAGCTGCCCGGTGACGAGACGTCCGAACGGATCATGGGCGCGGCCCTGACCCAGGCCGAGGACTTCGGGCTGCGCCGGTTCACCGTGGACGACGTCGCGCGCCGCGTCGGGCTCTCGCGCGTGACGATCTACCGGTACTTCCCGAAGAAGGACCAGCTGCTCAACGCGCTGATCCTGCGGGAGATGAAGCGGTTCCTGACGAAGGTCGACGCCGTCCTCGAAGCGCAGCCGACGCCGGAGGAGAAGCTCATCGAGGGGTTGAGCTTCTCCCTGGTGTACCTGCGGGGGCACCGGCTGCTCAACCGCCTGCTGCGCACCGAACCGGAGCTGATCCTGCCGCACCTGACGGTGCAGGCCGGCGGCCTGTTCGCGGCCGCGCGAGCCCGGATCGCGACGCACTTCCGCGCGGAGGTCGCCGCGGGCCGCCTGAGCCTGCCGGACGACGACATCGACGGCATGGCCGAGCTGCTCATCCGGATCGTGGTCTCCCTGGTGCTGACACCCGAGACGGTGCTGCCGGTGGACGACGACGTCGAACGCCGTCGCGTCGCGGAGCTGTACCTGACCCCGATCGTGCGCTCCTTGCGCCCGGCGTAGACGCGTCACTTTCGTAGGGAAAGATGCGTCGCCGCCGGGTCGAGGCGCATCTTTCCCTATGAAAGTGACGCCTCAGTCCGAGACGGCTTCCGAGATCCAGGGCGCCACCGGCAGGTCGCGGTCCAGGCACTCCACCGACAGCCGGATCGTCCAGCGCAGGGCCTGCAGCACCAGGCTGTCGACCTCGTCGGGCGCCGCGTTGGCCAGGGCGATCTCGACCTGCTCCTGCGCCGCCTCGGTGTTGCCGTGCACCTCGGCGAGCAGCGTCCGCACGGCCGTCCGCACCGGCGGGTCGGCCTGGTCGATCGAGACCTCTTCGCCGTCCTCGTCGAAGACCTGGACCTTGACCGGCGCACTGCCGCCGTCGCCCAGGGTGGAGACCATCGCGCTGCACTCGCCGAACAACAGCAGCATCAGGTCCTTGGTCTCGTCCGCGCGGGCCTGCGGTTCGGCGGCCGTCGGGGCGAGCTCGCCGAGCGCCACGGCGTCGTTGCCGAGGCTCAGCGCGGTCAACGCGCGCTGCGCCTTCTCTACGAGCTGCCGTTCCGGCTCGCTCCAGTCCGGGTCCACGTGCCCCATCAAACACCAGCGACGGCGCTCGTGGGGATACCTTGATCCGGGTCGGTCATCCGGCCGCGCGCAACGCGCCCAGCGCGAGGCGGCAGAGCAGTTCCGCGAGTTCGGCATCACCGAGATGGCGGTTGTACGGCGTCGAGTTGATCAGTCCGAACACGGCGTGCGCCGCCGATCGCGCCTGCCGTTCGCCCAGCTCCGGCAGCGCGTCGCGGATCGCGCGGACCCACACTTCGACGTATTGCCGCTGCAGCGCGCGCACCTGCTTGCGGTCGGTGTCGGTGAGGTTCGCGAGGTTGCGCTCCTGGACGGTGATCAGCGCCGGGTGCTCGAGCGCGAAATCGACGTGGAACCGGACCAGTCCGCTCAGCGTGTCGTCCGGTTCGCCGGGCCGGCTCGCCCGCGCGGTGCCGCCGTCGAGCAGGTAGCGGCTGATCGAGTTCAGCATCTCGCCGAGGATGGCGTCCTTGCTGCGGAAGTGGCGGTAGAGCGCCGGGCCGGAGATGCCGACCGCGGCGCCGATGTCGTCGATGCCGACGCCGTGGAAGCCGTGGTGGGCGAACAACTCGGCGGCCGCGGACATGATCTGTTCGCGTCTGTTCGCCTTCTCGCCGTTCACGAGGGGGGTCGGGTTCGCCGGCATCCGGCCATATTAGAGCGGGCCGGTTAGCGAGCGCTAACAGCGGATCACGACTTAAGTCTTGGGCCAAGAGGATTACTTGCGAGTAACCGCTCTTCCTTGTGAAGGCCTCACCTGGTGTGCTTTTACTGTCGGTTCTGTCACAAAGGAGTGGCCCATGGGGGTTCCGATCCGTACCGCGCGACGTTTTCTCCTGCGGCTGACCACAGCACTGGGTGCCGTCGCCCTGTCCACCCTCGGCGTCGTGGGCACCGCTCATGCCGCCGGGGCCGTCTACGCCGCGCTCGGCGACTCCTACTCCTCCGGGGTCGGGGCCGGCAGCTACGGCAGCTCCGGGAGCTGTTACCGCAGCTCGAACGCCTACGCCCAGCTGTGGACCAACGCCCACGCCGGCACGGCGCTCACGTTCCTGGCCTGTTCCGGCGCCAAGACGCCGGACGTCATCGGCCAGGCCAACTCGATCCCCGCCAACGCGACCCTGGTCACCGTCACCGTGGGCGGCAACGACGCCGGCTTCACCGACGTGATCCAGACCTGCACCCTCGGCAGCGACGCGGACTGCACCAACCGCGTCAACACCGCGAAGACCTACGTCAACAACACCCTCCCGGCGCTGCTGACGAACACCTACAACGCGATCAAGGCGAAGGCGCCGAGCGCGCGGCTCGTCGTCCTGTCCTACCCGCGCTTCTACACCGTGCCCGGCTCCTGCTGGGTCGGGCTGAGCGACACCAAGCGCACCGCGATCAACTCGGGCGCCGACACGCTGGCGTCGGTGACGGCGTCGCGGGCGGCGGCGGCGGGCGCGACGTTCGTCGACGTCCGGCCGGCGTTCACCGGCCACAACATCTGCTCCTCGGCCGGCGACTACCTGCACAGCCTCACCTGGCCGGTCATCGAGTCGTACCACCCGACGGCGGCCGGCCAGTCCGGCGGCTACTACGCCCCGCTTCGGGGTGCCATCGGCTGAACCCGGTCCCCTCCGGTCGTGAAGGCCATCCCGGTGCGTCCGGGGTGGCCTTCACGGCGTCCGGGTGACTGGACAGTCAGGTTAGCGGTCGCTAACATCGGGACGGAGGTTAACGACCGCTAACTTCGAGGGAGCCCATGGACACGCCGGCTCTGGGGACGTCTGCTGCCCCGGACAGCGAGGCTTACGCCCGCAACGCCACATCCCACGCGGAGCTGGTCGAAGACCTCCGCAAACGCCTCTCGAGCGCCCGCCTCGGCGGCCCGGAGAAGTCGCGCACCCGGCACGTCGAACGCGGCAAGCTGCTCCCGCGCGACCGCGTCGACACGCTGCTGGACCCGGGTTCGCCGTTCCTCGAGCTGTCGCCGCTGGCCGCGAACGGACTGTACGACGACGAAGCGCCGTCGGCCGGCATCATCACCGGGATCGGGCGCGTCTCCGGACGCGAGTGCGTGATCGTCGCCAACGACGCCACCGTCAAGGGCGGCACGTACTACCCGATGACGGTGAAGAAGCACCTGCGCGCCCAGGAGGTCGCGCTGCACAACAACCTGCCGTGCGTCTACCTGGTGGACTCCGGCGGCGCGTTCCTGCCGCGGCAGGACGAGGTATTCCCGGATCGTGAACACTTCGGCCGGATCTTCTACAACCAGGCGACGATGTCCGCGCGCGGCATCCCGCAGATCGCCGCGGTGCTCGGTTCGTGCACCGCGGGCGGCGCGTACGTCCCGGCGATGAGCGACGAGGCCGTGATCGTCCGGAACCAGGGCACGATCTTCCTCGGCGGCCCGCCGCTGGTGAAGGCCGCGACCGGCGAGGTCGTCACGGCCGAGGAGCTGGGCGGCGGCGACGTCCACTCGCGCCAGTCCGGCGTCACCGACCACCTGGCCGACGACGACGCGCACGCGCTGCGGATCGTCCGCTCGATCGTCTCGACGCTCGGGCCGCGCACGCCGCGCCCGTGGGACGTCCTGCCAACCGAAGCACCGGCCGTCGACCCCAACGAGCTGTACGGCGTGGTGCCGGCCGACTCGCGCACGCCGTACGACGTGCGCGAGGTGATCGCGCGGATCGTCGACGGCAGCCGGTTCGGCGAGTTCAAGAAGGAGTACGGCTCGACGCTGGTCACCGGGTTCGCTCGGATCCACGGCCACCCGGTCGGCATCGTCGCGAACAACGGCGTCCTGTTCGCCGAGTCCGCGATGAAGGGCGCGCACTTCATCGAGCTGTGCGACAAGCGCTCGATCCCGCTGCTGTTCCTGCAGAACATCACCGGCTTCATGGTCGGCAAGGCGTACGAGGCCGGCGGCATCGCCAAGCACGGCGCGAAGATGGTCACCGCGGTGGCCTGCGCGCGGGTGCCGAAGCTGACCGTCGTGATCGGTGGCTCGTTCGGGGCCGGCAACTACTCGATGTGCGGCCGGGCGTACTCGCCGCGGTTCCTGTGGATGTGGCCGAACGCGCGGATCTCGGTGATGGGCGGCGAGCAGGCGGCGTCGGTGCTCTCGACGGTCCGCCGCGACTCCATCGAGGGGCGCGGCGGCGAATGGTCCACAAAGGACGAAGAGACGTTCAAGGACCCGATCCGCGAACAGTACGAGGCGCAGGGCAGCCCGTACTACTCCACCGCGCGGCTGTGGGACGACGGCGTGATCGACCCGGCCGACACCCGCACGGTCCTCGGTCTCGCGCTCTCGACCGCGGCGAACGCTCCCTTGTCCGATGTCAACTACGGCGTCTTCCGGATGTGATCATGTTCGACTCAGTATTGGTCGCGAACCGTGGCGAGATCGCGGTGCGGGTCATCCGCACGCTGCGTGACCTCGGCATCCGCGCCGTCGCCGTCTACAGCGACGCCGACGCCGAGGCGCGGCACGTCCACGAGGCGGACACCGCCGTCCGGATCGGGCCCGCCGAAGCCGCTCGCAGCTACCTGTCCATTCCGGCCATTGTGGACGCTGCCGTTTCTTCGGGCGCGCAGGCGGTGCACCCGGGGTACGGCTTCCTGGCCGAGAACGCCGCGTTCGCGCGGGCCTGCGAGGACGCCGGGCTGGTGTTCATCGGCCCGCCGGTCGCCGCGATCGACGCCATGGGCGACAAGATCCGCGCCAAGGCGACGGTGTCGAAGGCCGGCGTCCCGGTCGTGCCCGGAGCGTCCGATGTGGACATCCCGGCCGGCGGGTTCGCTTCTGCCGCGGCCGAGGTCGGGTACCCGCTGCTGATCAAGCCGTCCGCCGGCGGTGGTGGCAAGGGCATGCGGCTGGTCCACGCTCCCGATGAGCTGGACGAGGCCATCGAGTCGGCGCGGCGCGAGGCCAAGAGTTCCTTCGGGGATGACACCCTGCTGATCGAGCGGTTCGTCACGACCCCGCGGCACATCGAGATCCAGGTCATGGCCGACACGTTCGGGCACGTGATCCACCTCGGCGAGCGCGAGTGCAGCCTGCAGCGGCGGCACCAGAAGATCATCGAGGAAGCGCCGTCGGTGCTGCTCGACGAGGCGACCCGCGACAAGATGGGCACGGCGGCCGCCGAGGCGGCGCGCTCGGTCGGGTACGTCGGCGCGGGCACGGTCGAGTTCATCATGTCGGCGCACAACCCGGACGAGTTCTTCTTCATGGAGATGAACACCCGGCTGCAGGTCGAGCACCCGGTCACCGAGCTGGTCACCGGCCTCGACCTCGTCGAGTGGCAGGTCCGCGTCGCCGCCGGCGAACGGCTTTCCGTCGCGCAGTCGGACGTTTCCCTGCGTGGCCACGCCGTCGAAGCGCGGGTGTACGCCGAGGACCCGGCGCGCGGGTTCATCCCGACCGGCGGCACGGTGCTGGCCGTGCACGAGCCGTCCGGTGACGGCGTGCGCGTCGACTCGTGGCTGGCGCCCGGCGCGGTGATCGGCTCGAACTACGACCCGATGCTGGCCAAGGTCATCGCCTGGGGCCCGGACCGCGCGGCCGCGTTGCACCGGCTCGACCGGGCGCTGGCCGACACGGCGGTGCTGGGCGTCGGCACGAACACCGCGTTCCTGCGGGGATTGCTGGCGGACGAGGACGTGCGGTCCGGACGTCTCGACACCGAACTGGTCGACCGTCGTCTGTCCGCATTGGTCTCGTCGGAGGTGTCCGCGGAGTTCTTCGTCGCGGCCGCGTTGGACCGCCTGCTGGAGCTGCAGCCGTCGGGTTCCGTTGTGGACCCGTGGGACGTGCCGGACGGCTGGCGGATGGGCGCGGCCGGCGGCGTGACGTTCCGGCTGAGGTCCGGCCAGACGTCGGCCGTGGTGCGAGTGGAGGGCACGCCTGCTGCGGCGACCGTCTTCCTCGACGACGCGGCGCCGGTGCGCGTCTCGGCTCGCCGTGACGAGTCCCTGCTGGAGGTTCGCCAGGGCGGCGTGTTCCACCGGTACCGGCACGCGTCCGGTCCTGATCGGACAGTGTGGCTGGCTCGCGACGGTCAGAGCTTTCCCTTCGGGGAGCAGGAGTTCGTGCTCTCGTCACGCGGCGAGGCCGCCGGGGCCGGGCCGGTCGTCAGCCCGATGCCGGGCACCGTGCTCGTCGTCAAGGTGGCCGCGGGTGACGTCGTGCGTGCCGGGACGCCGCTGCTGGTCGTCGAGGCGATGAAGATGGAGCACACGGTCACCGCGCCGATCGACGGCGTGGTCAGCGAACTTCCCGTCCGGGCCGGCCAGCAGGTCGCGCTCGACGAAACCCTTGCCATAGTTACCAATCCGGCCAAAAGTAGCATTCAGCCGTGACTGTGGTCGGATTAGTAACGATCAGCACAGTGAAGCCTCAAGAGGAGCAGCAGTGATCGACTTCCGCCTGGACGAGGAGTACGAGTCCCTACGCAAGACGGTCGAGGACTTCGCGCACGCCGAGGTGGCGCCGGTGATCGGCGCGCTGTACGAGAAGGAAGAGTTCCCGTACGAGATCGTCGCGAAGATGGGCGAGATGGGCCTGTTCGGCCTGCCGTTCGCGGAGGAGTTCGGCGGCATGGGCGGCGACTACTTCGCGCTGTGCCTGGCCTTGGAAGAACTCGCCCGCGTCGACTCGTCGGTCGCGATCACGCTGGAGGCGGGCGTTTCCCTCGGCGCGATGCCGATCTACCGCTTCGGCACGCAGGAGCAGAAGGAAAAGTGGCTGCCGTCGCTGTGCGAGGGCACGGCCTTGGGCGGCTTCGGCCTGACGGAGCCGGGCGGCGGTTCGGACGCGGGCGCGACCCGCACGCGAGCGCGTCAGGACGGCGACGACTGGGTCGTCAACGGCAGCAAGGCGTTCATCACGAACTCGGGTACGGACATCACCCGCCTGGTCACGGTCACCGCCGTGACGGACGTGATGGAGAACGGCCGCAAGGAGATCTCGGCGATCCTCATCCCGTCGGGGACGCCGGGCTTCGAGGTCGCGCCGAAGTACTCGAAGGTCGGCTGGAACTGCTCGGACACCCACGAACTGTCCTTTTCGGACGTCCACGTCCCGCTGGCGAACCTGGTCGGCACGCGCGGCCGCGGGTACGCCCAGTTCTTGTCCATTTTGGACGAAGGCCGCGTCGCGATCGCCGCGCTGTCGGTGGGCCTGGCGCAAGGCTGCGTCGACGAGTGCCTGGGGTACGTGAAGGACCGCGTCGCGTTCGGCAAGCGCATCGGCGAGTACCAGGCGATCCAGTTCAAGATCGCCGACATGGAGGTCCGCACGCACACAGCCCGCCTGGCGTACTACCAGGCGGCGTCGAAGATGCTGCGCGGCGAGCCGTTCAAGAAGGAAGCGTCGATCGCCAAGCTGGTGGCCTCGAACGCCGCGATGGACAACGCGCGCGACGCGACGCAGATCTTCGGCGGCTACGGGTTCATGAACGAGTACCCGGTGAGCCGCTTCTACCGCGACGCCAAGATCCTGGAGATCGGCGAGGGGACGAGCGAGGTCCAGAAGATGCTGATCTCGCGCCACCTCGGCGTCGGCTGAGCTGTTCGCCTTCGCCGAAGGCCGCACGCGCGTGCCCTCGGTCCGGTAAACAGGGGGCATGGACAACACCGTCATCCGATCGGGTGACCCCGGGGACGTCGACATCCTGCTGCGCTTCTTCGACGAAGCCGTCGAGTGGCTGGTCGCCCGGGGCAGCTCGAAGCAGTGGGGGACCGAGCCGTGGAGCGTCGTCCCGAAGCGCGTCGAGCGGGTCGAAGGCATGGTCGCCGACCCCGGGCTGCGCATCGCGATGGTCGGCGGCGAGCCAGCGGGCGCGCTGATCGTCTCCGAGGAGCACGACCCGCACGTGCCGGCCGTCGACGAGCGTGAGCTATACGTGCGGCTGCTGATCACCTCCCGGCGGTTCGCCGGGCAGCGCGTCGGCGGGCGGCTCGTCGAGTACGCGCTCGACGAGGCCAAGCGCCGCGGCATCGACCTCGTGCGCGTCGACTGCTGGGCCGGCGGCGACGGCGACCTGCAGCGCTACTACGAGAGCCAGGGCTTCAAGCCGACCGTGCGGTTCGACGTCGACGGCTGGACCGGTCAGGTGCTGGAGCAGCGCGTGGGGTAGCGCGATCGCGGCCGGCGAGCGACACTGTTGACGCGTTGCCAACAGACGAAGGAGCCGCCATGGCCGAGCATCTCGCGGGCAAGGTCGTCGTCATCACCGGCGGCGGGCAGGGGATCGGCGCGGCGACCGCGTCGGCGCTGGCCCGGCTGGGCGCGCGGGTGGTGATCGGTGACCTCGACCAGGTCCGGGCCGAGAAGACGGCCGGTGAGCTGGGCGCCGACGCGCTGCCGCTGGACGTCACCGACATCCGCGGTTTCACCGAGTTCCTCGACGAGGTCGAACGCCGGCACGGCCGCATCGACGTGCTGATCAACAACGCCGGGATCATGCCGCTCGCCGGCCTCGAGGAGGAGAGCGACGCGACGACCCGGCGGCAGCTCGAGATCAACCTGCACGCCGTCATCCACGGCACCCGCGAAGCGATGAAGCGGATGCGCCCGCGCCGCAGCGGGCACATCGTCAACGTCGCGTCGTTCGCCGGCAAAGCGGGCTTTCCGGGCGCGGCGACGTACTGCGCGACCAAGCACGCCGTCGTCGGGCTGTCCGAGGCCGTGCACCTGGAGCTGCACGGCTCCGGCGTGCACGTCTCCTGCGTGATGCCCGCGATCGTGCGGACCGAGCTCGCGAGCGGCCTCGGCGAGGCGAAGCTGTTCAAGTCCGCGAGCCCGGAAGACGTCGCCGACGCCATCGTCGGCACACTGCGGAAGCCGAAGTTCGACGTCTTCGTGCCCCGGTCACTGGGTCCTATGGGCAAACTCACGGGACTGTTGCCGCGACGGGCCGCCGAAAGGCTCGCGCGGACGTTGAAAGCGGACCAGCTTTTGGCTTCAGCGGCCCATTCCCCGGCTCGTGCGGCGTACGAGGCGCGGGCCGCGGAGAGCGCTCCCGGGGCGGGCCCGGAGTAGCTCGGACGGCCTAGCGACTGTCCGAATTGGACGTGCTTGCCGGGTGCTTGCAGGTGTGGTGATGTTGAGCCGCGCGCGTCCGCACTGGCAAGATTGCCTGGAATCCCCGGGGGACCTCCAGGAGGCAAGAGAAATGGCTTCACCGCCCGCACGGCTGGCCGCCGCGGCGTCGAACGTGGTCGGCAAGGTGCTGCACGGCGGGGTCGCCGATCTCCGCCCGATGCCGCGGGTGCTGATCGACCAGGGCCCGAACCGCTCGGTGTACCGGATGACGCACAGCAGCCGTCCGGTGTCGGGGCCGCCGATCCTGCTGGTGCCGCCGCTGGCCGCGCCGGCGATCTGCTTCGACCTGCGCCGCGGCTGCAGCCTCATCGAGCACCTCGTCGAGGCCGGCCGCAACGCCTACCTCGTCGACTACGGCATGGTCGCGTTCTCCGACCGCCGGCTGGGCATCGAGCACTGGATCGACGAGGTGCTGCCGCGCGCGATCCGCAAGGTCAGCGCCGACAACGGCGGCCAGGCCGTGCACCTGGTGTCGTGGTCGCTCGGTGGGATCTTCTCGCTGCTGGTGAACGCCGACCAGCCGGACCTGCCGATCGCGTCGATCACGGCGATCGGTTCCCCGGTGGACTTCACGGCGATCCCGATCGTCGCCCCGTTCCGCCCGCTGGTCGACCTGACGGGCGGCCACCTGCTGACGCCGATCTACCGCGCGTTCGGCGGCGCACCGTCCTATTTGGTCAGCCGCGTGTTCAAGGCGACGGGCATCAGCAAGGAGATCACGAAGCCGATCGCGATCCTCAAGAACCTCGACGACCGGGACTACCTGGCCCAGATCGAGGCGGTGGACCACTTCATGGACAACATGTACGCCTACCCGGGCCGCACGTTCGGCCAGCTGTACCACCGCCTGTTCCGCACGAACGACCTGGCGGAGGGCAAGGTGGACCTGAACGGCCGGGTGATCTCCCTGTCGACGGTGAAGGTCCCGACGCTGGTGGTGGCGGGCCAGAACGACACGATCGCGCCCCAGGCGTCGGTGGAGCGCGTGGTGGAGCTGCTGGACAACGCGCCCGAGGTCCGCTTCAAGACCGCGCCGGGCGGGCACCTGGGCGTCCTGACCGGCCGCAAGGCGCGCGGCACGACGTGGCGCTACCTGGACGAGTTCCTCGACGACCGGATCGCCGCGTCGGAGTGACCTCGCCGGACGTGCGCCATCGCGGTTACCCGGCGCATCTCGCTCCGAAAGCCGTGAAGGCCCCCTTCCCGGCCATAAGAGCCGGTAAGGAGGCCTTCACGGCTTTCGCTTACTTGAGCTGAGCGGAAGTCTTCCCCAGCACTCGGCGGGCCACGATCAGCTGCTGGATCTGCTGGGTCCCCTCGAAGATGTCGAGAATCTTCGCGTCCCGGGCCCACTTCTCCAGCAGCGACTCCTCGCCGTAAGCCCCGGTCAGCTCGACGCACTTCAGCGCGATGTCCACCACCGAGCGGCCGGCCTTGGCCTTCGCCATCGACGCCTGCAGCGAGTTCGGCTTGCGGTTGTCCGCCATCCACGCCGACTCGAGCGTCAGCAGGTACGCCGACTCGTAGTCCGCTTCCAGGCGGATGAATTCCGCCGCCGCCGCGTGCTGGGTGTGTGCCGGGCGGTCGTAGTCGATGACCACGCCCGCGTCGGTCAGGATCCGCCGCGTTTCCTCCAGCGCCGCCCGCGCGACGCCGATCGCCATCGCCGCCACCAGCGGGCGGGTGTTGTCGAACGTCTGCATGACGCCGGCGAAACCCTTGGCCGTGTCGATTTCCGGCGTGCCCAAGAGGTTCTCCGCGGGGACACGGCAGTTCTCGAAGCGCAGCACCGCGGTGTCCGACGCGCGGATGCCGAGCTTGTGCTCGACGCGCACCACCTCGAAGCCCGGCGTGCCCTTCTCGACCACGAACGACTTGATCGCCGCGCGGCCCTTCGTCTTGTCCAGCGTCGCCCACACCACGACCGCGTCCGCGCGCTCGCCCGACGTCACGAAGATCTTCTCGCCGTTGAGCACGTAGTCGTCACCGTCGAGACGCGCGGTCGCCGTGATCGCGGCCGAGTCCGAACCGCACGACGGCTCGGTGATCGCCATCGCCGCCCACAGCCCGGAGAAACGCTTGAGCTGCTCGTCGGTCGCGACCGAGCCGATCGCCGCGTTGCCCAGGCCCTGGCGCGGCATCGACAGCAGCAGGCCGACGTCACCCCAGCACATCTCGATCGTGCCGAGGACGACGTTCAGGTTGGCGCCGTTGCGGTTGCCCTTCTTGGCGTCGTCGGAACCGGAACGCCGGACGCCCGCGGCTCCCGCGCCACCTTCGCCGGAAGAGTTCAGGCCGTCCAGCAGCGCCGCGAACATGTCGAGCTCGGCGGGGTAGGTGTGCTCCGCGCGGTCGTACTTGCGCGAGATCGGCCGGAACACCTCGGCCGCGGCCTGGTACGCCTGGTTGATCAGCGCGCCGGCCTTCTTGGGAGCTTCCAGGTTGATCATCGGTTCAAAGCCCTTTCCTAAAGAAGGACGGCGCCTTCCATGACGCCGATGGCCCGCAGGTCCCGGTACCAGCGCTCGACCGGGTGCTCCTTGACGAAGCCGTGCCCGCCGAGCAGCTGCACGCCCGCGTTGCCGATCTGCATGGCCTTGTCCACGGCCAGCTTCCGGGCCAGCGCGACCTCGCGGGCGTAGGACTTGCCCTGCTCGGCCAGGGACGCGGCGCGCAGGGTGACCAGCCGCAGCCCCTCCAGCTCGATCGCGATGTCGGCGACGGAGAACGCCACGGCCTGCCGGTGGCTGATCGGCTCGCCGAACGCCGTCCGGTCGTTGACGTAGGGGACGACGTAGTCGAGGACGGCCTTCGCGGTGCCGGTGGCCAGCGCCGCCCAGCCCAGCCGCGAAAGCCGGACGAGCTCGGTGAAGACGTCGAGCTTGCCGCCGCCGAGCAGCGCGCCCGCGGGCAGTGCGACGCTCGAGAGGTGCAGCTTGCCGGTCGCGGCGCCGCGCAGGCCCATCGCCGGCTCGGCCTCGATGGTCACGCCCGCGTTCGACGACTCGACGAGGAACAGCGCCGGGCCGCGGCCTTCGAGGTCGGTCGAGACGATGAACAGCTCCGCCTGCGCCGCCCGCGGAACCAGCGACTTCACGCCGTCGAGCTGGTAGCCCTTGGGGGTGCGGCGAGCCTTCGTCGCGGGCTTGAACGGGTCGTACAGCGCCCGCTGTTCCTGCAGCGCGAGCGCCGCGGCGGGCACGTTCTCGCCGACGAACGCGGGCAGGTAGTCCGCCTGCTGCTGCTCGTCGCCCCAGCTGACCAGCGCGGTGCTGACCGCGGACGGCGCGAGCACCGCGACCGCGAGCCCGAGGTCGCCGTGCGCGAGGGCCTCCGCGACCAGCGCGTTGGTGACGACCGAGCGTTCGGTGCCGACGCCGCCCAGCTCCTCGGGGATGCCGACCAGGCTGATGCCCAGCTCGGCGGCCCGGCTCAGCAGGCCTTCCGGGGCTTCGAGCTTGGCGTCGGCGTCCGCGGCGGCCGGGCGCAGCTGCTCGGCGGCGAACTCCGTCACCGTCTCGACGATGAGCTGCTGGTCCTCGCTCGGCGTGAGGTCGAACAGCCCGGTGTCGGACGTCGGCGCGAGCCGGGCGGGCTTGCCCAGTTTTTGCACAGACTTGAACGACCGGGTCGCCGCGCCGGCGGCACGGAAGCCGTTGCGCGTCCCCGCCGTGACCAGGCCTTCGATGGGCTTGCGCAGCCCGGCCCGATCCACGACCTTGCTCCCGGCCAGCCGGGTCAGCGCCGAAAGGCCCCAGCCCATCGCGTCCCGTTTCCTTGGCGCAGCCATGTGGCCCTCCATCCCGTTACCTACTCGTGAGTAGGTTAACGCGGGATGCGGCTCGGCGCCAGTGCGGGGTCACTTACGAGTGAGTCAGCCGGGCCGAGACGTCCCAGAGGGCGCGCGCGACGGCGGCGTCGCTGTCCGCGGGCCGCCGCCGGGCCGGCTTCGGCGTCTCACCGGATCGCCCGCCCGGGCCGAGGTAGGCGTTGCCCGGGACGTCCTCGGTCGCGGCGAAGAGCGTGGGCAGCGCGCCGTACTCCGTCTTCTTCTGCGTGATCAGCGGGTAGAGCGCCTTGACCACCACCGCCTGGACGCCGCCGGCGTGCCGGTCGAGCCCGGTCCGCGCGACGCCCGGGTGCGCCGCGACCGCCAGGACCTTGCTGCCGGCTTCGGTGAGCCGGCGCTGCAGTTCGAGCGTGAACAGCAGGTTCGCCAGCTTCGACTGGCCGTACGCGCGCATCGGCGAGTAGCGGCGGCGTTCCCAGTTCAGGTCGGCCAGCTCGATCTTGCCCGTCCGGGACAGGCCGGACGCCACGGTCACGACCCGTCCGGTCAGGTGCGGCAGCAGCAGGTTCGTCAGCGCGAAGGGCCCGAAGTGGTTGACGGCCATGTGCGTCTCGAAGCCGTCGACGGACTTGCCGTACGGCACGGCCATCACGCCCGCGTTGTTGACGAGCACGTCGAGGTCGCCGGACCAGCCGTCGGCGAACGCGCGCACGGAAGCCAGGTCGGCGAGGTCGAGGCGGCGGACCTCGGTGTCACCGGGCGGCGGCGTGACGCGGGCGGGGTCGCGCACGGCGAGCACGACGTGCGCGCCGCGGGCGGCCAGGTCGCGGGCGGTGATGGCACCGAGGCCGCCACCGGCGCCGGTGACGACGAAGGTGCGGCCGGAGAGTGAAGTGGTCATGCGCTCAGCGTCGTCGCGTCCGGCGCGCCGTGGCAGAGCGCGTCGAACGGGGGATCGGCGATCCCTGGCACGCCCGGCGGAAGCGCCGATAATCGACGGTGTGGACCGACCCGAACTCGCCGATTTCCTGCGCCGCCGTCGTGAGGCACTGAGCCCGGAGGACGTCGGGCTGCCGCCGGGGCAGCGTCGCCGCACCGCCGGGCTGCGCCGCGAGGAGGTCGCGACGCTCTCGGGCATGTCCACCGACTACTACACGCGGCTGGAGCAGCAGCGCGGGCCGCGGCCGTCGGAGCAGATGCTCGTCGCCATCGCGCGCGGCCTGCGCCTGTCCCTCGACGAGCGCGACCACCTGTTCCGCCTCGCCGGCCACACCGCGCCGACGCGGGTTTCGCGCAGCGACCACGTCAGCCGGCCGTTGATGCGCGTGCTGGACCGGCTGCACGACACCCCCGCCCAGGTGATGTCGAACCTCGGCGAGACGCTCGTGCAGAACCAGCCGGCCAAGGCGCTGCTCGGCGACGAGACCGGCTACACCGGACCCGCGCGCAGCGCCGTCTACCGCTGGTTCACCAACCCGGACGAGCAGCTGATCTACCCGGCGGCCTACCGCCCGCGGCACGCCCGGTTCCTGGTGGCGAACCTCCGCACGGCGAGCGGCACCGACGCCCGGGCCACCGAGCTCGCGCGGCTGGTCCGGGCGAAGAGCGCGGAGTTCGCCGAACTGTGGGACGCGCACGAGGTCGGGGTGCCGTCGGAGCGGCGCAAGACGATCGTCCACCCGAACCTGGGCGAGATCGACCTCGACTGCCAGCTGCTGTTCACCGACGACCTCGCGCAGGTGCTGCTGGTGTTCACGGCCACGCCCGGCACCGAGGACGCCGAGAAGCTCCTGCTCCTTTCGGTCGTCGGCCCGGAGCTGCTCGAGTCGTCATGAGTGCTCGGCGTGCACCTGCTTGCGCCACTCCGCGAACTGCAGGCGTTCGAAGGCGATGAGCGCGAGAACGACCGCGGCGACGATCAGCACCAGCACGGCGGCGGGCACGTGTTCCAGCAACGGCGTCGCCGCGACCAGCAGGACCGCGATGACGAGGCGCTGGTGGTTCCAGCTGCCGAGGTTGCGCTTGCGCAGGGAGCTCAGCGCGATCAGGTAGAGCGCGAGGCCGCCGGTCAACGTCCAGGCCGGCACGCCGTGCAGCGCTTCGCCGGGCGCGTGGTGCTCGGTGTCGGCGACGTAGAGGAGCGCCTTCTTCAGCCCGAGGGCGACCAGCACGATCCCGGCGATCAGCGGCAGGTGCAGGAACGTGTAGGAGTCGGTGGCGAGCTTCGCGCGCTCGCGCCCGGTCGCCCGCGTCAGCCGGTGCTCGGACACGCGCGCGACGACGTCGAAGTACGTCCACCACATCCCCGCGGCCAGCGCGAGCCCGCACACGGCCGCCCCGGTGACCGGCCACGACATCGGCAGCGCCCCGATCCCGATGCCGATCGCGACGATCGACTCCCCGAGCGCGATGATCACGATCAGCCCGAACCGCTCGGCGAAGTGCGCGGGCGAGTTCAGCCGCCAGCCGTCGGGCCCGGTGAGGTAGACGTTGAGGTAGTCGACGAGCAGCGCGACCACCCAGAGCCCCAGCTGCCACGGCCCGCTCAGCGCCGTCGCCACACCGAGCAGCACCACGCTCGGCAGCAAGCCGACGAACATCCGGAGCAGCACCCGCTTGAGCCCGGGATCGTGCCGCGCGGCCCCGAGGTAGGCGACGAGGTGCAGCAGCCGCACGAGCGCGTAGCAGACCACGAACAACACCGGCGCGAACAGCCCGCCGGGATGATCGACAAAGGCTTCGGGAATGGTGAGCGAGACGAGGAACATCACGGCCATCGCCCCGAACATCGCGAGCCGCGCGATCCCGTGGTCGACGTGGATGGTGGTCCCGAGCCAGGCGTAGGAGCACCAGCACCACCACAGCACGGCGAGCATGGCCAGCCCCTGCCCGACCCCGAGCGGGCTCAGGTGGTCGGCCATCAGCTGGGTGGTCTGGGTGATGGCGTAGACGAAGACCAGGTCGAAGAAGAGCTCGATGGTCGAGACGCGGTGGTCCTCATCCGCGCTCACCAGGTGCAGGCGTCTCGTTGGCACGCCGAATTATGTCCAGTGCGGCCCCCTGACGTCCGTGTTTCGCGGTAACGCCCTGCGCGAACATGGCCGCGCGTGCATCTGTCTGGGACACTGAACACGGGACGTGGGGAGGTGTCGTGCTACCGGATTCTGCCGCGCAACACCGGACGATCATGGCTGTCGACATAGCCGGCTACAACGACCCGAAGCGAGCAATGATCCATCGCCGGGCTGTGCACGAAGGCTTCTGGGGCCTGATGCGCAGATCGTTCGCTGACGCAGGCATTCCGTGGGACGTCTGTTTCGTGGAGAACACCGGAGACGGCGCGATGATCCAGTTGCCGGCACAGGTGGCAAAGGCGGATCTGGTCGCCGGGCTGCCGGACCGCATGCTCGCCGAGCTGCGCCGTTACAACGAGGTCCGCGCTGATGCCGCCGGCATAAGGCTGCGTGTGGCCATCCACGCGGGTGAGGTCTACGAAGGAAGCCACGGCACGGTAAGTGATGCGACGAGTTTCGCGTTCCGGCTGCTGGATGAGCAGCAGGTCAAGAGCGCTCTGAAGTCGTCGGGAGCACAGCTGGCGTTGATCGTTTCCGACACTTTCTTCCAAGACGTCGTCCGGGCGGACCCTGCCGCGGACCCCGGTTCTTATCGCCGCATAGCAGTGTCGGTGAAGGAAACGCATACCGAAGCCTGGCTGCGCCTGCTGGGCACCCTGGTGAAGGGGTACGCCGGCTCCGGCTCCGAGCTCGCGCTCAAGGTGGACTTTCCGGCACTGGTCGATGCCCTGCTCGCGGTGCCTTGCGTGCGGGACATCGAAGGCCGTCGGTTGCTGCTCGAGCAGCTTCCCCGGCGTGAAATCGCCGATGCCGTGCCCTACCATCCCGAGGACCGGTTGCACGTCATTGCACTGGCTCGTACTTGTCAGCGGTTCGACAGTGGCCTGTCCGACCTGCTCGCGGCCGTGCGGATGCTCGAACCTGAATCACCCCAGGTAGGCGAACTCGCCAAGATCATCGGCGGACTGCCCGGTGGAATCGGATGATCTTTGTCCAGGATTTGCCCTTTTGTCAGCGCGGCGAATAGGTAAACTCACGATCTTCGGGCGCTTCGCGGGGGCGGGAGGTGGTTCGTCAGGTGGCTTCGCGGCGAGGCCGGGTCAATCTCGCGGCACGAAAAGCGCTGGTGGACGTGTTGGCCGCCGCCGGTTTCGCACACGACAAGGCGCGCCGTGCGCTCCTGGTCGGAGAGCTCGAGACGGTATTGGAGTGCCAGTTCACCTTTTCGGACCAGCTCGCCCCACGTGACGAGTTGCTCGAAGTGGTCAACGCGTGCGGCAGGCTCGAGGACGGCATGGACGCGTTGGCCGACGTGTTCGAGTTGATGCGTCCGGGGACTCCGGAATGTGCGGAACTGCGCAGAGTGGTGTCTTCTCTCTGGTTGCGGGACGTCATCCCCGAAACGGAACAGGAACTGATCCGGGCCCGGCTGACCGGACTGGCGCCTCCGGGGCTCGCCGCGGCGGTGCGGCGGGCAGCCCGAGACGCTGCAGTGCCCCCGCCGCGGTACGAGGACGCCTGGATGGCGTTCTCCGATCTTGCCGACTTCAACGCGGCTCCCGAGGAACTGCCACCTGCCCTGGTCTTCATCGAGTTGATCGGGGCGGAATGCGGCGGTCCGCTGGGTGCGGATCTGATCGAGTGGACCACCAGGCAGGCCCGTCGCCTTCGGCTCGACGGGGCGTTGCGGCGGTTGCGATCGGAGAGCCGTACCGCAGGCCCGGCTGGACGGCTGCATCTAGTGATAGCGATCGAACCGGACGGTATCGACGCAGGCCGATATCAGATCTCTCCGTGGCGGCAGGACGATGCTGGGCAGTGGCCGCCGCCACGGGGTGAGATTCGGTTCGTCTGTGCGGACGACCTGGAGGACGAGATCGGTGACCTCGTAGGCGTAGCGGAAGAGTACTGGGCAGGCGTGGCGTCGGAGGTGGTCATCGAGTTCGTGCTGCCTAGGGCGTTGCTCAACCTGCCGGTGCATTCCTGGTCGACTGACCGCCGTTCGGGTGATCCCAGTCCGCTGTTCATCAGCTACCCGATCGTGATTCGTTCACTGGAGCGGTTGGAAACCCGTCAATGGCATCGGCGGTGGCGTTTGCGCTGGCGCGCGCTGGAGGCCGATCCATCCGTCGATCGAGTGTATTTCTGTCATGAGAAGGACACAGAGGAGCCACATCGGCTGGACTCGATCCTGAGTGACGACCAGTGGGTGATGATGGTGCTGACCGAGTCTCCGCCGGTCAGACCGGTTCCTGGGCAAGATCAACTGTTCGCGGCATTGCGGGCCGGATTGCCGATTCTCGTCTGGCACCCGACTGCCGGTGTGGAGGCCTTGCGCGAGGTGGTATCGTGGATCGTCGGTGCTAATGGTTTGGGAGAATTGCCGTACCGGACGCAACAAACGCGGCAAGCAATTTTCTCGGACCTGTCGGTGCCGTTCGACACTGACATTCTTCGTGATCTGGTGGTGTTGTGGGACGATCCGGGTCGACTGGTCGGCGATACGTTCGATCGTCCTGCGCGGACATGAGTCGCCGATGACAGCGGTGGAACACCGCGATGGTGTACCGGCGTGGTGCATCTATCGCGGTACGGGGCATCCGCTGGAGGACATCGGGCTTGCTGAGCTGCTGCCACCGGCACCTCCTTGGCGCGTCTTCGACGGGGGCCCGTTGCCGGAAGCGGACGTCGTTCCCGAGGATGACGGTGAGATGGACAGGCGTCTGGGCCGCAGGCACCGGTCGGCGCTCCATGTCGACCCGCACGAAATCGAGATGGTCAACGCGGCGATCCATCTGCGGCGGCCCTTGCTGGTCACCGGCCGACCGGGCAGTGGCAAATCCAGCTTGGCATACCGAATCAGTCGCGAACTTCGCCTCGGGCGGGTGCTGCGCTGGCCGATTACCTCGAACACCACTCTCAAGTCCGGGCTCTACGACTACGACGCCATCGGGCGCGCGCAGGCGGCCGGCACCAGAGCGGTCGGTCACTCGCAGTCCGGTGGGGTGTCGGAAGAGTCGCCGATCGGTGATTTCCTGCGCCTGGGCATGTTGGGTACGGCCTTCCTGCCGCGTCACCTGCCGAGAGTGCTACTCATCGACGAATTGGACAAATCAGACTCCGACCTGCCGCACGACCTCCTGAGTCTTTTTGAGGACGGCGAGTTCGTCATCCCCGAGCTGGCTCGTGCCGCGCGCCGGACGCCCGAGGTCGACGTCTTCACCGCCGACCAGGATCAGACCGCCGAAGTGGCCGGCGGCCGGATCAGGTGCGCGGCCTTCCCCATCGTGGTGATCACGAGCAATGGTGAACGGGAATTCTCACCAGCCTTCCTGCGCCGTTGCCTCACGTACAAGACGAAGACTCCGACAGCGGAGCAACTGGCGGCCATGGCGGCCGCACACGCTCTCGACCCGGACAATGAGCACCGGTCTCGGCTGGTCGAGGAGTTCGTCGAAGCGAGCAAGGCCAAAGGTGCTCCGCCGGCGGACAAACTACTCGACGCCGTGTACCTGGCGACTTCAGGCGCTTACCAAAAGGACGGTGAGTCGTGGCGACGCGTGGTCGGTGCGCTTTGGCAGCAGCTCACGTCGCCGGAGTCTTGAGATGGCGGGTGGACCGGTCGGCGTTCCGGACGCCCCGCAGCTGACTTCCCGCGAACTCGCCGACGGACTGTGGCTCGCCGCGGTGATGCAGGGCGCTGTTCCGAACTTCGGACAACGCGACGACCAGGTCACGAGGGAACCCGAGTGGGATCTTCCCGTTGTCGAACCGACTCTGACACCGGAGTCCACCGAGCCCGACACAGCATTCCCGCCGCCGGATCCCGGTGTGGAATCCGAGTCTCCCGACGAGGGTGGGGCACGGCATGACGTCGTGCTGAAGGACGCCGAACCGGATGACGGGATGCCCACGGAGGCGGGGGAGGATGAGGCGCCGAGCCCGGCACCGTGGGTACCCATCGCATTCGCGCCGTCCGGCCGGGGGCAGCGGCAGGTCTCGGACGCAGGCATCGCAACGTTGCCCGACGCAGCTGAATTCGTCCGGTCGTTACGGCCCCTCAAGCGGCTGATCAAGTCCCGGCGCCCGGAGGACGTTGAACTCGATGAAGAACGTACCGCCGAAGAAGCGGCGGAGACGGGGCGCTGGTGGCCGGTCACCCGGCAAAAACGGCGGAAGTGGCTCGATTTGACGCTGGTGATCGACGCGGCGCCATCACTGGCTCTTTGGAAACCGACGGTGAACGCGTTCGTCAGCCTGCTGGAACGACTCGGCGCGTTCCGGTCGATCCAGGTCCGCATGCTCGACACGGGAAAGGCGGGCCAGGCCGAGGACGGCACGGTCATCGAGCCGGAGCTGCACGGGGGCACGCTCGAAACGCCTGCGCGCGGTGCCGCGGAGGTTCTGGACTCGTCCGGACGTCGGCTGATGCTGGTGGTGACCGACGGCGTTTCCGATGCCTGGCGAAATGATCTCGTCTCACCGATCCTCGCGGACTGGGCCCGCGCGATGCCGGTGGCCGTGTTGCATCTGTTGCCGCAGCGACTCTGGCCACGAGGCGGTCTCGACGTGCATCGCGCGGTCCTTGCCACATCCGGGCCGTTGAGAGCAAACCGGCACTACGGGCTCGAGCTCCCCGACGACTGGGTGGACCCCGATCGTTCGGCGGAGCTCGTCGCGGGCTCGGTGCCGGTGCCGGTCCTGGAATTCAAACCGCGGTGGTTGCATTGGTGGGTCGGGCTGGTCACCGGGAACGGTGAAGAACGGCGTACGGCCAAGGTCTTGCTCGCTCGGCACCGGTCGGTTCCGGTCCGCGAAACGGAACCGGAGAGGGAAGAGACCTTCGATCCGTCGCCAAGAGACCAAGTGAAACGCTTTCACAGTCAAGCCTCTCCGCCGGCGTATCGGCTGGCGACGCTCTTGGCCGCCGTGCCGGTCACGGTCGGCGTAGCGCGGACGCTGCAGGCCGAACTCGTGCCGGACTCGGAGCCCGCTCACCTGGCGGAAGTCTTCACCAGTGGCTTGCTGGAGCAGACTGGCGGCGACGGGCCTTGGGATGCTGTGAACTGGGACTTCCCGCATCAAGTCCGGGCAGTCTTGCTGAGTGGGGCACGTCGGTCGGAGACCGTACGGGCGGTGTTGGCCGCGCGACGTTCTTTCGGTGTCCGCAGTGGGTTTCTCGCGCGATTGCGGGACGCCCTGGAGGATCCCGACAGTACTTCTGACCCCGCGCCCGAACCAGGAACAGTCGACGAAGTCGCCCTTGAGCGGGCTGTCATGGCCGCACTGTCCGGCCCGTACCTTTCACGCGCAGCTCGGCTTGACGCTATCGAAGCAGAGGCCGGCGCTGAACAGCAAGGCCCCACTCGGGTATCCACATTAGACTCTAATATCGAACCGGTGAGTGACACGATGTCCCAGGCGCCCGACCGGATCGCCGGTCTTCCGAGCGACCCTGCTGCCCTTGCCCCGACAAATTCCCCAGTTCCGGACGGCCGACCGGATTCCGGCGAGGGTGGCACGGTGAGCCCTGCGCGCGCCGTGTCCAGCGTGGCGTCGACGGCGCGGCATGAACGGCCGTCCAGTGATGAAAACCCTCCGGTCTGGGGAAAGATCCCGGCCAAGAACCTCAATTTCACCGGACGGGACGACTTGCTCGACCAGCTCGGCGAGCGTTTGGGTGCGGGTACGACGGCTGTCCTGCCGGCCGCATTGCATGGCATGGGTGGTATCGGCAAAACGCAGATGGCGGTCGAGTTCATTTACCGTCACCTCCAGGACTACGATTTGGTCTGGTGGATCCAAGCCACCGAGGAGACCCAGATCAGATCGTCCTTGACCGAACTGGCCCAGCACCTCCGGCTGCCTGGCTGTGACGAGGCGATCACGGCTGTACCGGCGGTCCGGGAAGCACTCCGGCTCGGCCGTCCGTACCGGCGCTGGTTGCTGGTGTTCGACTCGGCGGAGAATCCGGATATGGCCCGCCGGTTCTTCCCGGTGAACGGACCCGGCGAGATCCTGGTGACGTCCCGTAACCCGGATTGGGCCGGGATCGCCCGGCCGCTAGAGGTCGCGGTCTTCGAACGCTCGGAGAGCCGGGACCTGTTGCGGCGCCGCGGGCCGGCGATTTCCGACAATGATGCGGACCTGCTGTCCGAGAAGCTCGGCGATCTGCCGCTCGCCATTGCCCAGGCCGCCGCTTGGCGTGCTGAAACCGGGATGCCGGTGCAGGAGTATCTGCGGCTGTTCGACGAAAAGGTCACTGAAGTCCTCAGCACTTCGGCACCGGCCGACTACGAGGTCTCGGTTGCGGCAGCGTGGAACGTCTCGTTCGACGAGCTGAGCCGGCGCAATCCCGCTGCCCACCAGCTGTTGCAGGTGTGCGCGTTCTTCGCGCCAGAGCCGATCGCGCGCAGCTTGTTCACCGGCGTGCGCGGCGTGGAAATCACCGCTGAGCTCGACGAAGCGCTGCGCGATCCGATGGAGCTGGGGCGCGCGATCCGCGACATCAACAAGTTCGGACTGGCGAAGATCGACCACGGTAACGACACCATCGTGTTGCACCGGCTTGTTCAGCTTGTGTTGCGCAATCGACTGAGCAGGCAAGACCGGGCTCACATGCGCCACGGTGCGCATATGCTTCTCGCGAATCTTGATCCCCGCGACCCGGCTTCTCCGAAGCATTGGCCCCGATACCAGATCTTGCTGCCGCACGTCTATTCCGCCGAATTGATCGGTTGTGATGACCGCTGGGTGCGTCAGCTGGTAATCAACCTTCTGAAGTTCCTGTACCACTGGGGCGACCACGAGGGCGCGCTCGCCCTGGCGGACCAGACCGTGCGCGCCTGGTCGGCCCCTGACGCCGATGCGGATGTGCGCCCGGAGACCGATCTGCAGGTGCTGCAGGCGTCCGAGCGCCTCGGGTTCTACTACTGGGTCGTCGGGCGGTACACCGAAGCCGCCGAGGTCACGCAGCGAACGTTGGACCTGTACCAGGAGACTCTGGGCGCGGATGCGGAACAGACGATCAACGCGGAACTCACGGTGGCCCTGGTGCTGAAGGCCAACGGTGACTTCGCAGCCGCCAGGTCCCTTGGTGACCGGACCTACGTGAAGACCAGGGGATTGTTCGGCGAAGACGACCCGATCACCCTCAACGCGGCGCACGACTTCGTTGTTTCGCTACTGCTGACGGGGGAGTACGAGGAGGCTCGCCGACTCGCCCAGGAGACCTACGATCGCCGTGCGCAGATCCTTGGCTATGATCACGACGCGACCATCTCGACCCAGGTGTTGCTGGTCATCGCCCGGCGGGAGCTGGGAGAGTATCCGTGGGCGCGGATAGAGCAGGAACGGATCGCCGAGCGAGCATTGAAGCTGTACGGCGAGAACAGCGTCGGAACGCTTCGACGTCGCTACCACCAGGCTGTCGCATGCCGGAAGGACGGCGACCACGAGGCAGCCTTGGCCTTGTCGGATGCGGCGCTCAAACGGTTCCGGGACCGTTACGGCGACAAGCACCCGAATGCACTGGCCTGTGCGCTCGGGCACTCGATCGACCTGCGGCACGCCAAGGACTTCACCAAGGCGCGCGCACTGGGTGAGCAGGTGTTCAACCTGTACCGGGAGAGCGTGGGTGAGCAGCATCCCCACACGCTTTCGGCTGCGCTCGACCTGGGCGTGACCATGCGTCTCAGTGGTGACCCGGCCAGCGCGCGAGCCATTGACGAGCGTTCGCTCGAACAGCTGAGGACATTGCTCGGCGCGGACCACCCGCACTCCATCGTGTGCGCGATCGACGTGGCAAGTGACCTGTTCGCCCTCGGCCGTGTCGAGGAGGCAGCGGCGATCGACGACGAGATGTTGACCCGGGCACGCCGCATTCTCGGCAAGGACCACCCGACCACTCTCGCCGCTCAGCTCAACCGGTCCCTCGATCTGCGCGCCCAGGGTGACGACGGCGAAGCCGATGTGCTCTACCAAGACGTCATGGAGCGGTACCGGGCTGTTCTGGGGGAGACACACCCGGGCACGCTCAGCGCGTCTCGTGGCGTCCGCGCCGACTGCGACATCGACCCGATGCCCTTGTAGTCCCTTCGGTCAGTGAGTGAACCGGCCGATCCACGCGGCGACCGTTTCGGGTGACGGTGCGTCGCGAGTTTCGGCGCGGAGGCGACGATGCACCGCCCGGACGAGTTCCGGGCGGTGCATCAACGCCCGGGCGGCCGGGCTGGTGCCTCGCGTGGAGAGCGCGAGGCCGAGGCCGACCAGAGCGGACGGGCTGTCAGGTGCCTTGCTCAGCTCGGCCCGGTAGCCGGCGATCGCCGCTTCGGTTCGTCCTGCTGCGTAATCGAAGTCAGCGGCGCTCGCGCCCCTGACGGACGACCAGTTCGTGGCCAGCCGGTGCGCGCCGTCAGGACTCAGTCGCAAGCGGACGAGGTCGGCCCGGGCGTCGGGCCAAGTTCCGTCCGGCACCGGGGTCGGGCTTTCGGGTTCGAGCAGTCGCGTCACATTCGGCCGGGTGTGGTCGGCTCGCCACGCTCGCACGAGTTCCGTGACGGTACCGGGAATCGGTCGCAGGTGCCGAACCCGCCAGCCCGCGTAGTGGTCGGACGCGATGGCTGCTGCCCATGCTGCCGGGCCAGGGGTGATCGGGTCTTCCTGCCAAGGGCCGAGCCGATCAGTGACGCCGTCGAGGAATCTGCGGCCGGCGTCGGTCAAGGCGGCATCCCGTCTGACCACCCGCAAGGTGTTCCAAGTCGCGCCTCGCCACAGTGCGAATTCGAACGCGGCCAGCTCATTGTTCGGGTCGGCCGAAGCCAGCCGCCGCCAGAAGCCGGTCACTCCGAAAAAGGCGTAGATGCCGTGCAGAACGCCGGCGATCGGCCGAGGATCGTCGCGCCAGGGCGCGTAAAGCCGTTCCCGAGGGTCGGCGGTGGTGAAGGCCGTCAGGTGCTGGAGACCGCCTAAACGGATGTGGTGGAATTCGTGCACTAGCGCTGCGGCAAGGGACGCGGGATCTTCTGAATGGGCGATGATCGCACTGCCGAAGGCTTCACCACTGGACGCGCTCGGCTGGCGGAACGGCACTGCGGGCGCGGGTACGAGGGAATCGAGGCCGTCCGGGAGCGCGTCGGCCACCTCGGGCAGGTGCCGGACGAGCAAGTCCCACGCGCCACCCACCACGGTGCGCCAGGATTCAACTTCTTCGATGGTGAGCCGCCGCGGGGGAACAGGTTCGTAGAGTCCGCGGTACGGGTCCAGATCGTCAAGCCGAACGGACAGCCTGCGACCCTCGGTTTGCGCCGTGGCTTCGCGGATCCCCGACCATGCGGGGACGTCGATCGACCGGTCTGCCGGCAGCAATACACGTGAATACCAGTTCTCGACTGTGACTTCACCGTCGCGACCGTGAACTTCGGCGACCGAGAACGGCTCGTCCGTCGCGAGGTGAGCCATGCCGAGGGTTGGCAGGGACACGTTGCCCTGCCACACCGGAACGTCGATGTCGAACTGCAGCCCGGCGTGTACGGCTGCGGCCGCAGCCAGGCAGTGCACATGCCCGACGTGGACCCAGATCGGGCAGACGCCCGTGACCTGCTGGTGGAACAATCGCGTCGTGTAGCCGGCCCAAGTTCCCGTGTACGGGTGCGCGAGAGTCAGTTCCAGTGCTTCAGGAGCGGCATGCTGCACTCGAGTGAGCAATTCCCAGGCGGATTCCGGTGACGAAAGAGGGCCGAATCGGTCGTGGCTCTTGCTCGCGATGTCAATCAGGCCACGCAACAAGAGCAACCGTCTGCTGCGCTCGGCCGCCCGCAGTTTTTGCACGGGTCCCGGACCACCTTCGCCGCGGGCGAGGGCGTCGAAATCGGACCAGGGAAGGTGATGCGGCGCCAGCTCCGGCGCGTGTTCGTTTTGCTCAGGGTTTTCGATGAGCACAGCAGACCTCGTCAATCGAGCCGTTTCGCGCCTTGGCTTCCACTCGCGGTCACCTGGATGTGGGACACGCGTTCCACGGCGTGTCGCAACGCGGTTTGCATCCGGTTGCCGTCGAGCGTGCGCAGCCTCGTCAGTGACACGGCGCCGAGGTCGAGGAGTTCCGATTCGATTCCCGTGTCCCCGTCGGTCCCCGGTGACTGCATCAGAAAATCCCCTCTCGCAGGGAGAACGGACCCCGTCGGCCCGTCTGCATTGTCTCGCATTTCCCGCCGTTGCGACAGGGACGGACGTCGTGCGTCGATCAGGCTACGTCGAGGATCTTGTGCAGCAGCGTCGTCAGCTCGGCTTCGAAGTTCGCCCGGGCCGCGACCCGGCGGGTGCGGGCCAGGTCGTTCGCGATGGTCAGAGCCGCGTGGACCGTTATCTTGGCCTCTCGCGGGGGGAGTGACGGGTGGGTGGCCGATAGCAGCGTGACCCACTGGGCCACGTAATCGCGCTGCACCCGCAGGAGGTCGGCTTTGTCGCGGTCCGGCATCGTGACGCGGTCCGCCGAGAACGAGACCAGGAGTTCCGGCGTGTGCAGAATCGTGCGGACGTACGACGCCGCCAAGCGGCGCAGTGCCGTCGGCTCGTCGGGGGCCTGCAGCGCTTGCTCCGCCGCCAAGGCCAGGCGGTCGGCCGCTCGGTGGCCGATCGCGACCATCAGGGCGGCTTTGCTCGGGAAGTGGCGGTAGACGCTCGGGCCGGCTATGCCCGCCGCCGCTCCGATGTCCTCCATGCTCACGTCGTGGAAGCCGCGCTGGGCGAACAGGGCCGTGGCCTCCGCCAGGACCTGCTCGCGGCGGGACGGCGTGCCCAAGCGCAAGGAGGGCGTCTCCGAAGGCGCGGAGACGGGCAACGGGAGTGTGGCGTTCAGCACACCCAGGGCCAGCTCGACCAGTAGTTGAGCGAAGCGGCGGCGGGCCACGGCGGTGTGGTGGACCGACACGCTGCCGAACACCGACAGCGCCGCCCAGCACAGCAGTTCGGCGTCTTCGGCCGGCAGATCCGGGCGCTGGACCAGCAACGCCTTCGACCACGACGCCAGCGCCAGCGTCGACCTGCGGGCGATCTCCCGTTGGTCTTCCTTCGGGAGGTGACGGCCTTCCCAGCGCCACAGCGCCGCGATCTCCCGGCGCTCGACGGCCTGTGCCGCGAGCCGCGTGAGCAGGGCTTCCAGCTGGTCGGCGGGCGGAACGGAGTCGGACAGCGCCTCCGCCGTCGCCGCCTCCAGGTCCTCGAAACCGCTCAAGACGACGTACGCGAGGATCGCCTGCTTGTCCGCGAAGTGCCGGTACAACGCCGGCCCGGTGACGCCCGCCGCGTCCGCTATGTCCTTGATGCCGACTCCGGGGAAGCCGCGCGCGCGGAACAGCCCGGCGGCGACCGCGGCCAGCTGAGCCTTGCGGTCGCGCGGTCGCGCGGTACGTACGGAGTCGGTCATGGTGAGTCGACGATAGCGGCTAACGGCACAACGGCAACCCATTGACACCATGGGGTTATCCGAGGATATGTTAATGGCCATTAGCACTACTGGCCGGTATCATCGGTCAGGGCACGACGACGTTCCCATCCGCTCGCGAGGAGTTTTTCTGTGAGTAGCGAGGCCTACATCTACGAGGCGATCCGCACGCCTCGCGGCAAGAACAAGGGCGGTGCCCTGCACGGCACCAAGCCGGTCGACCTGGTGGTCGGCCTGATCGAAGAGCTCAAGGTCCGCCACCCGAACCTCGATCCCGCCGTGATCGACGACGTCGTGCTCGGCGTCGTCTCGCCGGTCGGCGAGCAGGGCGCGGTCATCGCGCGCACCGCCGCGCTGAACGCCGGCCTGCCCGAGACCGTCGCGGGCGTGCAGCTCAACCGCTTCTGCGCCTCCGGGCTGGAAGCCACCAACACCGCCGCGCAGAAGGTCCGCTCCGGCTGGGACAACCTGATCATCGCCGGCGGTGTCGAGTCGATGTCGCGCGTGCCGATGGGCTCCGACGGCGGCGCGCTGTTCATGGACCCGGCGACCGCGTACGACAACTACATCGTCCCGCAGGGCACCGGCGCCGACCTGATCGCGACCATCGAGGGCTTCTCGCGCGAAGACGTCGACGCGTGGGCCGTGCGCTCGCAGGAACGTGCCGAGGCGGCCTGGTCCGGCGGCTACTTCGCCAAGTCCGTCGTCCCGGTCAAGGACATCAACGGCGTGACCGTCCTGGACCACGACGAGCACCGCCGCCCCGGCTCCACCGTCGAGAGCCTCGGCAAGCTCAAGCCCGCGTTCGCCGGCATCGGCGAGCTGGGCGGCTTCGACGCCGTCGCGCTGCAGAAGTACCACTCGGTCGAGAAGATCAACCACGTCCACACCGGCGGCAACTCCTCCGGCATCGTCGACGGCGCCGCGCTGGTGCTCGTCGGCTCCGAGCAGATCGGCAAGACCTTCGGGCTGACGCCGCGCGCCCGGATCGTGGCGACCGCGTCGATCGGCTCCGAGCCGACGATCATGCTCACCGGCCCGACCCCGGCCACCGAGAAGGTGCTGAAGACCGCGGGCCTCAAGCCCGAGGACATCGACCTGTGGGAGCTCAACGAGGCGTTCGCGTCCGTCGTGCTCAAGTGGATCAAGGACCTGCACCTCGACGAGGAGAAGGTCAACGTCAACGGCGGCGCGATCGCCATGGGCCACCCGCTCGGCGCCACCGGCGCGATGCTGGTCGGCACCGTGGTCGACGAGCTCGAACGCCGCCAGGCGCGCCGCGCCCTGGTGACCCTGTGCATCGGCGGCGGCATGGGCGTCGCCACCATCATCGAGCGGGTGTGAGGACACTAATGGCTGAGAGCAAGACCATCCGCTGGGAGCAGGACGAGGACGGCATCGTCACGCTGACCCTCGACGACCCGAAGCAGTCGGCGAACACCATGAACGCCGACTTCCGCGAGTCGCTCGGCGTGACCGTGGACCGCCTGGAGGCCGAGAAGGACTCCATCACCGGCGTCGTCATCACCTCCGCGAAGAAGACCTTCTTCGCCGGCGGCGACCTGAACGACCTCATCCAGGCCAAGCCCGAGAACGCCGTCGAGTTCACCGAGTCGTCCGGCCTGATGAAGGGCCAGATGCGGCGGATCGAGCAGCTCGGCAAGCCGGTCGTCGCGGCGATCAACGGCGCCGCGCTCGGCGGTGGCCTGGAGATCGCGCTGGCGACGCACCACCGCATCGCGGCCGACGCCAAGGGTAGCCAGATCGGCCTGCCCGAGGTGACGCTCGGCCTGCTGCCCGGCGGCGGTGGCGTCGTGCGCACTGTCCGATTGCTGGGTATCCAGAGCGCGCTGCTGAACGTCCTGCTGCAGGGCCAGCGCCACCGTCCGCGCAAGGCGCTGGAGCTGGGCCTGGTGCACGAGGTCGTCGACACCGTCGAGGAACTCGTCCCCGCCGCGAAGGCGTGGATCAAGGCCAACCCCGAAGGCGGCGTCCAGCCCTGGGACGTCAAGGGCTACCGGATCCCCGGCGGCACGCCGTCGAACCCGAGCTTCGCGGCGAACCTGCCCGCGTTCCCGGCGAACCTGCGCAAGCAGATCAAGGGCGCGAACATGCCGGCGCCGCGGGCGATCCTGGCCGCCGCCATCGAGGGCTCGCAGGTCGACTTCGACACCGCGATCACCATCGAGACGCGCTACTTCATCAGCCTCGCCACCGGCCAGGTCTCGAAGAACATGACGAAGGCGTTCTTCTTCGACCTGCAGACGATCAACTCCGGCGGCTCGCGGCCGGACGGCTTCGAGAAGTACACGGCCAAGAAGGTCGGCGTGCTCGGGGCCGGGATGATGGGCGCCGCGATCGCGTACGTGTCGGCGAAGGCCGGCATCGACGTCGTCCTCAAGGACGTCTCGCAGGAGGCGGCCGAGAAGGGCAAGGGCTACGCGGCCAAGATCGAGCAGAAGGCCCTTTCGCGCGGCAAGACGACGCAGGAGAAGTCGGACGCGCTGCTGGCGAAGATCACGCCGACCGCCGACCCGGCCGACTTCGCGGGCGTCGACTTCGTGATCGAGGCCGTGTTCGAGAGCGTCGAGCTCAAGCACAAGGTGTTCGGCGAGATCGAGAGCGTCGTCAACGCCGACGCGGTGCTGGGCTCCAACACCTCGACGCTGCCGATCACCACCCTCGCCGAGGGCGTGCAGCGGACCGAGGACTTCATCGGGATCCACTTCTTCTCGCCGGTGGACAAGATGCCGCTGGTCGAGATCATCTGCGGTGAGAAGACGTCGCCGGCGACGCTGGCGAAGGTCTTCGACTACACGCTGCAGATCAAGAAGACCCCGATCGTCGTCAACGACAGCCGCGGCTTCTTCACCTCGCGCGTGATCGGCACGTTCATCAACGAGGCCGTCGCCGCCTTGGGCGAGGGCGTCGAGCCGGCGTCGATCGAGCAGGCGGGTTCGCAGGCCGGCTACCCGGCGCCGCCGCTGCAGCTGATGGACGAGCTGACGCTGACCCTGCCGCGCAAGATCCGCAAGGAGACGCGCGAGGCGATCGAGGCCGCGGGCGGCACCTGGAAGGCGCACGCGTCGGAGGGCGTCATCGACCGGATGGTCGAGGAGTTCGACCGCAAGGGCCGCTCGACGGGCGCGGGCTTCTACGAGTACGGCGAGGACGGCAAGCGCACCGGGCTGTGGCCGGGCCTGCGTGACGCGTTCAAGTCCGGCTCGGCCGAGGTCCCGTTCGAGGACCTCAAGGAGCGGATGCTGTTCGCCGAGGCGCTCGAGACGGTGAAGTGCTTCGACGAGGGCGTGCTGACGTCGATCGCGGACGCCAACATCGGCTCCATCTTCGGCATCGGCTTCCCGGCTTGGACCGGCGGTGTCATCCAGTACATCAACCAGTACGAGGGTGGCCTGCAGGGTTTCGTCGACCGGTCGCGCGAGCTGGCCGCTCGGTACGGCGACCACTTCGAGCCGCCGGCTTCGCTGGTGGAGAAGGCCGCCAAGGGCGAGATCTACGAATAAGCAAGGTCCGTGAAGGCCTCCTTACCGGCTGTTAGAGCCGGTAAGGAGGCCTTCACGGCTTTCGTGGGTGTCCGGAAGCTTGTCCACTTCGAATTCGCCGGAAGGCCATCGAAGCGGGTTAATCTCCGCCCATGCGCCGTCCCGTCACGGTGGTCCTCGCCGCCGTCTTGCTCGCCTCCAGCCTGACAACGATGTCGGCCGCCTCCGGGCTGAGCCCCGCCGACTTCGTCGATCCCCTCATCGGCTCGGCCGGGGACGGGAACACCTACCCCGGCGCCACCGCGCCGTTCGGGATGCTCGCCTGGAGTCCCACCAGTACGCGCGGGGACCAGACCAGCACCGGGGCCGCCAACGGCTACCAGTACGACACCACCCGGATCCGCGGCCTGAGCCTCACGCACGTCAACGGCGCGGGCTGCAACCCGGGCGCCGCGGGGGACGTGCCGATCCTGCCGTTCGCCGGGGACGTCACCTCGTCGCCGACCGCCGACACCACTGATGCGATCTACGCGAGCAACTTCAGCCACGCCGACGAAGCCGCGACGCCGGGGCGCTACAAGCTCGGGCTCGCGAACGGCGTCACCACCGACGTCGCCGCCACCGAACGCACCGCGATCGGCGCCCTGCAGTACCCGGCAGGCAAACCCGCGAACCTGCTCTTCCGGACGTCGAACTCGCTCAACGGCAGCGAGGACGCCGAGACGCACCTCGACCCGGCGAATCGCGAGGTCACCGGCTCCGTGCTCACCGGCGCGTTCTGCGGCCGTCGCGCGAACGGCGGCGTCAACAACCGCAAGTCCTACTACCGCCTGTACTTCACCGCGCAGTTCGACCAGCCGTTCGCCGGCACCGGGACGTGGAAGGACGCGACGCTGCAGCCGGGCGGGCTCGGTCAGACCGGCGGCGAGGGGTACGCGACCGGCAGCGACCGCGCCGGCCGGGGCTCCGGCGGGTACGTCACCTTCGCGTCCGGCAGCAAGGTCACCATGCGGATCGCGATCTCGTACGTCTCGCTCGACGGCGCGAAGCGCAACCTGCGGGCCGAGCTGCCGGTCAAGTCCACTGTGGACAGTGTGGCCGCCGGGACGAAACGCGCGTGGAACACCGAGCTGAACCGCGTCGCCGTCAGCGGCGGCACGGCCAACCAGCAGATCACCTTCTACACCGCGCTCTACCACGGCCTGCAGCAGCCGAACCTCGTGAGCGACGTCGACGGTCAGTACCTGGGGATGGATCGGAAACCCCACCGCGTCGCCCGCGGCCAGGACGCGCAGTACTCCAACTTCTCCGGCTGGGACCAGTACCGCGCGCAGGTGCAGCTCCTGGCCCTGCTCGAACCCCGCGTCGCCGGGAACTTCGCGCAGTCGCTCTACAACTACGCGCAGCAGAACGACGGCGTCTGGGACCGCTGGGTGCACGTCAACGGCGCGACGCACGTGATGACCGGCGACCCGACGGCGGCGACGCTCGCGACGTTCTACGCGATGGGCGTCCGCAACTTCGACTACCGCGGCGCGTTCGATTCGCTCTACAAGCAGGCGACCGTGCCGCGGCCGGAAGGGCTGCAGGACGGCGGCTGCCCCGGCCAGTGCGTCGGCCAGCGCCCGAACCTCGCGCAGTACCTGACCTCGCACTACGCGCCCAACGACGTCTGCCACTGCTGGGGCGGCGCCGCGGAGACGCTCGAAGACGCGGTCGCGGACTACGCAATCGGACATTTCGCAGAGCTGCTCGGTCGCACTCGCGAAGCCGCGGAGCTGCACGCCCGGGGTGCGTACTGGCGCAACGTGTACAACCCGGGGACCGGCTACATGCAGGCCCGCAACGTCGACGGCAGCTGGGTGACGCCGTTCGACCCGGCGAGCGACCGCGGTTTCGCCCAGGGCAGCGCGGCGGCCTACACCTGGATGGTCCCGCAGGACGTCTCCGGCCTCGCCGACGCGATGGGCGGCAAGGCGAACGCCGTCACCCGACTCGACGGCTTCTTCCACGACGCGAACGGGAACTGGCTGCTCAAGGGCGGCGGCCCGCTCAAGTACGACCCGACGAACGAGCCCGACATCCACGCGCCCTGGATGTACAACGAGCTCGGCCAGCCGTGGAAGACGCAGGAGACCGTCCGGCAGCTGGTGAACTCGGTGTACACGACCGGGCCGTCGGGCCTGCCCGGCAACGACGACCTCGGCACGATGTCCGCCTGGTACGTCTTCGCCGCGCTCGGCGTCTACCCGCGCACGCCGGGTTCGGGCGAGCTGCTGCTCTCGAGCCCGCTGTTCCCGAGCGCCGTGATCCACCCGGCGGCCGGGGCCCCGATCCGGATCACGACGTCGGGCAGCGGCAAGTACGTCGCGGACGTCCGCCGCGATGGCCGGCCGCAGCGGGACTGGAAGCTCGACGCGTCCTTCCTGCGTTCGGGCGGCGCCCTGGACTTCCGCCTGTCCGAGACACCCACCACCTGGGGGACTTAAGGCTCCAGCGCGACGTGCGGGAGCCGGCGGTCCAGCCGGCGCGGCAGCCACCAAGCCCGCGCGCCGAGCAAGCGCATGATCGCCGGGACGAGCAGGCAGCGGATCAGCAGTGCGTCCAGCAGCACCGCCACCGCCAGGCCGAGCCCGAACTGCGCCAGCATCCGGGACGGGTCGAGCAGGAACGCGCCGAACACCAGCACCATGATCGCGCCGGCGGCGGTGATCACGCCGCCGGTCGCGGCGAGCCCTTCGCGCACCGCGAGGCGCGCGTCGCCGGTGCGCCGCCACTCCTCGTGCATCCGCGACACCAGGAACACCTCGTAGTCCATCGACAGCCCGAACACGATCGCGAAGATCATCACCGGCACGAACGCCTCGATCGGGCCCGACTGCGCGCCGAACCAGCCGTCGCCGAACACCAGCGTCATCACGCCGAGCGAGGCGCCGATGCTCAGCAGGTTCAGCAACGCCGCCTTCAGCGGGATCAGGATCGAGCGGAACACGACCATCAGCAGCAGCGCCGAGAGCCCGACGACGACGAGCACGAACAGCGGCAGCCGAGCGGCGACGGCGTCGGCGAAGTCGGTCGCGGCCGCGACCGAACCGCCGACCAGGTAGTGCCCCGGCAGGGACGGCAGGACCTCGGTCCGCAGGCGCGTCACCAGTTCGGCGGTCGCTTCGTCCTGCGGGGACGTCGTCGGGAACGCGAGCACGGTCAGGCCCGTCGGCGGCAGCGCGCGGGCGATCCCCGGGGTCGACGCGAGCCGCTGCTGCAGCGCGACGGGGTCGCCGTCTTCGGTGACGACGGCGAGCGGTCCGCTGAAGCCCGGCCCGAACCCTTCGGCCATCAGGTCGTACGCCTCACGCGTCGTCGACCCGGCGGGGTCCGTGCCCGAGTCGGCGAAGCCGAGCCGCATGCCGGCGGCCGGGATGGCCAGTCCGATGAGCACGGTCAGGCCGATCGCCAGCGGGGCCAGCGGCCGGCGCTGGACGCCGTCGGCGAGCCGCCGCCAGGCGTTGCCGTGCTCGCGCGGTGACATTCGGGGCTTCGCCCCAGGCCCGGACCCCCTTGCACGTTTCACGGCGTGCTTGCGGATGCCGCGTTCGAGCCGCTTGCCGAACAGCGACAGCAGCGCGGGCAGCAGCGTCACCGACGCGAGCATCGTCATGAGGACGGTGAGCGCGACGGCCAGCGCGACGCCCCGCAGCCCGCCGAGGCCGAGAGCGAGCAGGCCGAGCAACGCGATGATCACCGTCGTCCCGGCGAACAGCACCGACCGCCCGGCGGTGTCGAGCGCGCGGCGCACCGCCGTGTCGCGGTCGTGGCCGGCGAGGATCTCACCGCGGTAGCGGGAGAAGATGAGCAGCGAGTAGTCGACGCCCACGCCGAACCCGACCAGCATCATCAGCGGCGACGTGTAGCTCGCGATGCCGACGTAGTGCGAGACGATCGTGATCGCGCCGAGCGTGCTGCCGACCGCGAACACCGCGGTGATGACCGGCAGTCCCGCCGCCAGCAGCGAGCGGAACAGGAACACGAGCACGACCAGCGCGGCGAGCAGGCCGACGCCCTCCGCGGGGCCGCCGCCTTCGGAGACCCGCTTGATCGGGTCACCGGCGAGCGCCACCTGGACGCCGTCGGCTGCCTTCGCGGTGTCGACGACCTTGACGATGTCGTCGTAGGGGAGGTCGGCCGACGCGGCGTCGAACGCGACGGTCGCGTAGCCGATCCGGCCATCGCGCGAGAGCGTCGCCGGGCTGTCGAACGGGCCGGTCACCGACCGCACGTGCTGCTGCAATCGGACATTTGCCAGAGCGTTTTCGACCGCTGCACGCCTGGCGGCGAGCCCGCTGTCGGACTTGAAGACGATCTGCGCGTCCGCCCCGGACTGCGTGGTCGTCTTCAGCAGGTCGACGACCTGCTGCGATTCGGCGCCCGGCAGCGAGTTGTCGTCGTGGAAGGCGCTCCCGGTGAGCCGGGAGGTGAACGTGACGGCGAGGAGGACCAGGGCCCAGAGCGCGACGGCGAGCCACCGGTGGCGTTGCGCCCAGCCGGCCAGGCGCGCCGGCCGGCCGCCGGTGGTGCGGGTGATGGTGTCCATGGTGGACAAGAATCCGCGAGTGCGGGCCTGCTCCGCGTCGCGCTCCGGAGGGCACTTCACGTGCACCCAGCGGTGTCCCTTACGGCCTTTCCCGTACTCCCGCGGGGGTACGGCTCAGGGGGTGAGCCAGCGCGGCGTCACCGCGCCGGACTCGTAGGCGAGGACGACGAGCTGGGCGCGGTCGTGCGCGCCGGTCTTGGTCATGATGCGGCTGACGTGCGTTTTCGCCGTCGCCGGGCTGAGCGTGAGCTCGCGCGCGATGTCGTCGTTCGACATGCCCGCGGCGACCAGGGACAGCACTTCGCGTTCGCGGTCGGTGAGCCGGTCGAGCGCCGGTGACGGCGTCGGCCGGGTGACGCGCGCGGCGAATTCGGAAATCAGCCGCCGCGTGACGGACGGCGCCAGCAACGCGTCCCCGCGGGCGACCACGCGCACCGCGTGGATCAGTTCGGCGGGTTCGGTGTCCTTGACCAGGAACCCGCTCGCTCCCGCGCGAAGGGCGCCGTAGACGTCTTCGTCGAGGTCGAACGTGGTGAGGATGACGACCTTGGTGCCGGTCATCCCCGGGTCTGCCAGCAGGTGCCGCGTCGCGGCCAGGCCGTCGAGCACCGGCATCCGGATGTCCATCAGCACGACGTCCGGGCGGTGGTCGTGCGCGGCCTGCAGGGCTTCGCGCCCGTCGGCGGCTTCGGCGACGACGTCGATGTCGTCCTCGCCGTCCAAAATGGACCGGAAGCCGGCGCGGACGAGCCGCTGGTCGTCGACGAGCAGGACCCGGATCATCGGCCCATCATCGCACCGGAAGCCGGGCGCGCACGCGGTAGCCGCCGCCTTCACGGGGCGCGGCGGTCACGTCGCCGCCGAGTGCCCGCGCGCGCTCGGTCATGCCGCGGATGCCGTTGCCCGCCGGGGCGGTGCCGCCGCGCCCGTCGTCGTCAACCTGCACGGACAGCTCGGTTTCGCTGTAGTCCAGCCGGACCACGACGGTCTTCGCGGCGGCGTGCTTCGCGACGTTCGTCAGCGCTTCCTGGACGACGCGGAACGCGGCGTGCTCGACGTCCGGCGGCAGGTCCCGAACGACGCCGTCGATCTCGGTGCGCACGGTCAGCCCGGACGCGCCGGCCGATTCGGCCAGCTCCGCGACGCGGGAGAGCGCGGGCCCGCTGCTCTGGCGCAGCATGCCGAGGGTCGCGCGCAGCTCCTGCAACGCCGTCTTGCTCGCGTCCTTGATCGCTCCGAGCGCTTCTTCGGTCTGCTCCGGATCACGGCGATGCAGCGCGGCGCCGGCCTGGACGTTGATCAGCGCGAGGTGGTGGCCCAGCGCGTCGTGCAGCTCGCGCGCGATGCGGAGGCGCTCGTCGGTCCGCGCTTCGGCCGCTTTGGTGCGCTCGGCCGCGGCGCGGAAGTGCGCGACCGCGCCGCCCGCGACCAGTGCGACGAACCAGCCCGTCATCAGGAAGAACGCGAAGTTGTCGACGTGCCGCCCGGACCGTGAGCTGATCTCGCCGACCACGACACCGGCCATCGCCGCGACGACGAGCAGTGCGGCGCCGCGGATCCGCCCGGCCGCGGCGGCCGTGTAGAGCGTGTAGGCGAAGGCCAGCAGCACCAGCCCGTCCGGATCGGTGAGCGGGTAGTAGAGCGCGCAGCAGACCAGCGCGAACCCGGCGACGCCCAGCGGGTACCGGCGGCGCAGGAACAGCGCGGCGCAGCAAGCGATCGTCAGCAGCCAGCCGAGCACGACGTGGTTCCCGGGCTCCGCGGTGTCGCTCAGGACGGCGAACAGCGAACCCGCGAGCACCGCGACGGTGACCGCGAGTTCGGCGGCGTACCGCCGTAACCAGGACATCCGGCGAGTCTAGGACGGATTCAGGCCAGCCCGTCGAGAGCGGCGCGCAAGCGTTTGCCGGCGTGCTCGGTGAACGGGTCCAGGTGGCCGAAGCACGCGATTTCGACGTCCAGCGCGGCCAGCCTGCGGAACGACTCCAGCAGGCGCGGGCGGTCCGTGTTGAACACGCCGGGCATGGCGACGCCGTCCCGTTGCGAGACCGAGTCGCCGGCGAACAGGATGCCGTGCGCCGGGAGGTGGATCGCGATGCTGCCGTCGGTGTGCCCGGGGATCGCGAGAACCTTCGCGCCGCCGCCGAACCCGAGTTCTTCGCCGTCGGCGAGTTCGCGGTCGACGGTGCAGGGTGGCCCGGTGAGGCCCTTGGTTTCGGCGCCGGTCTGCTCGTACAGCGGACGCTCCCAGTCGAGCAGCACCGGCGGGGTGGCGGGCCGCTCGCCGCGCACCACCGGCGCGTCCGCGCCGTGCGCGAGCACCTCGATCCCGCCCGCGGCGCGGAGATCGGCCGCCGCGCCGGTGTGGTCGGAGTGGTAGTGGGTCAGCACGATCCGGCGCAGCTCACCGGGTTCGCGCCCCGCGGAGCGGATCGCGGCGGTGATACCGGGCGCCCAGCCGGCGAGGCCGGTGTCGATCAGGGTCAGGCCATCGTCGTCCTGCCAGAGGTAGGCCTGGACGAACGCGTCCCGGATCAGGTGCAGCCGCGGGGTGATCTCGACGAGCTCCATGCCGCGAGATTAGGGGCGAGCGCGTGCGTGCGGGGCGGGATTTGCTCACAGCGTAAGGGACTTCGCGTGCGATTTTCGCTGTAACAAACGGTTTCCGGCCACCGACTAGGCGGCATTGATTCGCGTGGCTGAGGAGTGGTCGTGGGTAAGAAGCTCGGGTTGGTCCTGGCGGCGGGTCTGCTGGTCGCGGGCTGCGGCGCGGGTCCGCAGCAGTACAAGGACACCGGCAACGTCGGGGTGATCGCGCCGACGACATCGAGCTATTCGACGCCGACGTATTCCGTTCCGGTCACGACCGAAGCGCCGGCCACCTCCGCATTGCCGACGACGTTCGAAGTGCCGGTCGCCACGACGGTTCCGACCGCGACCGTCGCGCCCAAGGCCGTCGCACCGAAGGCCGTCGCGCCGAAGACGACCGCGGCGAAGGCCCAGGCGCCGAAGACCACGGCCAAGCCCGCGCCGCAACCGGCCGCGTGCGGGGCCGACTACTACCGGAACGTGGACGGCAACTGCGTGCACCGGCCCGGCAGCAGCCCCGCAGGCGCGACCGCCCTCTGCAAGGACGGCACCTACAGCTACAGCCAGAACCACTCCGGGACCTGCTCGGGGCACGGTGGAGTGCGCACCTGGCTGTGAGATGTGCGGCATCGAGCACGATTGGATCGGAATCCCCCAGCACGTAGGTACAGTGCATGAAGTTGCATGATGCGTACTAACTACACATCTGGGGGTGTGGTGTCTCGTCCCGAAGGGTCCGGCCGCGCGATCGTCGTCGTCCTCGCTTCGTGCGGACTGGTGGCGTCGTTCATGCAGACCCTGGTCGTGCCGCTGATCCCGGTGTTCCCGAAGCTGCTGCACGCGTCGCCCGCCGACGCCTCGTGGGTGGTCACGGTGACGCTGCTCGCCGCGGCGGTGATCACGCCGGTCAGCGGCCGGCTCGGGGACCTCTACGGCAAGCGGCGGATGATCCTCATCAGCCTCGCCGTGCTCATCGCCGGTTCCGTCGTGTCCGCGACGACCAGCGCGCTCGCGTTCCAGATCCTCGGCCGCGGGCTCCAGGGCTGCGCGATGGGCGTGATCCCGCTCGGCATCAGCATCATGCGCGACGAGCTCCCGCCCGAACGCGTCGGCGGCGCGATCTCCCTGATGAGCGCGACGCTCGGGGTGGGCGGCGCGATCGGGCTGCCGGTCGCGGCGCTGGTCGCCGAGAACGCCGACTGGCACGTGCTGTTCTGGACGGCCGCCGGGCTCGGCCTGGCCTGCGCGCTGCTGATCCTCACGGTGGTGCCGGAGTCGTCGCTGCGCACGCCCGCGCCGTTCGACTACTTCGGCGCGTTCGGCCTGGCCGCCGGTCTGCTCTGCCTGCTGTTGCCCGTGGTGAAGGGCGGCACCTGGGGCTGGACCAGCGCGCCGACGCTCGGCCTGGCCGCGCTGGCCGTCGTCATCCTGGTCGGCTGGGGCGCCTACCAGCTGCGCCGCCGCGACCCGCTGGTCGACCTGCGCGTCTCGTCCCGCCGTCCGGTGCTGTTCACGAACCTGGCGTCGATCATGGTCGGCTTCGCGTTGTACGCCATGGCGTTGTCGTTCCCGCAGCTGCTGCAGGCCCCGTCGTCGACCGGTTACGGGCTCGGTCAGACCATGGTCGAGTCCGGGCTCACGCTCGCGCCGAACGGCCTGGTGATGATGCTGCTCTCGCCGGTGTCGGCGCGGCTCATCACCCGGTTCGGCCCACGGCCGACGCTGATGAGTGGCGCGCTGGTGATCGCCGTCGGCTACGGGTTCGCGATCGTGCTGATGGACAACGCGCTCGAGCTCATCACGGCCTCGGTGATCATCGGCGCCGGCGTGGGGATCGCCTACGCGGCGATGCCCGCGCTGATCATGGGCTCGGTGCCAGTCACCGAAACGGCGTCCGCGAACGGCCTGAACGCCCTGATGCGCTCGGTCGGCACAGCGGTCTCGAGCGCGGTGATGGCCGCGATGCTGGCCCAGCTGACGATCAGCGTCGGCGGCCTGGCGGTGCCGTCGCTGGGCGGCTTCCGCGCGACGTTCGCGGTGGCCGCGTGCGCCGCACTGGCGGGCGTCGCGCTGGCGGCTTTGGTACCGAAGAGGAAGGTGGCGCCGGTCCTGGTCGGCGTCGTATAAGCGACGCTTTCGTCGTGCGCCTGCCGTCACCGGGTGTCCTCGCGGAAGATCTCTTCGATCTCGTACATCAGCCCTTCAGCGGTTCCGTCGCCGTGTATGGCGTTGATCAACAAGCACAGTTCCCACAGAGCGAACAGCCAGAGGAGCGCTTCGGCTTCGGAAACCTCTTTCGGTATGCGCAAACGATGTTCGGTGGCCGAATCGTGCACTTGTGCGGCCCACAGGCTGCCGGCGACCAGCGGTAGCTCTTCTCGGACCGCCGGAGTGAAGTCCGGACGGTTGTACAACTTGCGAACCAGCAGGTCTGCGACAGGCTTGATCTCGAGGGTGCCATCGTCCATTTGGCAACGAAGTTCGCCGTCATGGAGCGCTGGTCCCGGCAGCATCACGTCGATCAAGGATATGCATGTACCTACTATTCCGTGTCGATTAGGTGTCAGTGACTGAAGGCCCAAGTCGACTTCGTCGTCAACCAGAAATTGTTCGACCAACGTGATTGCGGATACTAAGTCGCCTGGGATTACTGGCCCGTTCGCGCCTCGGATCGCCGCAATACTTTCCGCGAAGCCCGGGCTGACTATTGCACTTATGCGCTTCCCTCGGCGTAATATGTATACGACCTGATCGCCGCCCTCGGCGTCATTCAGGAGTTTCGTGAATTTATTTCGTGCTTCACGTACGCCGATTTCGGATTCAGTTATGACTTTTTCGAATCGAAGCATGGTCGGAAGCTAGCATGCCTCGAACTTCGAGGCAGGTGTCGATGTGTACACATCGCATGTTGGCGCTGTCGCCTTCGCTGGCCATACTGGCCGCAGATTCCTGCTGTCAAGACTGGCGAAAGAGAGACCCGAGATGGATACCGAGCCTCGGGATGCCGCAGTCCCGGACCGCCGAGATCCGGAGGACGAAGTATCCGACCGTCAGGGGGTAGCATTACGCTCGATCTTGGAGTCGGCCATCGCGAACTGGGGCACGACGGCGCGCTTGGTCGTGCTGGTCGCCGTCTGCGTGACACTCCTCTGCTTGGCGATCGGGCTGCTCCAGGTCGACATCGTCGTCGGTCCGGTGCGGATCACGCGCCACGCGTGGTAAGGGCCGGGCGATCCGCTCGGCCCTCACCACGGCTAGTTCTTGCGCGCCACCAGCGCCAGCCCGCCGCACTCCGTCGGGTCTTCCGGCATGTCGTCGGCGGCGTCCGGGCGCCACTGCGGGATGAACACGACGCCGGGGTCGACGATCTCGAAGCCGTCGACCAGGGCGCGCAGCTCGTCGGCCGAGCGCGGGATCACCGGGTTGGAGCTCTTCTTGTACATCGCCACCGCGCGCGCGGTCTCGTCGCTCTGCCGCTCGTGCGTGGCCGACGAAAGCGCCAGGTAGCTGCCGGGCGCGAGCGCGTCGCGGTAGGCGGCGAGCAGCCGGGCGGGTTCGCGCTCGTCCGGGATGAAGTGCACGAACAGCGCCATCACGACCATCACCGGCTGGTCCAGGTCGAGCATCATCTCGGTGGTGTCGTGCTCGAGGACGTCGTCCGGGAACTCGGCGTCGGCAAACACCATCGCCGCGTTCTCGTTGTCCTCCAGCACGATCTCGCTGTGCGCGACCGCGACCGGCTCGTTGTCCACGTAGACGACTCGCGACGTCGGGTCGGCGGCCTGCGCCACCTCGTGCACGTGCCCCACGGTCGGCATGCCCGAGCCGATGTCGAGGAACTGCCGGATGCCCTGGTCCATCCCGAACCGGATCGCGCGGCGCAGCCACTGCCGGTTGAGCTGCGCGCGCTCCCGCGCGTTCGGCTGCGCCGTCAGCACCTGCTCGGCGAACATCCGGTCGACGGCGTAGTTCAGCTCGCCGCCGAGGATGTAGTCGTACACACGCGCGGCGTTCGGCTTGTCCAGGTCGATGCCGCGCCTAGCGAGTTCGTCTTCGGTCATCCGCCGCTCCCGGGCTCAGGTGTGACGCGAGAATAGCCCGGCCCCGGTCAGGCCTTGCGCGCTACCAGCGACAGACCGCCGGAGAGGGCGGGCGGGTCTTCGAGCGGCTCGTCCGGGCGCCACTCCGGTGTGAACACGACACCCGGCGGCAGGATTTCGAAACCCTTCACCAGCGCGCGCATCTCGTCGGGGGAGCGCAGGGTCAGCGGCGTGCCGCTCTTCTCGTACAGTGCGACCGAGCGCTGTGACTCCTCGCCCTGGCCTTCCCACGTGCCCGACGACAATGCCAGGTAGCTGCCCGGCGGGAACGCGTCCAAGTACTGCGCGATCAGGCCGGCCGGGTCACGGGAGTCCGGGATGAAGTGCACGAACGCGGCCATGATGATCATCACCGGCTGGTCGAAGTCCAGCATCGACTCGGTGGTCGGGTGCTCCAGCACGTCGTCGACGTACTCGGCGTTGGCCTGGACCATCGCCGCGTTGTCGTTGCCCTCCAGCACGATCTCGCTGTGCGCGACAGCGATCGGCTCGTTGTCGACGTAGACGACCTGCGACGCGGGGTCGATCGCCTGGACGACCTCGTGCACGTGCCCGACCGTCGGCATGCCCGAGCCGATGTCCAGGAACTGGCGGATGCCCTGTTCCGCGCCGAACCGCACGGCCCGGCGCAGCCACGCCCGGTTGACCACGGCCATGTGCCGCGCGTTCGGCAGCACGCCCAGGACCTGGTCGGCGAACATCCGGTCGACGGCGTAGTTGAGCTTGCCGCCGATCATGTAGTCGTACACGCGTGCCGCGTTCGGGCGCTCGAGGTCGATGCCCCGCTTCGCGTGTTCGTCTTCGCTCATCCGCCGCTCCAGCCCTCTGGTGTGACGGCGAGAATAGCCGGATTCAGAGCAAAGGCGGCACTATGGCGTCGATGAGGTGCGGCCCGGGTTCGGCGAACGCGCGCTGCAGTTGCTCGGCGAGCTCCTCGGCGGTCGTCGCGCGGGTCGCGGGCACGCCCATGCCCTCCGCGATCTTCACGAAGTCCATGTCCGGCCGCGAAAGGTCGAGCAGCTCGTTCGCCTTCGGGCCGCCCTGCGCCCCGACGCGCTGCAGTTCCAGCCGCAGGATCGCGTACGCGCGGTTGTTGAGCAGCACCGTCGTCACGTTCAGGTTTTCGCGCGCCTGCGTCCACAGCGCGGAGATCGTGTAGAGGGCGCTGCCGTCGGACTGCAGGTTGAGCACGGGCCGGTCCGGTGCCGCCACGGCCGCGCCGGTCGCCACCGGCATGCCGTAGCCGATCGCGCCGCCGGTCAGCGTCAGGACGTCGTGGCGCGGCGCGCCCGCCGTCGCCGTCGGCAGCATCAGGCCGGACGTGTTCGCCTCGTCGGCGATGATCGCGTTCTCCGGCAGCAGCGCGCCGATGACGTCGACCCAGTTCTGCGGGGTCAGCGGGCCGCTCGGCAGCGCGGGCCGGGACGCCTGCTGCAGCACCGGCTCGGTGTCCGCGGCGACGAGGCCGGCGACCTCGGTCAGCGCGCGCATGACGTCCTGTCCGAGCGACGCAAGCGTGTGCACCTGGGCACCTTCCGGCACCAGGTCGCTCGGCTTGCCCGGGTAGGCGAAGAACGACACCGGCGCCTTCGTGCCGGCGACGACGATGTGCTTGATCCCGTCGAGCTGGTAGGTGACCTGCTCGGCGAGGTACCCGAGCCGCTCGATCGTCGGCAGTCCCTCGCCGCGCTCGAGCCGGGAGGGGAACGTCTCGACGAACGCCTTCGCGCCGGTCGCGGCCGCGATCCGGCTGGCCGCGCGGAGTCCTTCTTCGTGACACGCGGCGCCGCCGATCAGCAACGCGACCGGTTCGCCGGTGCCGAATACCGCGGCGACGTCCTTGACCGTGGTCGCGTCCACCGCCTGCGGCACGCGCGGCGGGATCGGCGCGCACGTCTCGCCGCCGTCGCCCCAGGAAGCGTCCGCGGGGAGGATCAGCGTGGCGACGCGGCCGGGCGCGTCCTGCGCCGCGGCGACCGCGGCGGCGGCGTCCGCCCCGACGTCCTTGGTGTGCTCCGAGCGGCGCACCCAGCCTTCGAGCGAGCTCGCGATGGACTCGATGTCCGACTCGAGCGGCGCGTCGTACTGCTTGTGGTAGGTCGCGTGGTCGCCGACGACGTTGACGATCGGCGTGTTCGCGCGGCGCGCGTTGTGCAGGTTCGCCAGGCCGTTGCCGAGCCCCGGGCCGAGGTGCAGCAGCGTCGCGGCGGGCTTGCCGGCGATGCGCGCGTAACCGTCGGCGGCGCCGGTGACGACGCCCTCGAACAGCGCGAGCACGCCCCGCATCTCCGGGACGGTGTCGAGTGCGGCGACGAAGTGCATCTCCGACGTGCCGGGGTTGGCGAAGCACACTTCGACGTCGGCGTCGACCAGGGTGCGGATCAGGGACTGGGCGCCGTTCAGCTCGCTCATGCGGTTCCTTCGGTGAAGAGAACGCCGGGGTTGAGGATCCCGGCGGGGTCGAAGCTCTGCTTGATCCGGCGCATCAACGCGATCTTCGCCGGGTCTTCGAGTTCCTGGTAGTAGCTCGCCTTCGTGCGGCCGAGGCCATGCTCGCCGGAGATCGCGCCGCCCAGTTCCATGGCGTGCGCGAAGATGTCGGTGAGCAGCTGCTTCCGCTTGTCGGTGTCTTTGCAGAAGATCCCGAGGTGCACGTTGCCGTCGCCGGCGTGGCCGCAGCCGATCGCGCCGCCGCCCGCGGCCATCGCGAGCTCCCGCGCCTTCGTGATGAACTCCGGCATCGCGGTGCGCGGCACGACGACGTCGATGACGTCGTCCGCGCCGGCCGCCTTCGCGGTCCAGAAGGCCTTCTCGCGCGCTTCGATGAGCTTTCGCGCGGCGCCGCCGTCGAGGACGTAGACGTCGGTCGCGCCGAGTTCGCCGAGCAGCTCGCCGACGGTCTCGACGTCCTGCTCCAGGCGCTGCGCTTCGCGGTTTTCCAGCGCGACGACGAGGTACGCCTCGGTCGTCTCGCGGATCTTGTCCGGTACGCCGAGCTCGAGCTTCTCGTTGTAGACGATCGCTGCCATCGTCAGGTTGTCGATGTATTCGAGGATGTGCGGTGCGAGCCCGCTGGAGAGGATCTCCGGCACGGCGGCCATGACCTGGTCGAAGTTGCCGAACGGCGCGAGCACGGTGGCGCCGTGTGTCAGCCGCGGGTGCAGCTTGACGATGACCTCGGTGGCCAGCGCGAGAGTGCCCTCGGAGCCGATGATCAGCTGGGTGAGGTCGTAGCCGGTCGACACCTTCGACGTCTTGCCGCCGGTGCGGAGGATCTCGCCGGTCGGCAGCACGGCCTGCAGGCCGAGGACGTTGTTGCGGGTGACGCCGTACTTCACCGCGCGCATCCCGCCGGCGTTGGTGCCGACGTTCCCGCCGACGCTCGCGCTCAGCTCGCCGGGATAGACGGTGTAGCTGAGCCCGGCTTCCGCGGTCTTGACGTCGAGTTCGGCGAGCGTGACGCCGGGCTGCACGACGGCGACGTGGTTGCCGGTGTCGATCTCGAGCACGGAGTTCATCCGCTCGAAGGAGATGACGAGGCCGTCCTTCTGTGGTCGCGCCGCGCCGGACAACCCGCTGCCGGAGCCGCGCGCCGTCACCGGGACGTTGTGCTCCGTAGCCGCCTTCAGCAGCTCCGCGACTTCTTCGGCCGTTGCCGGCTTCGCGACGTACGCGGGCTTCTGCGGCTCCGCCGTCAGCGCTTCGTCGTGCGCGTAGTCCTCGGAGATCGCCTCGCCCGTGAGCAGGTTCTTGTCCCCGACGATCTCGGCCAGCTGTGCCGCCACGTCGCCCATCGAGAGTCTCTCCTCCGCGCCGTTGCTGTGGTTACCGCAGCGTAGTACGTACCGCCAGTACGCCGCTATGAAGATGTTTCACATTTGGCGGGGCGAGTCAGGATTTAGCTCAGCCTAAATCTCTGGTGGGTGACGGCCGGCGGGGTGAGGCTTCCGGCATGACATCGACTTACACCTTCGACGACGGCTTTTCCGTGCGGCGCCTGGGGTTCGGCGCCATGCGGCTGACCGGGTGGGACCACGTGCCGGCCGGGGCCGCGGCGATCGCGCGCCGGGCGGCGGAGCTCGGCGTGACGTTCTTCGACACCGCCGACGCCTACGACCTGGGGCGGAACGAGGAGCTGCTCGCCGAGGTGCTCCACCCGTACCCGGGGCTGCTCGTGGCGACGAAGTGCGGGCACGCCCGCCCGAGCCGCGGCGAGTGGGTCCCGCTCGGCCGGCCCGAGTACCTCCGGCAACAGGCGGAGCTCTCGCTGCGACGTCTGCGCGTCGACCGCCTGGACCTGCTGCAGCTGCACCGGCTCGACCCGCAGGTGCCGCTCGCGGACCAGATCGGCGCGCTCGCGCAGCTGCGGGAAGAAGGCAAGGTCGCGCGGATCGGACTGTCCGAGGTGAGCGTCGCGCAGCTCGAAGAAGCCCGGGCCATCGCGCCCATCGCGAGCGTGCAGAACCGCTACAACCTGACCGACCGGGCGTCCGATGACGTCCTCGATCACTGCGAGCGCGAAGGGATCGCGTTCATCCCGTGGCTGCCGATCGCGAACGGTGGTCATGCGACGGCCGGCGGGGTGCTCGGAAAGGTCGCGGCCGATCTCGGCGCGACACCCGCTCAGGTGTCCCTCGCCTGGTTGCTGCGCCGGTCCCCGGTCGTCATCCCGATTCCCGGGACATCGTCGCTTGAACACCTCGAAGAGAATTGCGGCGCGTCGGAAGTCGAGCTTTCCGACGACGATTTCGCGCGGTTGTCCGCGAGCGCGTGAAACGGCCCGGCCGCGGTTTCCCACGACCGGGCCGTTCGGTCGCCTAGGTCAGACCAGCCAGCCGAGGACGTGCGCCAGGTGCGCGAGAACGCCCGTGAGGATGTCGTGGGCGTGGTGCGCGTGCTGGGCGAACATCTGCATGGAAAGGCTCCTTAATGAATGATTCCTGATTCCCTGGAGTTGCTCTCGCGAGGAGCTGAATCAGGTTTTCACCGTGCTGGCGACCTGTCAAAGAGCCGAATTCCGAGAATCCCGCCGTCGCGGAATCTTCCCATGCTAAACACGTAATCCCTTCGTGTTTGCCGCCGGGGTGCCCTGGTCGGCGGTCAGCCACTCTGGGTAGCAACTGGACCGATCATCACTGTCGGTGATGCCGGGCTTGATCCGGCAACCTGGGCACTCGCGTAGCTCGATCTGGTGATCACCGGCCACGAAAGGTGAAACTCCGACGATCACCCTTTCGAGTGGCGGAAGGCGTGAAAAGGGAACGCCGGGTGCGGTATTCGCACCCGGCGTCCCCTTGGCGGGTAACGGTTTCAGGCCCGCGCGAACGAGAGCGTCTCGCCCTCGACACCCCGTAGCCAGAGGTCCTGCGTGGCGGCCGCCATCTCGGCCAGGCCCTCCTCGATCGTGGCGAACACGTTCCCCGGCACCCAGCCCGCGTCGCCGTTGATCAGCAGGTTGTTCCGCCCGTAGAAGATCGCTAGGTCGGTCGCGCCCTGGTCGCTGTGCGCCTCGCTGCCGTCGTCGTAGCCGTACGCGGGGTTGCCGATTTCCCACGCTTCGAAGCCGAAGTACAGGACGTCGCCGGGGATCGGCGTGATCGTCGGGTTCTCCCGCCCCGGCTTGGGCTCCGCGAAGGACGGTACGAGTGTGTAGACCTCGTTGCGCGCGTACTTCGCGTGGTAGGCGGAACCGCTCTGCGGCAACGCGTCCCACACCGCGTTGCAGGTGCGCGGCGCCTCGTCGTCCAGCAGCCGGGCCCGGCAGGCGATCCCGCGTTTGTCGAGTGTGATCGTGACGTACCGGGCCATCCTCAGCTCCCCGTGACGGACGCGACGACCTCGCCCCAGATGCGCAGCGCGTCGTCGACCTGCTCGGCGGTGACCACCAGCGGCGGCACCATCCGGACCACGTTCATGTACGGCCCGCAGGTGAGCAGCAGCAGGCCGTTCTTGGCCGCGGCCTGCTGCGCGGCCGCCGCCGTCGCCGGGTCCGGCTCGCCGTCGGCCGTCGTGAACTCCGAGCCGACCAGCAGTCCGAGCCCGCGCACCTCGCCGATCGCCGGCGTCTTGTCCGCGACGAGCCGCGCGCCGTCGAGCAGCTGCTGCCCGCGCGTCGCGGCGTTCTCCACCAGGTTCTCCTGCTGGATCACCTCGAGCGTCGCGATCGCGGCGGCGCACGAAACGGCGTTGCCGCCGTACGTCCCGCCCTGCGAGCCCGGGAGCGCCTTCGCCATCAGCTCCTGCGAAGCGGCGATGCCGGACAGCGGGAAGCCGCTCGCCAGGCCCTTCGCGATGAGCACGATGTCGGGGGAGACGTCGAAGTGGTCGTGCCCCCAGAACTTCCCGGTGCGGCCGAAGCCGGTCTGGATCTCGTCGACCACCAGCAGGATCCCGTGGCGGTCGGCGCGCTCGCGCAGCCCGGCCATGAACTCGGTGTTCGCCGGCACGTAACCGCCCTCACCGAGCACCGGCTCGACGAAGATCGCGGCGGTCTCGTTGGGCGCGCTGACCGTCTGGAACAGGAAGTCCAGCTCGCGCAGCGCGAACTTCGTCGAGGTCTGCTCGTCCCAGCCGTAGTGGAAGGCGTAGGGGAACGGCGCGACGTGCACGCCGGCCATCAGCGGGCCGATGCCGGCGCTGAACCGCGTCCCGGACGTCGTCATCGACGCCGCCGCGACGGTCCGGCCGTGGAAGCCGCCCTGCATGACGATGACGTTCGGGCGCTTCGTCGCCTGCCGCGAAAGCCGCAGCGCGGCTTCGACGGCTTCGCTGCCGGAGTTCGCGTAGAAGAGCGAGTCGAGGCCGCTCGGCAGGACGTCGCCGAGGCGCTCGGTCAGTTCGAGCAGCGGCTTGTGCATCACCGTCGTGTACTGCCCGTGGACGAGCTTGCCGATCTGCTCCTGCGCTGCTCGTACGACGTGCGGGTGGCAGTGCCCGGTGCTCGTGACGCCGATCCCGGCGGTGAAGTCGAGGTGCCGGTTGCCGTCGACGTCGTAGAGGTAAACCCCTTCACCGTGGTCGACCACGACGGGCGTTGCCTGCTTGAGCAGCGGAGATAGCTGGGCCATGGCAGCGTGCTCCTTGGTCGGTCTGAGTGGGTTGTCGATTGTTGACAATATCCATAGCATGGCCCTCGGGACAACACGTGAGGAGCAGTCGGGATGAGCGTGAGCACCGAGTCCGGCGTCGTCGACGCGGTCGGCAAGGAACTGTTCATCGGCGGCAAGTGGGTCGCCGCCGAGGCCGGGAAGTCCTTCCCGGTCGTGGATCCGGCGACCGGCCGGGAGCTGTGCCAGGTCGCCGACGCCTCTCCGGCGGACGGCGTCGCCGCCCTGGACGCCGCCGTCGCCGCGCAGGCGGATTTCGCGAAGATGGCGCCCCGCGAACGCGGCGAGATCCTGCGCCGGGCGTACGAGCTGCTGATGGCGCGCCAGGACGAGCTCGCCCTGCTCATGACGCTCGAGATGGGCAAGCCGCTGGCGGAGTCGAAGGGCGAGATTGCCTACGCCGCCGAGTTCTTCCGCTGGTTCGCCGAAGAGGCCGTCCGGATCGAGGGCGGCTACGCGACGGCGCCCAACGGCTCGGGCCGCTTCCTCATCACCAAGCAGCCGGTCGGCCCGACGCTGCTGATCACGCCGTGGAACTTCCCGATGGCGATGGGCACCCGCAAGATCGGCTCGGCGATCGCCGCGGGCTGCACGTCGGTGATCAAGCCCGCCGCGCAGACGCCGCTGTCGATGCTCGCGCTGGCCGGCATCCTCGCCGAGGCCGGGCTGCCCGCCGGCGTCCTCAACGTCGTCACGACCAGCGACTCCGGCGGCGTGATGGAGCCGCTGATCCGCGACGGCCGCGCCCGCAAGCTCTCCTTCACCGGCTCCACCGGCGTCGGCCGGAAGCTGCTCGAACAGTGCGCCGACAAGGTGCTGCGGACGTCGATGGAGCTGGGCGGCAACGCGCCGTTCCTGGTCTTCGAGGACGCCGACATGGACGCCGCCATCGAAGGCGCGATGCTCGCGAAGATGCGCAACATCGGCGAGGCGTGCACCGCGGCGAACCGGTTCTACGTGCAGCGCGGCGTCGTCGAGGAGTTCTCGCGACGGCTGACCGAGCGCATGCGGGCCCTGCCGATGGGCCGCGGCACCGAGAAGGACGTCGTCGTCGGCCCGCTGATCGACGAAGCCGCCGTCACCAAGGTGACCGAGCTGGTCAAGGACGCCACCGACCGCGGCGCGAAGGTGCTCACCGGCGGCGCCGGCGTGGACGGTCCGGGCCACTTCTACCAGGCCACCGTCCTGACCGACGTCCCGCAGGAAGCGCGTCTGACGCACGAAGAGATCTTCGGGCCGGTCGCGCCGATCTCCGCGTTCGACACCGAGGAAGAAGTGGTGGCGAAGGCGAACGACACCGAGTTCGGGCTCGTCTCCTACGTCTACACCAGCGATCTCAAGCGGGCGCTGCGCGTCTCCGAGGCGCTCGAAGCAGGGATGATCGGGCTGAACCAGGGCATCGTGTCGAACCCGGCGGCGCCGTTCGGCGGCATCAAGGCGTCCGGGCTCGGCCGCGAGGGCGGCTCGTTCGGCATCGAAGAGTTCCTGGAGACCAAGTACATCGCGGTGGCCCTGTGAGCTCCTACCGCATCGCGAGCATCCCCGGCGACGGCATCGGCGTGGACGTCACGGTCGAGGCCCGCAAGGTCCTCGACGCCGCTTCTTCGAAGTTCGGCTTCTCCCTGGAGTGGACCGAGTTCGACTGGAGCTGCGAGCGGTACGCCCAGCTCGGGTCGATGATGCCGGACGACGGCGTCGCGCAGCTCTCGGCGTTCGACGGGATCCTGCTCGGTGCTGTCGGCTTCCCCGGCGTGCCGGACCACGTTTCCCTGTGGGGCCTGCTGATCCCGCTGCGGCGCGCGTTCTCCCAGTACGTCAACCTGCGCCCGGTGCGGCTGCTGCCGGGCACGACGTCGGTGCTGGCCGGGCGGAAGGCTGATGAGCTGGAGCTGGTGATCGTCCGGGAGAACTCCGAAGGGGAGTACTCCGCGATCGGCGGCCGGCACAACGCGGGCCGGCCGGACGAGTTCGTCCTGCAGGAGTCGGTGTTCACCCGCGTCGGCGTCGAACGGATCATCCGGTACGCCTTCGAACTCGCGCGGACGCGGTCTTCGCGCGTCTGCTCGGCGACGAAGTCCAACGGGCTCATCCACTCGATGCCGTTCTGGGACGAGATCTTCGCCGAGGTCGCGGCCGAGTACCCGGACGTCCACAGTGAACAGATGCACGTGGATGCCTTGGCCGCGCGCATGGTCCAGGCGCCGGACCGGCTCGACGTCATCGTGGGGTCGAACCTCTTCGGCGACATCCTGAGCGACCTCGCGGCCGCGATCACCGGCGGCCTCGGCATGGCACCGTCCGGCAACATCAACCCATCGGGTGAATCCCCGTCGATGTTCGAAGCGGTCCACGGGAGCGCTCCGGACATCGCCGGACAAGGCATCGCCAACCCCGTGGCGCAGATCCTGGCGGCTGCGATGCTGGTCGAACACCTGGGTGAAACTGTTGCCGCGCAAGCGATCCGCGCAGCGGTGGACCGGGTGCTCGACGAGGGCCGGGTGCGCACGCCGGACCTCGGCGGCAGCGATACCACAGAACGGCTCGGCACGGCGGTGGCCGAAGCACTGGGCTGAGTTTTTGTCGGTGCCCTCCGGCACGGTGGTCCCCAGTCCACCGAGGGGGAGGAGACACCGATGTGTCAGCAGTGCGAAGACCCGGACAGATCCGGGTACCTGGAACGGCTTCGCGACGGCGTGGCCGACCGGGGCTGGCTCGTGCAGGGCGTGGAAAGCGCCGGGCCGTACCCGCCGTGGGCCTACACGATCGGGCTCAGCGGGTACGGCCTGCCCGAGCTGGTCGCCACCGGGCTTCCGTTGCGAGCGGCGGCAAACCTGCTCAACGACATGGCGAGCCATTCGCTGCACGCGGCACCACCCGAGCCCGGTGAACGCATCCCGTTGCGCGGCGGCCCGCTGATCGAGGTCGTCCCGCTCGCCGAGCCGTCGGCGCACCTGGTGTTCGCGGTCGCGTTGTACGGGCCGGAAATCCGGGCGCTGCAACTGGTCCACGCGGACGACCGGGGCCGCTGGCCGTGGTCACCCGACTTCCGCGACGGCCACGGCGGCCAGCCGGTCCTGGGGGTCCGCCATGTCCGCTGACTGCGGGTGCGCGCTGCCGGTCGGCTGCTTCCCGGTCCCCGTGCCGTCCGTCCAGGTACGCCTGCCGCCCTTCCGGGTACGCGAGCCGACCCCTCTGATACCCGAGTCGACCTTGCGCTCACGCGTGCCGACGCTCCGATCACGTGTGTCGACCCTGCGATCACATGTGTCGGCTCTCCGATCACGCGCGTCCTCGTTGCGAGCGCGGGGAAATCGCGTGATCGGACCGGCGGCGCGGGTGCTCGGCCGAGCGTCAGGGCACCGGTGGGGCGTGTCCCTCCACGAGGCTGGTGCCCGGTGCGAGGCGCTGCACCGCGTCCTCCATGTGCGCGTCCAGGAGGGCGAGCGCCGTCTCCTCGTCGCCCTCGCGGAGGGCCTGGATAAGCTTCGTGTGCTCGTCCACGCGCTCTTCGACCCGCTGGTAGGTGCCCTGGAGCGCGGTCAGGCACATCCGGGTCTCGATGAGCAGGGTCCGGGCCATGCGGACGAGCCGCTTGCTGCCGGAGGCGTTGATCAGGGCCTCGTGGAACCTCAGGTCCGCCGTCGAAAGCGCGCTCGGGTCGTCGTCACTCGCGGCGGCCGCCATCTCGACGACGGTCCGCTCGAGCACCTGCGCGATCCGGTCGCGTTCGCCGCCGCGGATGGCGCGCAGCATCGCGGCGCGTTCGATCGCGGAGCGGGCGGCGTAGATGTCGTAGACGTCGCCGGGCTCGAGGTCGATCACGAACAGGCCGCGGTGCCGTTCGCTGCGCAGCAGCCCTTCGGACACGAGATGCTGCATGGCTTCCCGGAGCGGCCCCCGTGAGACCTGGAACCGGGCGGCCAGGTCGGTCTCGCCGAGTTGGGTGCCCGGCGGCAGGGTGCCGGTCATGATCGCGTCACGCAGCTGGCGCGCGATGACGGCGGCCGTCGACTCGCGGCTGACCGGCTCGATCGCGGGGAGCATGCCCGGTGGGAGCGCCATGTCAGGCGCTCCGGTCCGGCACATGCCGGAAGAGCGCGCCGAGGGAGCGTACGAGGCGGTGCCGCCCGGTCAGGCGCAGGCCCTCCCAGACGGTGACCTGGTTGGCGGTCAGCACGGGCTTCTGCAGGGCGGCTTCGAGGGTGTTGATCTCCTGGAGCGTCCGCATCGCGGTGTCCGGCACCAGCACCGCGTCGGCGTCCGGGTGGTCGTGGCGCACGGCGAGCTCGACGACGGCCTCCGGTGGCAGCGCGCCGACCTCGGCCGCGGTGACGATGTCGGCGCCGGCCATCGAGACGACCTCGATGCCGCCGGCCTCGAGGAAGTCCGCGAACAGCCGGGCGATGTCGTCCGGGTAGCTGGCGGCGACGGCGACCCGCTTGACGCCGAGGGCGCGCGCGGCGTGCACGAACGCGAAGGAGGTACTGGAGGCGGGCACGCCGGCAACGGCTCTCAGGCGGTCGATCTGGTCCTGGGCGCCGTCCCAGCCGTAGACGAAGCTGCCGCTGGTGCAGGCCCAGATGACGGCGTCAGGCTCGTGCTTCTTGAGCAGGGCGGCGCCGTCGGCGAGGCGGGTCTCGCTGCCGAGGTCCAGCAACTCGGCGACCGCGTGCTTGTCGGTGCCGTAGATGTGCTCGACCGCGAGCCGGATGCCGCCTTCGGCGGCGGCCGTCCCGCCGAGCAACTGCTCGGCGAGCGGGTAGTCGTCTTCGGCCGCGTGGTCGGGGTAGATGAAGCCGATGGTGGTCACGGAACCTCCGGAGAGACGCAAATTGTCGACAATCCTAGAGGGATGGTCAAGGAAACCCTTCACGACACGTCACGAAGCCACTTCCCGGGGCCGACGATGGGCAGGATCATGCGCCGCAGGCATGCCCACATGGTCAGCTGGTTGGCCGTGAGCACCGGTTTGCCGAGCGCGGTCTCGAGCGGCTCGATCAGGTCGTAGGTGGGGAGGTTGGTGCAGCTGACGAAGATCGCTTCGGCGTCACCGTGGTCGGCGGCGAGGATGCGCTCGGCGATGGTCCGGTAGCTGACCTTCCAGATCCCGCCACCCAGCCCGAGGTGGTCGCTGGCGACGAACTCAACGTTCAGCTCGCCGAGGAAGTCGTGCAGCGCCCGGGTCAGGTCGGCGTCGTACGGCGTGAGCACCGAGACTCGGTGCAGGTCGAGCTGGTGCAGTACCTCGGCCAGCGCGCCCGAGGTGGTGACGGCGTCCGGCGCGCCGGCGTCGCAGATCGCCTTGGTCAGCGAGCGTTCGTAGTCGACGCCGTTGACGAAGCTGCCCGACGTGCAGAGGTAGGCGACGACCTCGGGCTCGACGTGCAGCACGTCGCGGGTGGCGCTGGCCAGGTAGTGGCTGTCGCTGACGAGGCGCGCCATCTCCATGCTGACCGGCACGGGCTCGTACGGCGTGCGGGCGAGGTGCAGCGACACCTCCATCGGCACCCAGCGCCAGAGCTCGCGCTCGAGGGCGAGGTCGAAGGGGGCGATCACCCCGATGCCGCGTTGCGCCAGTGGGCCTTCGAACGCCGGGAAGTCGAAATCCAAGGCTCAGCCTCCGGAATACGTCTGAACTTGATGACACGTCCGGTGCTCCGGGGGGTCGTTCCTCGGATTGTTGACAATCATACGAGCCGCTTTTACCGTGTCAACGTGATCGCCTCGGAAAACCGGGAACCTCCCGTCCTGGCCGTGCTCTGCGGCGAGCACCGCCCACCGGACATGCGTGCTGTCGAATCCGGGGCGGTCGTGCGTTACACGGACGCGGCCGGGTTGCCCGAAGCGTTGTCCGGAGCGGACGCGCTGTTCGTCTACGACTTCCTCTCGACGGCCGTGCCGGGGGCCTGGTACGCGGCCGACCAGCTGCGCTGGCTGCACATCGCCAGCGCCGGCGTCGACCCGGTGCTTTTCCCGGGGCTCGTCGAGAGCGACGTCGTCCTGACCAACTCGCGGGGCGTCTTCGACGACGCGATCGCGGAGTACGTCCTGGGCGTCGTGCTCGCCTTCGCCAAGGACTTCGCGCGCTCGCACGACCTGCAGCGCGAGGGCCGCTGGCTGCACCGCGAGAGCGAGCGGATCGCCGGGCGCACGGCGGTGGTCGTCGGCACCGGGCCGATCGGGCGGGCCATCGCGCGGCTGCTGCGCGCAGCCGGGATGCGGGTGAGCGGCGCGGGGCGCCGGGCCCGTACCGGTGACCCCGACTTCGGCGTCGTGCACGACTCCGCGCAGCTCGCCGAGTACCTGCCCGAGGCCGACTACGTCGTCGCGGTCGCGCCGCTGACCGAGAACACCAAGGGAATGTTCGACGCGCGCGCGTTCGCCGCGATGAAGCCGTCGGCCCGGTTCGTGAACGTCGGGCGGGGCGAGCTGGTGGTCACGTCCGACCTGGTCGCGGCGCTGACGGATCGTGCCATCGCCGGAGCTGCGCTCGACGTGTTCGACACCGAGCCGCTGCCGCCCGAGAGTCCACTGTGGAACATGCCGGACGTGCTGCTCTCGCCGCACATGTCCGGGGACTTCATCGGCTGGCGCACCACGCTGGTCGAGGTGTTCGCCGAGAACTTCCGCCGCTGGCGCGCTGGGGAGCCGCTGCGCAACGTCGTCGACAAGACGCTCGGGTACGTGCCGTCGGGGAACCAGGGAGCCGGATGAACGACAGGATGCTGACCGCCAGCGAGCTCGTCGCCGCCTACTCGACCGGTGAGCTTTCACCGGTCGAGGCGACGCAGAACGCGCTGCAGGCCATCGAGGCCCGGGACGGTGAGTGCAACGCCTACACCCTCGTCGACGCCGACGGGGCGCTCGAACAGGCCAAGGCGTCCGAGATCCGCTGGCGCGACGGCAACCCGATCGGCCTGCTCGACGGCGTGCCGTCCTCGATCAAGGACATGTTCCTGACGCAGGGCTGGCCGACCGTCCGGGGCTCGAAGAGCATCGACCCGAACCAGCCGTGGGAGGTCGACAGCCCGGTCGCGGCGCGGATGCGCGAGGCCGGCCTTGTCCTGCTGGGCAAGACGACCACGCCGGAGATCGCCTGGAAGGGCGTCACCGACAGCCCGCTGCAGGGCATCACGCGCAACCCGGCCGACCCGACGAAGACCTCGGGCGGGTCCAGCGGTGGCAGCGCCGCGGCGGTCGCCGCCGGGATGGGTGAGCTGTCCGTCGGCACGGACGGCGGTGGCTCGGTGCGGATCCCGGCGTCGTTCTGCGGGATCGTCGGGCTGAAGCCGACCCACGGCCGGATCGCGCTGTACCCGGCGAGCCCGTTCGGGCCGCTGTCGCACGCAGGCCCGATGGCGCGGTCGGTGGACGACACCGCGCTGCTGATGGACGTGCTGTCGATCCCCGACCACCGTGACCCGGCCGCGCTGGCGCCGCCGGTGGCGTCGTTCCGCGAGGCGGTCCGGCGGGACGTGCGCGGCCTGATCGCCGCGTTCTCGCCGACGCTCGGCTACGTCGACGTCGACCCGGAGGTGGCCGCGATCGTCGCGGCGGCCGTGCGCGCGCTCGGCGACGCCGGGCTGCACGTCGAAGAGACCGACCCCGGGTTCGCCGACCCGAAGCCGGCGTTCGACGTGCTGTGGTCCTCCGGCGCGGCGAAGCTGCTCGACAGCTTCCCGCCGGGTTCCGAGGACCGCACCGATCCCGGCCTGCGCAAGGTCTGGGAACTGGGCAAGACGTGGTCGGCGAGCGACTACCTCGATGCGACCGCCGAGCGCGCCGCGCTGGGCATCCTGATGGGCGAGTTCCACATGCGCTACGACGTGCTGATCACGCCGACCGTCCCGATCCCCGCGTTCGAGGCGGGTCACAACGTGCCGCCGGGCAGCGGGCTGAGCGAGTGGCCGGAGTGGACGCCGTTCACCTATCCGTTCAACATGACCCAGCAGCCCGCGATCAGCGTGCCGGCCGGGAAGACGTCCGCGGGCTTGCCGGTCGGCCTGCAGATCGTCGGGCCGCGGCACTCGGACGACCTCGTGCTGGCCGTCGCGAAGCTACTGGAGGAAGTGCGGCCCTGGGCGCCCGGCTGACCACGTAAGGGTGAAACCCCGGCCACGGCTGGGAAAGCTGTGCCACTGTCGGCCGGGTGAACGCTCAAGGCTGGCGGTACGAACGAGCTATTCCGACCGTCGACGTCACCGGGGAACCGACGCGGGTGGTCGTCGGGCTGGTCGAGCAGGGCGACCGGCTGGCCGCGGGCTTGAGAGTCGGCGACGGCCCGGCCGCGCTGGTCCCGCTGGAGACGGGCGGCGAGCTGCTCAAGGCGCTGCGCGAGACGCTCGAGAGCTGGTGGCGCCTGGACGGTCACCGCGACCTGACCCCGGAGCCCCGCGCGGGCCGGTAGCGCGAGCAGTGTCTTTCGCGACCTGGTCTTGAGATCCGGGCCGGTGGCGTGGCAGTCGTCGTGGCCTGACGTTGATGACGGCGCGGGTGGGTAGCGCGAGCGTGACAGCCGTTGGCGCGGGCACGACAGTCATCGCTGCTCAGCTCGATATCCACGCGGGTCACCGGTGCGAGCGTTGAGGCCTGACCATTGTCCGCGCGGGCGGTAGCGCGAGCAGGTCCGGTGGGGATGCGTGGGTGGGAGCGACAACCCATTGCGGTCCGAGACCGATGCGAGGGCCGTCAGCCGATGCCGAGTTCGGTGAACCGGCGGCGTCCCGGTTCGGTGATCCGCAGGGCGCGGCCACCGGGGCGGCGGCGCACCCAGCCGTCGTCGAGCAAGGCCGTGAACAGTGCGGCTCCCAACGCCCCGGCGAGGTGGACGGTGCCGTGCGACCAGTCGAGGCATGCCCGGACGCCGGGTCGCGTCCGACAGCGTGGCAATGCCGAGGCGGTCAGCAGCGGCTGGTCGAAGGTGCGGACCGTGCCGGATTCGCCTGGGGCCAGGTCGTCGATCACGCCGTCCTTGCGCAGCAGTGCCGCGATGTCCACGCCGAGCTGTCCGCCCACGTGGCCGTAGCAGGCCCGGGCTCGCAGCAACGGCCCCGTCGGCGGGTCGGGTTGGAGCCGCTCGGGCAAGCGGGGCGGGGCGAGGGCGGTCAACGCTTCGACGAGCTGCGCGACCTCCGGGCCGGCCAGCCGGTGCAGGCGCTGACGCCCCGCGTCGGTCGCCCGCACCAGTCGCGCGTCGCGGAGCCGGCGCAGGTGCGAACTCGCGGTGGACGGCGCGATCCGGCCACGGTCGCCAAGGCCCGTGCGGAGTGCGCGGCGCCGTCCATCAGTTGCAGGAGCATCGCGGCCCGCGCCGGTTCGCCGATTGCCTGGGCGACCGAGTCGGGTTCGCCGGGCATGGCGTCGAGCGTAGCCGGGGAACCGTTCGCTCCGGATCGAAGTGTTCTTGTGGCACCCTGCGGCCATGACGAGCGAGTTCGGCACCCCGATCGGCGACCGCTACTTCGCGGACTACGTTCCCGGCGCGACCTACGACTGCGGGAGCGTCGAGGTGAGCGACGCCGAGATCCTGGAGTTCGCCGAGCGCTACGACCCGCAGAGCTTCCACGTCGACCCGGCCGCGGCGGCGGCCGGCCCGTTCGGCGGGCTGATCGCGAGCGGCTGGCACACGGCGAGCCTGATGATGCGGCTCTACGCGGCGCACTACCTGTCCACTGTGGCCAGTCTGGGCAGTCCCGGGGTGGACGAGCTGCGCTGGCCGCGTCCCGTCCGGCCCGGGGCGGTGCTGCGGCTGCGCGCGACCGTGACCGAGGCCCGGGTTTCGCGGTCGAAGCCGGACCGGGGAGTGCTGCGCACGCGGGTCGATTTCGTCGGCGACGGCGGCGACGTGGTGTTCAGCGCGAGCCTGGTGAACCTCCTGCTGGTGCGACCGGTGTCCGCCTGACCAGGCCGCGGATCTGCGGGCTGCACAGCACGAGCGCGGTGGTGACGACGACCAGCACCGCGCCGCCGACCAGCGTCGTCTCGCGGCCGGCGTGCTCGGCCAGCGGGCCCGCGCTGATCTGGCCGAGCGGCAGCGCGAGGAACGAGCCGAGCATGTCGTAGGAGTACACGCGGGCGAGCTTTTCCGGCGGGATGTTTTCCTGCAGCGACACGTCCCACGCGACGGAGAACTGCTCGAGCGCGACGCCGCCGAGGAACATCGCGAGCAGCAGCGGCGCCAGGTAGGGCGTCACGCCGAGTGCGATCATCGGGAGCGCGTCCGCCATGACCAGCGCGACGCCGAGGAACAGCATCCGCCGCGGTCGCCAGTGGGCCGCGAGGACGCCGCCGAGCAGCGCCCCGGCCGTCTGGACCGCCAGGGCGAGACCCCAGCCGGTGCGGCCGAACGTGTCGTCGGCGACCAGCGGGCCGATCACCACGATCGCGCCCGAGTTGACCGCGTTGACCAGCATGAATTGCAGCACCACCAGCCACACCCACGACCGGGAGCGGAATTCGCGCCAGCCCTCGGCGAGCTCGGCGAGCGGGCGGCTGCCGGGGATGCGATCGCCGCTCGGCAGCCGGATGCGGTGGTAGGACAGCGCGGCGGCGACGAACAGCAGCGCGTTTCCGGCGAGCGCCCATCCGGAACCGGCGAAGGCGACCAAGACGCCGGCGAGACTGGCTCCGGCGATCCGGCCGACGTTCGACAGGAGCCGGAGCAGCGCGTTCGCCTGGGTGAGGAGCGCGCTGGGCACGGTCAACGGCGTGAGCGACGCGGCGGCGGGCAGCGAGATGGCCGAGACGGCGCCGTTGACGAGGCTGAGCCCGACCAGCAGCGGCACGGAGGCGAATCCACAGAGGACACTCGCGGCGATGGTGGCCTGCGTGAGCGCGGCGGCGGTTTCGGTGCCTTGCAGGATCACCGACCGCGGCAACCGGTCGGCGAGCATCCCGCCGAACAGCACCAGCAAGATGTTGGCGATCGACCGAGCTCCGACGACGATCCCGAGGTCCACCGCCGACCCGGTCAGATCGACCACGGCGAAGGCCAGCGCGAAGGGCGCGACGGCGTTGCCGAAGTCGGCGAAGGTCCGGCCGGTGACGAGTGCCCGGAACCGGTGCTCCCGCAACGGAGCGAGCAACGGGAGGCTCATCGCTCCTCCTTCGCCGGCGTCGGGGCTGGTTCGGACACGGCGCTCGTCGGGAGCGCTTGCGGTGCATGGCCAGTGCCCGCCTGAACGACGTCGCGGTGGGCCGGCGTCGATCGGATTCGTCGCGGGAGGTCCGGCTCGGGAAGGTACGGCAGGCCCGGTTCGGCGCCGATGTCAAGTTCGCTGTCCACAGGGCCGAAGTTGTCCACAGATTCCCGCACCCCCCGTTTTCGCAGGCAGGCGGCGGTACGCTGGGATCGGGGACGCCCCCCGGGAAGGGTGGGGGCTGCTCTTCGGGCCGGCTCGGATCCGGTGGTCACGGTGCTTCTCCCGGCTTCAGTTCGAACAGCGCCATGCTGACGCTGACGCGGACCGTGCCCGGCGTTCGCGGGGCCTGCGCCGCGGTGTGGAGTTCGTGGCTCAGTTCCTTCGCGCGGGCCAGGAGGTCCGACCACACCTCCGGGGCCAGCCACAGATCGGCGTCCGAGAGCGACGCCGGGCGGCCCGAGGCGCGCGACTCCGCTCGGCGGAGCAGTTCGCTCGCGATCGCCCTCGTCAGCATCTGCTCCTCGACGGGGTCGCGGGACGTGAGGCGCCGGCCGGAGTCGGGGTCGTGGCGGTAGCGCTTGGCCCGGCCGCCGCGGATGCGGACCTCTTCCGCGACCTCCAGCAGGCCCGCGTCGTGCAGGCGGCGGAAGTGGTAGCTGATGTTCGCCTGGGTTTCGCCCAGCTCGCGCGCCGCCTCCGCCGCGCTCATCGCCGTGCCCGTCAGCAGCGAGAGGATCCGCATGCGCAACGGGTGGGCCAAGACCCGGAGGTCGTCGAGGGACATGCTCCCGAGTTTCGGGGACGCCGGCTCAACTGTCAAAGAGTTATTTGGGGGTTTCGTTCGCCGGGAAGATCGGTGCAGTGGTCCGACGTCTGTGCTGTGCTGGACGCATGCGTACGACGATCTTGGCCGCAGCGGCCTCGAAGTCTCGAAGATCGCCTTCGGGACGTGGCAGCTCGGCGGCGACTGGGGCGCCTTCGACGAGGACACCGCGATCGCGGCGATCCACCACGCCCGCGCGCTCGGCGTGAACTTCTTCGACACCGCGCAGGCCTACGGTCGCGGCCGGTCCGAAGTGCTGCTGGGGCGGGCACTGCGAACAGAGAAAGACGTCGTCGTCGCCACCAAGGGCGGCATCAACCCGCGGGCGCAGCGGCCGCGCGACTCGCGGCGCGCGTGGCTCACCCAGGGGCTCGACGAGAGCCTGCGCAACCTCGAGCGCGACCACATCGACGTCTACCAGGTGCACTGGCCCGACCCGGACACCCCGGCGGCCGACGTCGCCGGCCTGCTGCAGGAGTTCGTCGACGCCGGCAAGGTCCGGCACGTCGGCGTCTCCAACTACGACGCCGCGCAGCTGGCCGCGTTCGACGAGACGCGGCCGGTCGAGACGCTCCAGCCGCCGTACCACCTGTTCCGGCGTGGCATCGAGACCGATCCACTGCCCTACGCCCGCGAGCACGACATCGGTGTGGTCGTCTACAGCCCGCTCGGCAGCGGCCTGCTCACCGGCGCGTTCACCCCGGACAGCACGTTCGAAACCACCGACTGGCGGTCGAGGTCGAGTGCGTTCCAGGGCGACAACCTGCGCCGCAACCTCCAGATCGTCGACGAACTCACCGCGTTCGCGGCCCAGCGGGACGTCGAAGTCGGCCAGCTCGCCATCGCCTGGACGCTCGCCCGGCCGGGAGTGCACGCTGCGATCGTCGGGCCGCGCCGGCCGCGGCACATCGAGGCGAGCCTCGCCGCCGCCGACATCACGCTGACGCCGGAAGACTTGGCCGAGATCGACCGCATCGCCGCCGGCGCCGTGCAGATCGCCGGCGCCGCGCCGGAGGGCGTCGCCTGGTCCACTGTGGACAGACTTACTTGACGGCGGCTTCCAGCTCCACCAGCGCCGTGTCGAGGTGCGTGAGGATCCGCTGCAGGTGCGGCACGCTGCGGCGGCACCCCATGATGCCGAAGTCGAGGTTGTCGCCGTTGCTGGTCAGCGTGATGTTCACGGCCTGGCCGTCGAGCAGCACCGACGCCGGGTAGATGCCGTCGAGCTGCGCGCCGTTCCAGTACATCTGCTTGCGCGGGCCCGGCACGTTCGAGATCACCAGGTTGAACGGCGGCCGCGTGTTGTTGACGACGCCGGGGATCGGCGAGACGCCCAGCTGCGCCACGTTGATCCCGGACAGCAGCAGCGTCTGCAACGGCGTCAGCTCCGAGAACAGCCGCTTGCCGTTGCGCATCGACTGGTGGATCGCGACGAGCCGCTTGCCCGCGTCCGGCAGGTCGGTGGCCAGGTTGCACAGCAGGGCACCGATGTTGTTGCCCGTCGCCTCACCCGGATCGGTCTTGCGACGCAGCGAAACCGGCACCATCGCGATCATCGGCGCGTCCGGCAGCGCGCGCTGCTCGATGAGGTAGTCCCGCAGTGCGCCCGAGCACATCGCGAGCACGACGTCGTTGCGCGACACCCCGGCCGCGTTGGCCACCTGCCGCACGCGGTCGAGCGACCACGACTGCGCCGCGAACCGGCGCGCGCCGCCGATCGGCACGTTGAACATCGTCCGCGGCGCCTGCCCCGGCAGGGTCACCGTGTGTTCGCTGAACGCTTCCCGCGCCACCTTCACCGCGGCCGGCGCCAGGCTCGCGATCTGGTTGACCGTCTTGCCGGCGCTGTCCAGCAGGGACCGGGGGCGCTTGGTGCGGCCTTCGCCCGGTTTGCGCCTCGTGCCCCACCACGGCGGGCAGTCCATGTCCGACGGGTCGTCCGACAGCGTGCCCTGCAGGTGACGCAGCGCCGAGACGCCGTCCATCAGCGCGTGGTGGACCTTCGTGTAGACGGCGAACCGGCCGTCGGCCAGGCCTTCGACGAGGTGGATCTCCCACAGCGGCCGGTGCCGGTCGAGCAGCGTGCTGTGCCAGCGGCTGGTGAGCTCCAGCAGTTCGCGGATCCGGCCCGGCTGCGGCAGCGCGGAGTGCCGGAAGTGGTAGTCGAGCTCGAGGTCGGCGTCGGTCGACCAGGCGACGTGCCCGAGCGTGTTCACCGGGCGGGCGGGGCGGCGGCGGAAGACCGGCCGCATGTTGTCCGAGTCGAGCAGGTTCCGGCGGAGGCCGCTCAGGTAGTCGGGGCCCGCGCCCTCGGGCTTCTTGAACAGCTGCAGGCCGCCGACGTGCATCGGATGCTCGCGCGTCTCCACCAGGAGGAACATCGAGTCGGTCACCGGCATCATCGGCATCGGGCATCACCTTCCGCGCGCGGAGCGTCGCTGCCCCGGTGGGCCGACTCTACGCGTTCGGGTGCCACCGGTGGATCACGTTCTACATTGGCGAGTATGACCGTCCGAAGCGCCGGGGAAACGTCTCTGCCACAGTTGGCCGAAGTCGTCGTGATCGGCGGCGGGGTGATCGGGGTGAGCTGCGCGTTCCGGTTGGCCGAGGCCGGCGTCGACGTCGTGCTGCTGGAGCGCGACGGGCTGGGCGAGGGCTCGACGGCGAAGGCCGCGGGCGGTATCCGGTCGTCGTTCACCAGGCCCGTGAACGTCGAGCTCGGGCTGCGCGGGCTCGCGGAGTACAGCGCTTTCCGGGAGCGGTTCGGCGTCGAGATCGACTTCCGCCGCGACGGCTACCTCTACCTGATCACCGACCCGGCGGACGTGCCCGCAATCGGACATTGCGCGGAGCTGCAGCGCGCGCACGGCGTCCGGAGCTACCTGCTCGACCCCGCGGAAGTGCGGGACGTCCTCCCGCTGCTCGAGCCGGACGGCGTCGTCGCGGCGCTCTGGTCGCCGGACGACGCGAAGGCGACGCCGGACGCGGTCGTGCAGGGCTACGCGAGAGCTGCACGCGCGCACGGCGCGCAGCTCCGGACCGGCGTCGAGGTCACCGGGATCGAACGGGACGGTGACGCTCTGACGGGCGTCCGCACGACGGCGGGGTTCGTGCGGACCGGCGCCGTCGTGTGCGCGGCGGGCGCGTGGTCGGGGCGGGTCGGCGAGCTGGCCGGGCTGGACCTGCCGGTGCGCCCGTTCCGGCGGCAGGTCGTCTTCACCGGCCCGGTGCCCGGATTGCCGGAGTCGGTCCCGCTGACCATCGAACTGCCGTCGGCGTTCTACTTCCACCGTGAAGGTGCAGGCCTGGCGATGTCCTTTTGCGAGGACGACGGCTTCCCGGGCTTCGGCACCCGCTACGAGGCGGGCGAGTGGCTGCTGCGGCTGGCCGAGCTGGCCGGGCGCCGGATCCCCGCGGTGCTGGACGCCGGCGTCCGCACGGCCTGGGCCGGGTTGTACGAGATGACGCCGGACCGCAACCAGATCATCGGGGAAAGCGTCCTTCTGTCGCGGTTCTTCTACGCGACCGGGTTCTCCGGCCACGGCTTCCAGATGGGCCCGGCCACCGGCGACCTGGTCCGGGACCTCTACCTGGGGCGACCGACGTCGGTCGACGTCGCCGAGCTGGACGTCCGCCGGTTCGCGGCGGCCGGTACCGCACCGGCCGAGCACCACATCGTCTAGGGCCGATTGCCAGATCGTTCAACGATCTGGCAGTATCCGGGCCGTGGCTGTGAGTGGTGCGCGGGAGCTGGCGGACGCTTTGAAGGCGTTGGGCACGGAGATCGTCTTCGGCCTGCCGGGAGTGCACAACCTGCCGTTGTGGGAGGCGTTCGCCGAGGTCGGCATCAAGATCATCGGTGTCCGCCACGAACAGACGGCCGGGTACGCCGCCGACGGTTACGCCCGCGCCACCGGGAAGCTCGGCGTCGCGCTGGTGACCACCGGGCCCGGCGCCGCCAACACGCTCGGCGCCGTCGGCGAGGCCATGGCTTCCGCCGCGCCGGTGCTGGTCATCGCCACGGACATCCCTTCGACGCTGCGGCGTCCCGGCGTCGTCCGCGGCGTGCTGCACGAGACGTCGGACCAGCAGGCCATGTTCGCGCCGATCACCAAGGGCGGCTTCACCGTCCGCGCGGCCGACCAGATCGGCACCACCGTGCACCGCGCGGTCCGGCTCGCGCTGCAGCCGCAGAGCGGGCCGGTGTACTTCGGCGTGCCGACCGACTACCTGCGCGAGGCCGTGCCGCACCGGCGTTCGCCCGCGCCGCACCGCAAGCCCGACGGCGACGTCCCCGACCTCGCCCGGGCCGAAGCGCTGCTGTCCGACGCGCAGCGCCCGCTGATCTGGGCCGGCGGCGGCGCCCTGCGCTCGGGCGCGGGCGAGGCCATCGGCGCGCTCGCCGAAAAGCTGGCCGCGCCGGTGATCACCACGTTCGCCGCCCGCGGCCTGCTGCCGCTCGACCACCCGTGCCTGGCGCCGAACCCGGTGCACACGCCGGAGGTCGGCGAGCTGTGGGACGAGGCCGACGTCGTGCTCGCCGTCGGCACCGACTTCGACGGCCTGATGACGCAGAACTGGCTGATGCCCCAGCCGCCCACGCTCATCGCGATCAACGTCGACGCCGACGACGCCGCCAAGAACTACCCGCCGGACCTGACGCTGGTCGGCGACGCGCGCGCGATCATCGAGCGGCTGCTGCCCAAGCAGCGCGACGGCCTCGACGACATCACGCTGCGGCTGGCCGGCATCGGCCGCCGGGTGCGCCAGCGGATCCGCGACGAGGAGCCGCAGGCCTACGACTTTCTGTCCACTTTGGACGAAGTGCTGCCGATGGACGCCGTGCTGGTGTCCGACATGTGCGTCGCCGGCTACTGGGTCGGCGGCTTCCACCGGGTGCGGGCGCCGCGCAAGCTCGCCTACCCGATGGGCTGGGGCACCCTCGGCTACGGCTTCCCCGCGTCGCTCGGCGCCGCCGCGGCGGGGGTCGGCCGCGCCATCTGCATCACCGGCGACGGCGGTTTCCTCTACGCCTGCGGTGATCTCGCGACGCTCGCGCAGGAACAGCTGCCGGTCACGGTCGTCCTGGTCGACGACGGCGGCTACGGCATGCTGCGTTACGACCAGGAGCGGGAAGGCGTGCCGCGTCGCGGGGTCGACTGGGACAGCCCGGACTTCGTCGGCCTGGCCCGCTCCTTCGGGGTGCACGCCGACCGCGTCTCCGGGTTCGGGCGCGCGTTCCGGCGGCTGCTCGGCGAGTTCGTCGAGTCGGACGAGCCGAACGTGCTGGTGGTGAAGGCCAAGCTGAAGCCGCCGCTGAACACGTCGCCGCGGTGGTACCGGAAGGCCGCCGGATGAAGGTCGGCAGATGAGGATCGGTGTCGACATCGGCGGCACGTTCACCGATCTCTGCGCGGTGGACGGCACCGGGATCGTCGCCGTCGGCAAGGTGCTGACCACGCACGACGAACCGGCCCGCGCGGTCGAGGAGGGCCTGGCCGCGCTCTTCGCCGACGCCGGGATCACCGCGAGCGACGTCGAGCAGGTCGTGCACGGGACGACGCTGGTGACCAACGCGCTGATCGAGCGCAAGGGTTCGCGCACGGCGCTGCTCGCGACCGCCGGGTTCCGCGACGTCCTCGAAATGCGGCGCGAGCACCGGTACGAGCTGTACGACCTGCTGATCGAACTGCCCGAGCCGCTGGTCCCGCGGCACCTGCGCTTCGACGTCCCGGAACGGATCCTCGCCGACGGTTCCGTCCACATCGGACTCGACGAGGCGTACGTGGAAAAGCTCGGCCGCGAGCTGGTCGCCCGCGGGATCGATGCCGTCGCGATCTGCTTCCTGCACGCGTTCACCAACCCGGCCCACGAGCGGCGCGCGGCCGAGGTCCTCGCCGATGTCGCACCCGGCCTGCGGGTCGCGCTGTCGTCGGAGGTCGTGCCCGAGATCCGCGAGTTCGAGCGTGCGTCGACGACGGTCGCGAACGTCTACGTCCAGGACCTCACCGAACGGTACCTGCGCGATCTCGAACGCCGCCTGCGTCGGCTCGGCGTCGCCGGCGCACCGCACATCATGCTGTCCAACGGCGGTCTGGCCACTGTGGACACCGCCGCCCGGTACCCGATCCGGATCCTCGAGTCCGGCCCGGCCGGCGGTGCGATCGCCGCCGCGTCGATCGGCCCGGCGGACCTGCTGGCTTTCGACATGGGCGGCACGACGGCGAAACTCTGCCTGATCGCCGACGGCGCGCCGCTGGTGACGCACCAGTTCGAAGTGGACCGGAAGTATCGCCTGCTGCCCGGGTCCGGGCTGCCGGTGCAGGTGTCGGTCATCGACATGATCGAGATCGGCGTCGGTGGCGGGTCGATCGCCCGGATCGACGCGCTGGGGTTGCTGACCGTCGGTCCCGATTCGGCCGGGTCCGAACCCGGCCCGGCCTGCTACGGCCGCGGCGGCACCGAACCCACGGTCACCGACGCCGACCTGGTGCTCGGCTACCTCGACCCGGGCTACTTCCTGGGCGGCGCGATGACGCTCGACGCCGCGGCTGCGCGTGAAGCGATCGGCAGCCGCATCGCCGAGCCGCTCGGCGTGAGCGTCGAAGAAGCCGCGTGGGGCATCCACACGAGCGTCAACGAGGACATGGCGAACGCCGCGCGCGTGCACGCCGTCGAACGCGGGCAGGATCCCGCGAAGCTGCCGATGTACACCTTCGGCGGCGCGGGCCCGGTGCACGGGGTGGGTGTCGCCCGCGCGCTCGGGGCGCCGTCGGTCGTCGCGCCGCCGGCCGCGGGGGTGCTCAGCGCGGCCGGGTTCCTGACCGCGCCGCTGGCGTTCGACTTCGTCCGATCGGCCCGCGCGGCCGTGCTCGACCTGTCGCGGGAGCAGGTCGACGCGCTGTTCGCCGAGATGGAGGCCGAGGGCGCGGCGCTGCTCGCAAAGTCTGGTGTGGACAGTGTGACGCACCGGCGGATCGCCGAGATGCGTTATGCCGGACAGGGGTACGAGATCCGCGTGCCGGTCCACGACGGCAGCTGGCCGGACACCCTGATCGACGAGTTCACGCGCACCTATCGCGCGCTCTACCGGCGCTCCGGGCCCGACGTCGGCGTCGAGGTGCTGAACTGGCGGGTCGTCTCGAGCGGGCCCGTGCCGGACGTCAGCCTCCGGCTGGCCGGCTCGACGTCACCGGGTGAGGCACGGAAAGGCACTCGCAAGGCCTACTTCCCGGTGGGGGGATTTGTCGATACGGTCGTGTTCGATCGGTACCGGCTCGAAGCCGGTGACCGCGTCGACGGTCCGGCCATTGTGGAGGAACGCGAGTCCACAGTGGTCGTCCCATCCGGTGCCCACTGCGTCGTCCGAGGTGACGCGGGGCTGGAGGTGACGGTGTGAGCGTCGATCCGATCCTCGTCGGGCTGTTCGCCAACCGGCTGCACTCGATCCTCGCCGAACAGCAGAACGCGCTGGTCAACACGGCCTTCTCCGCGGTGGTCCGCGAATCACTCGACCTGGCCTGTGCGGTGTTCGACTCCCGCGGCGAGATGATCGGCCAGTCCGTCGGGGGCACGCCCGGGCACATCAACGCGATGGCCACCGGCATGCACCACTTCGTCGCCGCGTACCCGCCGGAGCAGCTTGAACCCGGCGATGTGCTGCTCACCAACGACCCGTGGCAGACCGCCGGGCAGATCAACGACATCACGGTCGCGACGCCGGTGTTCCGGCGCGGCCGGCTGGTCGCGTGGTTCGCGTCGTGCTGCCACGCGCCCGACATCGGCGGCCGGCTGGTGTCGGCCGAGGCGCACGAGGTCTTCGAGGAAGGCCTGCGGCTGCCGATCCTCAAGTTCCTGCGCGCGGGCGAGGTCAACACCGATCTGGAACGGCTGATCCGCGTCAACGTCCGCACGCCGGAGGAGACCATCGGCGACCTGTACGCGCAGGTCACCGGCAACGAGGTCGGTGCCGCGAGCCTGGTGCGGCTGCTGGACGAGTTCGGGCTCGACACCCTCGACGACGTCGCCGCCGAGATCATGAACCGCTCCGAGAAGGCCCTGCGAGACGCACTGCGGGAGCTGCCGGACGGGTCTTACACCAACGAGATCGTCACCGACGGCTTCGACGACGAAGAGATCGTCCTGCGTGTCACGGCCACTGTGGACGGTGACGAGATCCACCTCGACTTCGCGGGTTCGTCGCCGCAGAGCCGGCGCGGGATCAACGTCGTGCTGAACTACACCCGGGCGTACGCGTCGTTCGCGGTCAAGGCGGCGATCTCGCCGGAGGTGCCGCACAACGCCGGCTCGTTCCGGCCGGTGCACGTGACCGCGCCCGAAGGTTCGGTGCTGAACTGCCGGCCGCCGGCGCCGGTCGCGTCGCGGCACCTGATCGGGCACTTCCTGCCGTCACTGCTGATCGGCGCGCTGCCCGGGTCGGCGATCGCGCCGAGCGCGGACGCGCTGTGGATGACCATCTGGCGCGGCCCCGGGTTCATGCTCAACGTCTTCCAGACCGGTGGCATGGGCGCGCGGGCGGCCAAGGACGGCCTGAACACCACGGGGTTCCCGAGCGGGCTGCGCTCGACGCCGACCGAGGTCATCGAGACCATGGCGCCGCTCGTGCAACGGTCTCGGGAACTGCGCGTGGACTCCGGCGGTGCGGGACGCCGGCGCGGTGGCCTCGGACAGGTGACCACGATGGTGGCACGCGACGTGGATTCCTGGAGCGTCAACGGGAACGTCGACCGCGTGCGCGCGGCCGCGTCCGGTATGGACGGTGGTGGTGCGGGCTCACCCGGACGGTTCGGCTTGCGCGGCGGAACCGACCTGCCCGTGAAGAGCCGCGTTACCCTCGCCGCGGAGTCCGTTGTGGACGTCACGCTCCCCGGCGGCGGCGGTTACGGGCCGCCGCGCGAACGGCCGGTGGCGGCCGTGCTCACTGACGTCGTCGAGGGGTACGTCTCGGCGGAAGCGGCGCGCGAGGTGTACGGCGTCGAAGTGCGGTACCTCGGGAACGCGGACACACTCGTCCGGCTGCCCGAGGACTACGTGGTGGACGAAGAGCAGACAGCACGACTGAGAGCGGGTAAGTGATGGGTCGGTTGGCCGGCAAGGTGGCGGTCGTCTTCGGCGGCGCGCGGGGTATCGGCCTCGCCACGGTGAAGGAGTTCCTCGCCGAGGGCGCGACGGTGTTCGCGTCGGACATCCGCGAGCCCGCCGAGTCGCTGGCGGGCTATCGGCACTCCATAGTGGACGCCACCGACGAGGATCAGGTCGGCGCGTTCGTCGACGGCGTCATCGCCGAGACCGGCCGGATCGACGTGCTGCTCAACAACGTCGGCATCCACCTCGGCAAGCCGCTGGTCGAGACGACGCTGGCCGACTTCGACCACATCTTCGCGCTCAACGTGCGGGCCGCGTTCCTCGGCACCCGCGCCGTGCTGCCGCACATGCTCGAGCGCAAGGCGGGCAGCATCGTCACGACGTCGTCGAACGGCGGCGTGATGGGCCGCCCGGGCGACCCGGTCTACAACGCCACCAAGCACGCGCTGGTCGGGCTGACGAAGTCGATCGCCGTCGCCCACGCGCACCAGGGCATCCGCGCCAACACGGTGAACCCGGGCGCGATCGACACCGACATGCTGCGCGGCACGCTCGCCTCGGCCGAGGAGTTCGAAGCCAAGCAGCACCAGCTCGTCGCGAGCACCCCGGCGGCCCGCGTCGGCGAGGCGTGGGAAGTCGAGAAGGCCGTGGTGTTCCTGGCCAGCGACGAGTCGAGGTTCATCAACGGCGTCGTGCTGCCGATCGACGGCGCGAAGGCCGCGGGGGCGATGCCGGGGAACCGGTACAGCCTCGACTTCGAACTCGGCGTCAGGTAGCGGAGTTCCGATGTCCACTGTGGACGCCTCGGGGCTGGAGCACGAGCGGCACCTGCTCGCGCGCAGCGGCACGGCCGAGCGGGTCGCCGCGATCCTGCGCCAGTACATCACGGACGGCGTCTTCGCCCCCGGTGAACGGCTTTCCGAGCCGGTGATCAGCTCGGCGCTGGGCGTCTCGCGCAACACGCTGCGCGAGTCGTTCCAGCTGCTGGCCCACGAACGGCTGGCCGTGCACGAGCTGAACCGCGGCGTGTTCGTGCGCGAACTGACCACAGAGGACATCGAAGACCTCTACGTCTTGCGCCGGGCCACCGAATGCGGTGCCCTGCGCCGCGCGGCCGAGAGATCCACTGTGGACCTGACGGCGGTCGAGGGCGCGTTGCGGAGCGGCCGCGCGGCGGCGGCGGCCGAGGACTGGCCGGCGGTCGGCACCGCGAGCATCCACTTCCACCAGGCGCTGGCCGACCTCGCCGGCAGCGAGCGGATCTCCGCCACGATGCGCCAGGTGCTCGCCGAGACCCGGTTGTTCTTCGTGCTCAACGAGAACACCCGCGAGTTCTACGAGCCGTTCCTCGACTGCCACGAGCAGATCCTGGAAGACCTGCGCTGCGGCCGGTTCGACGTCGCGGAGGCCGCTTTGGACCGTTACCTCCGCGACGCCGAAGCCTGGCTCATCGACCTCAGCAGGTGATCGTGGCGTTCGCCCAGTCGGCGTGGTCGTTGGTGTTGCCGTCGCCGCCGTCGGTCACCGACAGCTCCAGCACCTGGACGCCGGAGAGCTGCGCGGTCAGCGGCTGAGCCTTGTCTCCGGGGTGCATGACGCCGGTCGCGGCCAGCTCCTTGCCGTCCCCGAGGACGCGGAACCCGGCGCTGCCACCGGAGTTCTCGTCGTCCAGGCCGACCAGCGTGCTGACCGAAGTGCAGCCCGCGCCGACGTAGATCCGCACGCTCGACGGCGCGTGGGCGCCGATCCCGTCGTCGTAGCCGGTGCCGGCGATGGTGATCTTGTGGCCGTCACCCGCTTGGGCCTCGCCGTTGCTCGTGCCGCGCTCGACCGGGCCCCAGCCGTTGTCGGACGACATCCACGGCGCCTTCGACAACGCCGTCGTCCCGGCCGCCGGCCGCGAGACGAGCGGTGACGTGCCTTCCGACGTCAGGTCGCGCTTGCCCCACAGGGTCAGGTAGCTCGCCTTCGCGGTGAGCGTGACGTGGTCGCCGGCCGGAGCCACCGGCTTGAAGGTGACCTGCTTCTGCCAGGACTTGCCCGGCAGGACGACCGGCACCGTGAACGCGCCGGGCCCGTCCAGCTTCCAGCCCGCGGGCGCCGTGACGCCGGCGCGGACGTCCGCGATCGGCGTGCTGCCGTCGTTGGTCACCTTCAGCGTCGTCGTCAGCGGCCGGTCGGCGGGCACGTAGTCCGGGCTCGGCAGGGCAAGCGTCGTCAGCGGCGCGGCCGCCGGGTGGGTGGCGGGCCAGACACGGAACACGGCCGAGCCGTGGGACGGGACGACCGCACGGAGAGTTCCGGCGGTCTCGGTTTCGGTGCCGCTCCAGAGGTCGCGGACGCGGTAGTCGCGCGCCTTGAGGCCGAGGTCCTTCGCCGTCGTGCTCATCGCCGCCGTCGCGGAACCGCGGTTGAACAGCACCACCGCGGCCGAGCCGTCGGACATCGGCTTGGCCCAGACCTCGGTGTCGCCGTCGTCGCGGATCTTGTGGCCCTGCGTGCCCGCCCAGTCCTGGTCCAGCGCGATGACGTCCTTGTTCTCCAGGATCTTCTTGTTCGCGGGCGACATCGCGGGCAGGTCGTTCCCGGCCAGCAGCGGTGCGTTCAGCAACGCCCAGAGCGAGAAGTGCGAGCGGTACTCGGCGTCGGTCATGCCGCCGTTGCCGACCTCGAGCATGTCCGGGTCGTTCCAGCCGCCGGGACCGGCGTACTTCTCCAGGCCGACCTGCTGGTCGAGGATGCCGGTCATGCTGCCCCAGTTGTCGCTGATGTCGCCGGTGGTGCGCCACAGCTGCGCGCCGGCGTCGCGGCCCCAGGTCCACGGGTCGTTCTCGCCCCATTCGCAGAGCGCGTAGACCACCGGGTGACCGGTCTTCTTGATCGCTTCGCCCATCTTCGTGTAGCGCTCGATCGCGTCGCGGCCCTCGTTGTTGCAGATGTCGTACTTGAGGTAGTCGACGCCCCAGTCGGCGAACGACTGCGCGTCCGCCTCCTCGTGGTCGAGCGCGCCCGGCATGGTCTTCTGGCAGGTCAGCGTGCCGGCGCTGGTGTAGATGCCGAGTTTGAGGCCGAGCCCGTGGACGTAGTCGGCGAGCGCCTTGATGCCGTGCGGGAACTTTTCGTGGCTGGGTTCGAGCTTGCCGTCGGCCGTGCGGTTTTGTTCGGCCCAGCAGTCGTCGATGTTGACGTACTGGTAGCCCGCGTCCTTCATGCCGGACGACACGAGCGCGTCGGCGGCGCCGCGGATCAGGTCCTCGTTGATGGCGCAGCCGAACTTGTTCCAGCTGTTCCAGCCCATCGGCGGGCGGTCGCCGACGCGCTGGGCGGCGAAGTACTGGGGCTCCGCGGCCGCGGCTTGGGTGACCGTGACCAGCGTGGCACAGACGGCCAGCGCGGCCGCCATTCCAGCAAGACGACGCATCGTTCCCTCCCGGAGTGCGCAACTCTGCACAGAATCGATCAACAATCAACACGATGGGAGTGATCGCCGTCTAGGTCCGTTGGTAGGAAATCCCTTTCCCGGGTGCGCGAGGTACAAAGGGGCGGACGCCGAGCCCGACGAGGAGCCGTTGATGCCCCCTGCCCCTGACGGATTCCGGCCGCTGGACGGGATCAAGGTCGTCGACCTCTCCCGCGTCCTGGCCGGGCCGTACTGCACGCAGCACCTCGGCGAGATGGGCGCCGACGTGGTGAAGGTCGAGCCGCCGGGCCACGGCGACGACACCCGCGGCTGGGGCCCGCCGTTCGTCGGCGACGAGGCCGTCTACTACCTCGCGGCGAACCGGAACAAACGTGGGATCGTCCTCGACCTCAAGAGCGACCGCGGGCGGGACGCGCTGCGCCGGCTGGTCGCCGGCGCGGACGTGCTCGTCGAGAACTTCCGCCCGGGGACGCTGGAGAAGTGGGGGATCGGCTACGCCGCGTTGTCGGCGGTGAACCCGCGGCTGATCCAGGTGTCGATCACCGGGTTCGGGCAGACCGGGCCCTACCGCGACCGCGCGGGCTACGACCTGGTCGCGCAGGCCCTCGGCGGCGTCATGTCGCTGACCGGCGAACCCGACGGCGCGCCGGCGAAGGTCGGGCTGCCGGTGGCCGACCTCAACGCCGGGACGTGGGCGATCATCGGGGTGCTGATGGCGCTGCAGGCCCGTCACACCACCGGCCGCGGCCAGTACCTCGACGTGTCCCTTTTGGACAGTCAGCTGGCCTGGCACATCTACGCGGCGGGCGCGGTGTTCTACGACGCGCCGCGCCCGCGCCGGATGGGCTCGGCGCACCCGAACATCGTCCCGTACCAGGCGTACCCCGTGTCCGACGGCTGGCTGATCATCGCGGTGGGCAGCGAAAAGCTGTGGCACGCGTTCTGCGGCGTGCTCGGCTTGGACATCGCCGCGGATCCGCGGTTCTCTTCGAACGCCGCGCGCGCGGCACATCGGGACGCGTTGAACGCACTGCTGGAGCCGGTGCTCCTGACCCGCGCGGCGGCGGACTGGCTGAAGGCGTTCGACGCGGCGGGCATCCCGGCGGCCCCGATCAACGAGCTCGACGACGTCTACGCCGACCCCTGGACGGCCGCGCGCGACCAGGTGGTGCGGCTGCCGCACCCGACGGTGGGCACGTACGTGGGCAACGGCTTTCCGGTGAAGGCGTCGGACACCCCCGCGCGGCCGACGTCCGCGCCGCCGACGTTGGGACAGCACACCGCGGAGGTGCTCGCCGAGCTGGGTTATTCGGAAGCGGAGATCGCGGAGTTCCTGGACTGAGACTCAGTTCGTGCCGGGTCTCCAGTGGAGGAAGTCGGTCACTGTCCGCCGGTTGGCGGCCACCCAGAGGAGCCGCAGGCTGAGCAAGGTCAGGAGCAGGCCGATCGCCCAGGTTGCCAGCCCTGGGCCGATGGCCTGGTCGGACCAGGTACGGCCGGAGTGCAGAAACCACCACGCGACAGAGTCCAGGGCCAGCACGGCGAGTGCGGGGAAGATGACTCCCATCGGGCTGGCCTGTACGTACCTGATCATGCGCCGGACACCAAGTGGCTCGTCGGGAGTTCTACGGAGCCATTTTTCGTAGCCAATTCCGCCGGGAACCTGCGGATCGAGTTCAGTTCTGATGTACAAGGAGACTCGTTCTATGTGCTGCGAGCACCCGACCCAGCGGGAGGCGAGAATGTTGCTGCTGAACGGGATGATCAGCAGCAGCGGAATCCGGCTTGCCGAGGTGAACGCGAAGCCGAACACGGCGCCGCTCGTCGTGATCAGGAAGGCGATTATCTTCCACTGCTGGTCCATCAGGTGGATGATCTCGGCGCGCAGGGCCGTGTATTCCGCGAGCGGGCCGAGGTGAGCGTCGTCGCTTCGTCGGCTGAATGGGATGCGCACCCCCACCAGGTCGGCCGGGCGGTGTCGTTGTTACAGGTTGTGGTGCCGTTCCGGCCAGGTCCGGCCGTCGAACTGTGCACGATGGAGTGTTCGCGCCGAGTGCTTCGCCCTGGTAAGGATGGGGGCGGGACCTGAGGAGGACCGATGTCAGCACAACCGAAACACGCCCTCTGGCACCCGTTCGCCGATATGGGAGCCGTCGACGGGGATCGGATGGTCATCACCCGCGGCGAGGGCTCCTACGTCTGGGATGACGCCGGGCGGCGGTACTTCGATGCCACCGCGTCGCTCTGGTACGCCAACTTCGGGCACGGGCGGCCGGAGATCACCGAGGCCGTCGGCAAGCAGCTGCGGGCGCTCGACTCGTACAACCTGTTCGGTTACAACGCGAACGAGCCGGCGATCGAGCTGGCCGACCGCGTCGCCGAGCTGGCACCGACCCCCGGCTCGAAGGTGTTCTTCGGCTCCGGCGGCGGGGACGTCATCGACACCGCCGTGAAGCTCGCGCGCGCCTACTTCGCGCAGACCGGGCGGCCGGAGAAGGTGCACGTCATCGGCCGGACGCAGGGCTACCACGGCACGCACGGGTTCGGCACGGCCGTCGGCGGCATCCCGGCCAACGCGGCCGGCGTCGGCCCGCAGCCGCCGGAGTTCTCGCACGTTCCGTTCGACGACGCCGGCGCGCTCGAGGCCGAGATCCAGCGGGTGGGCGCGTCGCGGGTGGCGGCCTTCTTCTGCGAACCCGTCATCGGCGCGGGTGGCGTGCTGCTGCCGCCGGAGGGCTACATCGAGGCCGTCGCGGAGATCTGCCGCCGCCACGACGTGCTGTTCGTCGCGGACTGCGTCATCGCCGCGTGGGGCCGGCTCGGCACGTGGTTCGGTATCGACCGGTGGTCGGTGCAACCCGACATGATCACGACGGCGAAGGGCATCACCGGCGGGACCATCCCGCTCGGCGCGCTGATCGTGGCGCCGCGCGTGGCGGAACCGTTCTTCACCGGCGCGCCCGGCGCCCCGATCTTCCGCCACGGCGCGACGTACGCCGGACACCCCGTCGCCTGCGCGGCCGGCCTCGCCACGCTGGACATCTACGAGCGCGACGGCCTGATCCCGCGCGGCCGCGAACTCGAGAAGCCGCTCGCCGACGCCGTGTCCGGTGTCAGTGACCACCCACTGGTCAAGGAGGTCCGCGCCGGCCTGGGCTTCCTCGCCGCGGTGGAGCTGACGGGCGACGTCATGGACGCCGACCCGGGCGCCCCGGTCAAGCTGCAGCGCGCCTGCCGGGACGAGGGTGTGATCGTGCGCAACCTCGGCCGCGGGATCGCCGTGTCGCCGCCGCTGATCGCGGCGGAACCGGAGCTGGACCTGCTGGCCACGGCGCTGCCGAAGGCCCTCGACCGCCTGCGCTGAAACGGTGAACGGCTCATTCCTGTCCTCCGACGGCAGGAATGAGCCGTTCACCCTGCGTGTCACGACACGCAGAACTCGTTGCCCTCCGGATCCGCGACCGTCACCCAGCTGTGTGGCCCCTGCTGCCCGCGGTGCAGGAACTTCGCGCCCCGCGTCGTCAGCTTCTCCACCGTCGCGTCGACGTTGGCCGCGCCGACCCAGACGTCCAGGTGGAGCCGGTTCTTCACGGTCTTGGGTTCTGGGACCAGCTGGAACAGCACCCGCTTCGGCGGGCCTTCGGGCGGGGAGTCCGGGTGCCGGATGGCGGCACCCGTCTTCCACACCAGTGCCCCGTTGTGCGTCTTCGTCTCCGCGTCGCTCGCATAACCCTTCGCGATCATCTCGCGGATGAAGTTCTCGTCGGTCGGTTCCACGTCCCAGCCGAGCGTCTCGGCCCACCAGTCGGCGAGCACGTGCGGGTCGGCTGAGTCGACGGTCACCTGGAAGTCATACGCCATACCGGCACGTTAACGACCGAGTCCGACATTTTCCGGAGCGCGAGGTCTTCGGGCACCACCGTGAACCGCCACTTGTCGACGCCGCCGCCCATGATCTCGGCGTAGCGGCGGGCGCCGTCCGCGTTCGCGAAACGCACTTGCTGGCCGTTCGTCAGGTGGGTGATCTTGACCGCCACGCTGCCTCCTCAGAACTCCCCGAAAAGATTGGGCCGGCCCGCGGAGCTTCCCCCTCCGGGACCGGCCCGCACAGTAGAACACATGTTCGACTGGTCGCGCCAGTGGATCCCCCAGGTAGGGGAGAAAAGGGCATTTGTGCAGGTCAGAGCGGACGGATCATCGCGGCCCTCGGCCAGGTGTCCAGGCCGCGGGCGGCTTCGGAGCGGCGGATGTCACGCAGCCCGTCGCCGATTTCGGCGTCCTCGACGACCCGGAACCGCAGCCGCTCGTAGTAGGGCGCGTTCCACGGTACGGCGGTGAACGTCGTGAGCGTGAGTGCCGGCAGACCGCGCTCGGCCGCCCACGCGGCGAGCGTCTCGATGAGCGCGTGACCGAGGCCGCGCCGCGCGTGGCTCGGCCGGACCGAGACCTGTTCGATGTGCGCGCGTCCGTCGACGACTTCCGCGATGAGGTAGGCGACCGGGCGGTCGTCGGCGTCGACGCTCACCCAGGCGCGGCCGTCGGCCTGGTAGGCCGACAGCTCCGCGACCGAGCCCGGGTCGTCGTCGGCGATCGCGTGCATCTCGAGGTCGCGGAAGAGCCGCCCGGCCTCGCGTTCGATGTCGATCAGAGCGGGCAGGTCATCGGGGCGCGCGAGCCGGATCACCCTCGCATTCCTACTCGCGCGCCGGCTCCGGCGCGCGGCATTTTTACAGCGAGTACGACGAAATCGTCCGCTGGATGCGGTCGGCGTAGCCCCGCAACGCCGTGATCGCGTTGTCGCGGGCGCCTTCGGAGATCCGGGCGGCGGGGCCGGCCATGGTCAGCACGGTCGGCCGCCTGCCCATCGTCGGCACCGGGACCGAACAGGCCCAGACGCCTTCGTCGATTTCCCCCGAACTGACCGAGAACCTGTTCTCCTGCGCGAACTTCAGCTCGTCGCGCACGCCGGTGCCGTACTGCTCGATGATCGGCGGCAGCCGCCGGTCGCGTTCGATCTCCGGCAGCAGCGCGAGCAGCATCTTGCCGGACGCGCCGAGCCCGAGCGGCACCGAATGCCCGGGCTCGAAGGTGAACCGCATGGCGCGGTCGCACTCGATGCGGTCCGCGCACACGGCGGCGTCGCCGAACTGCTGGAACAGCATCACGGTCTCACCGAGTTCGCGGGCCGCTTCTTCCATGGCCGGCTTGGCCAGCCCGACGAGGTCGTTCGCCAGCTGCGCGGCCCGCGCGAGCGGCATCACCTGACTGGTCAGGTGGTAGTGGCCGGCAGTGCCCTCTTCGAGCAGCTGCAGCTCCTTGAGCAGGGCGACGTAGCGGTAGGTCGTCGCGACCGGGGTGCCGATCGTGGCGGCGAGCTCGGCCACGCTGGCCTCCCACCGGCGCTCGGAGAACGCGAGCAGCAGCTGCAGGACCTTCCGGGAACTGCTGGCACCGGGGGTACGGCGGGGGGAAGTGGTGGCGGAACCGTCGACGGCACTGACGGCAGGCGTCATCATGACCTCTCGGTGAGACAAAAACGACCTTCGCTATCACACGGGGTGAATAAATTAGCACGTTGCGTGAAACGAAAGCCAGCATTTCCGAATCCCGGCCGGATTCCCACTTGAGTTCGCCGAAGTGATTTTTGTTGTAGCACAACGGGGTTCAGCGACGCTCCAGGAACGGCGTCAGCAGCCCCGGAAGCGCCTCATCGGCCAGTGTCAGCCCGTCCGTCTCGCCGACGTCCAGCACTTTGTAGTGGCCCTTGCCCGCGGCCACCGGGGCGATCACCGTGACCAACCCGGCCCGGCGCTGGAAGAACGAACGCTCGACCACGATGCCCGTCAGGCCGTCGCACCGGACCACCGCCGTGCCGCGGTCCAGTGAGCCCGACCGCGTCACCAGGTAGCGGCCCGTCAGCGCGTGGCCCAGGCCGCGGTAGCGGTCCCAGCCCACCAGGGCCGCGAACGGCAGCAGCACCACGGCCACCTGCCACGGCCAATCCGGCCAGCCGGCGAGCCACGCCAGGGCGTAGAGCGCCGCTCCCAGCAGGAGCACGCCGATCACCGCGCGGGTCAGCCGGCGGTAGAGGGCCCGGCGGGGGTGCCGCACCAACGGCGTCGCCGCGGGGTCTTCGCCGAGGACCGCCGCGACGACCTCGTGGACGCGGGCGACCGGCGCCGGGGGCAGCAGGAGGCCGCCGCCCTTGTCCGCGCCCTTGCCCTCGCGCAGGCCGCCCGCGATGGCGACGCAGCGGGCGCCACCCGCCAGGCGCAGCGGCAGCGGCTCGCGGACCTCGACGCCGCGCAGCCGGTCCTCCTCGATCGACACCGAGCGCGTCGTGATCAGGCCGCGCCGGATGTGCAGCGTGCCGGCGGGCTCGCGGGTGAGCCGGAAGTTCCAGAACGACAGGATGTAGCCGCCGACCGACAGCACCGACACGAGCAGCAGCAGCCCGACGGCGGCGAGCACCACGCTCACCCACGCCGGCGTGTCGGCGAAGTGCCCGACGACCGTCCGGACCAGCGAGAACTGGACCGGGTCGAAGTGCAGTTCGTGCGCGAAGTGGTAGACGGTGCCGACGGCCGCGCCCACCACCGCCAGCCCGGACAGCGTGAACGGCGCGTACCGCAGCCACCGCTTGTCGACGGCGGCGACGAGCTGCTCCGGCGGCTCGGCAGCGGCAGTGTCCGAAGACGCCGCCACGGCCTTCCGGTGCAGCAGCAGCGTCCGCAGCCGCTGGGCCTCGGCGACCGTGACGGCGTCGAGCACCAGCTCGTCCTTGCCCGGCCCCTTGCCGTGCGAGTGCCGTCCGGTGCCGATCCGCGCGGCGGCCAGCGAGAACAGCCGGTGCTTGGGCTCGGAGGTGACGTCGACCGTGCGGATCCGGTCGCGCGGGATGGCCCGCTGCTTGCGCAGCAGCAGCCCGGTGTGCCACTCGACCTGCGACTCGGTGATCCGGTAGCGCGACGTCAGGACGTGCGAGACGCCGGTGAAGACGGCGACGGCGGTGAACGCCAGGCCGATCCACTGCCACGGTTCGCCGTGGCCGAACAGCAGCGCGCCCAGCAGCACCGGCAGCGACTTCACCAGGTCCAGCACCGGCCGGATGAGCAGCATGCGCCGGTCGAGGTGGTGCCACGGCGCGTCCCGCGTGCCCTCGGCGGGCCGGACCACGGCCGTCTCGGTGTCGGCGGTGCTGCTCATGTCGCGTCCCCCCGGATCGCCTGAGTCGTCTTCGTCAGCTCGTCGGCCAGCTCCAGCGCGCGGTCGTGCCGCAGGCCCGAGATGCGCAGCGGGCCGGCCGCGGACGCCGTCGTCACCGTGATCTTCGCCAGCCCGAAGAGCTGTTCGAACGGGTCGCGCTCGATGTCGACGGTCTGGATCCGCGAGATCGGCGCGATCCGCCACTGCTGCTTCAGCCAGCCCGCCTGCGTGTAGACGGCCTCCCCGGTGACCTCCCAGCGGTGCACGCGATAACGCCACTGCGGCATCACGATCAGGTGCAGCGGACCGAGCACGCACGAGATCACCAGCGTCACGCCGAGGAACGCGGGCGCGTCGTCGCTGGTCGCCACGATGAGCGTCTGCACCCCGATCAGCACGATCCAGAGGATCGCGGCGGTCGTCGTCCAGTAGCCGATGGCCCGGCGGCTGACCCGGTGTGCCGGCGGCCGCAGCCGCAGGGCCGTACTCGTGGTGTGTTCGCTCACCGCTTCAGCGTGCCCGATCGGTGGCTTGCGCGCCCACGACAAGTGTCACGATGCCGATCCGGTCCGGCCTCGATCGCATGGCGTTACGATCCCCGGCACAGCCGGTGGAATGGAATCCCCGTCGGGGTGTGTTGTGCTTGAAGGATTCGCATACGTGTCGGCGAGCAGTGAGCAGGAGGATCCGGTGGGATTCGATCCCGACGACCTGTACGAGGTGGACTCGGACGTCCCCGACCTGACCGGGGCGGTGTTGCTGCACCACTTCGAGGGGTTCATGGACGCGGGTTCGGCGGGTCGTCTGCTGGCCGAGCACCTGCTGAGCGGGGAGCACCGGGTGGTCGCGCGCTTCGACGTCGACCGCCTCATCGACTACCGCTCACGGCGCCCGACGATGACCTACGCGGTGGACCACTGGGAGGACTACGACGCGCCGGAACTGGTCGTCCACCTGCTGCACGACGCCGACGAGACGCCGTTCCTGCTGCTGGCGGGCCCGGAGCCGGACCACGACTGGGAGCGGTTCTGCGCCGCGGTCCGGAACCTGGTCGAGCGCTGGGGCGTCCGGCTGACCGCCGGCTTCCACGGCATCCCGATGGGCGCGCCGCACACCCGCCCGCTCGGCGTCACCGCGCACGCCACCCGCCAGGACCTGGTCGGCGAGCACCAGCCGCTGCCCAACCGGCTGCAGGTGCCGGGCAGCGCCGCCGCGCTGCTGGAGTACCGCTTCGGCGAGTGGGGGCACGACGCGGTCGGTTTCGCCGCGCACGTGCCCCACTACCTCGCCCAGCTGGCCTACCCGACCGCGTCGCTCAACCTGCTCGACGCGCTGGGCCGCGCGACCGGGCTGAACCTGGCCGTCGGCGAGCTGCGCACGGCCGCGGACCTCGCCGCCGCCGAGATCGAACGGCAGATCGCCGCGTCCGACGAGAACGCCGGCGACGTCGTCCGCGCGCTGGAGCGGCAGTACGACGCGTTCGTCGAGGCGTCCGAGAAGGGCAGCCTGCTCGCCGAGTCCGTCGAGCACATGCCGACCGCCGAGGAGCTCGGGACGCAGTTCGAGCGGTTCCTCGCCGAGCAGAACGGCGGCGAGACCCCGGAGCGTTAGGCCACGGCCAGCAGCACGCGCGAGTGCTTCGGCGTCGTCGCCTCGTCGACCAGCGCGAGCGCGAAGTCCGCGTAGGCGAACGTCTCGGCGGGGACGAGCGTCGTGACGGCGGTGCGGTAGGCGCCCGTGCCGTCGCCTTCACCCAGCACGACCGGCGGCGGCGCGACGACCAGCCAGTCCAGGCCGCTCTCGCGCAGCACCGCCAGTTCGGCCGCGTGCCCCAGCGAGAACGCGCGGTGCTCGGCCGGGAAGTCCGGCGCGTCGTGCACCGCGACGCCGGGTGCCGTCTCGAGCGTCGTCCCGATCCCGGCGACGACCAGCCTGCTCACCCCGGCCCGCTGCAGGCCGTCCACCAGCGCGCGGGCGGCGGCCGGGAAGAACTCGCCCGACGCTGTTCCGGCGGCGTACGCGACGCTGATGACCGCGTCGTGCCCGGCCACCACCTCCGCGACGCTGTCCGCGTCCGTGACGTCGGCCGCGACCCCCTCGTGGCGACTCGGGTCGCGTACCGCCGCGGTGACCTGGTGGCCTCTGGTGATCGCCTCGGCGACGACGCGCCGTCCGGCCCGGCCGCCGGCGCCGAACACGATGATCCTGCTCATGGAATCCCCTTCCGTCACCGGTGAAACTAGGCTCGGGGGTGCCGGTTACCGCAACGAAATCGGCTTCGACCTGGGGGTGTGCGATGACGACCTACGACCGCATCGGCGTCGGTTACGCGCGGGGCCGGCGGACCGACCCGCGCTGGCTCGCGCCGCTGCTCGACGCGCTGGGGGACGCGGGCACGGTGCTCGACGTCGGCTCCGGCACGGGGTCCTACGAGCCGCCCGGGCGGCGGGTCACCGCGGTCGAGCCGTCCGCGGAGATGATCCGGCAACGCCCTCCCGGCGCCGCGCCGGTCGTGCGCGCGGTCGCCGAAGCGCTGCCCTTCGCGGCGGGCACGTTCGACGCCGCGCTCGCGGTGCTGACCGTGCACCACTGGCCCGGGTGGCGGCGCGGCCTCGCCGAACTGCGACGGGTGGCGCGGCGGCAGGTCGTCCTGGCCTACGACACCGGGCGCCACAACGATTTCTGGCTGGTGCGCGAGTACGTGCCGGAGGTGGCGGAGCTGGAGCGGTCACGCCCGTCGGCGTCGGACATCGCGGCTTTCCTGGGAGCGCGGAGCGTCGTCCCGCTGCCGGTGCCGTGGGACTTCACCGACGGCGTCTTCCCGGCCCACTGGCGGCGCCCGGAGGCCTACCTCGACCCGGCGGTCCGGCAGGCGTGCTCGGCCCTGGCCCAGACGGCACCCGACGCCGTGGCGCGCGGCATCGCCCGGCTGCGCGCGGACCTGGCGTCCGGTCGCTGGCACGAGGAGCACCGGGACCTGCTGGACCTGCCGGAGTGGGACGCGGGCTTCCGGCTGATCACGTCGTGAGTGTTCAGGGCGGTTAGAACCGCCCTAAACACTCACGAGAGGTGACCGCGGGGTGAGGTACCGTCCCGGGATGAACCAGACGGAAAGCCGGTCGTCCGCAGCGAAAACCCTGAGGCGCACGCTGGGCAGGCTGTTGTTCCGGGTGGCCTCGAAAGTGCACGACCCGTACACCGATCAGCTGAACCGGATGAGCGCGGAGCTGCGCGAGGAGATCGTCCGCCAGGGTGACCGGCTCCTCGATCGGGTGGTGGAGTTCGAGATCCGCAGCCGCCGCGACATCGTCTACGCCGGTGACCAGGACGCCGCGCTGGAGAGCAACGTCTTCGCCCGCGAGCACCTGATCGGCGCCCCGCACTTCGGCCGTCCCAAGCAGACGCTCGAGTACGCGCTTTCCCTGGCGCCGCAAGGCGGAATGGCGCTGGAGTTCGACGTCGCGTCCGGCAACACGCTGCGCACGATCACCCACGCCCGCAACAGCGAACTGGTCTACGGCTTCGACTCGTTCGACGGCCTGCCCGAGGCGTGGCTCAACGGCATGCCCGCCGGCGCGTTCGCCCGTGACGACCTGCCGGACGTCCCGGGCGCCGAGCTGGTCGTCGGCCTGTTCGCCGACAGCCTGCCCGGGTTCCTGGAGGAACACGCCGGTCACGTCGACTTCCTGCACGTGGACGGCGATCTGTACAGCTCCGCCAAGACCGTCCTCGACCTCTGCGGGCCGCGGCTGCGCGCCGGCAGCATCGTGCACTTCGACGAGTTCTTCAACTTCCCCGGCTGGCAGCGGCACGAGTACCGCGCCTGGACGGAGTACGTCGAGCGCACCGGCGTCGAGTTCGAGTACGTGGCCTACACCTACAACGACAACCAGGTCACGGTGAAGATCACGAAGGTGTAGGCGGTCCGTCGGCGATCTGGCGCAGCTCGAGCGCGCCGGCCTCGGCCCACGGGTGCCGCGACGCGACCTCGACGGCCGTCTCGTGGTCGGGGCAGTCGAGGATGAGGTAGCCGCCGATCTGCTCCTTGGTCTCGGCGAACGGGCCGTCGGTGAGCAGGACGTCGCCGTCGCGCACCCGCAGCGTCTTCGCCTCGGCCGGCGGCCGCAGGCCGGTGCCGGTCTGCTGGATCCCGCGCCGCGCCAGCTCGGCGCCCCATTCGTGGCAGCGCTGGGCCATCTCGGGGCCGGCGGCCGCCGCCGCGGACTCGTCACCGGCGAGCAGGAGCAGGTATCGCATACGGTCAGCATGCCACGCTGCTCAGCCGAAGCAGCCTTCCTCGTTGAGCGGCCCGAACGACGGCAGCAGCAGCCCGCACAGGTAACCGTCGACCCACCGGCCGTTGCCGGTGAGGTTGACGGCGAGGCGGACCAGCGGCGCGAACCCGCGGATCCCGGCGGCGAGCGCGACCTGGTTGCGCTGCAGCATCGACGTCAGCTGGTCGAGCTGGGTGAGCAACGGCCCGAGCTGCCCTTCGTTGTCCTCGATCAGCCCGGACAGCTCGGTCGCGAGCCGCCGCGAACCGTCGAGCAGGGCGGTGATCGCGCTTTCGCGGCGGCTCACCTCGTCGAGCAGCTGGTTGCCGTCGTCGAGGATCTGCCGCACGGCGGCGTCGCGGTCGACGAGCGTCCGCGAAACCGTCCGGGTGTTGGCCAGCATCGTCGAGAGCCGGCCGTCGCGCGAGGCGAGCGTGTCCGAGAGCCGTGACAGTCCCGTGAGCGCGGCGCGGACGTCCTGCGGAGTGTTCGCGAGCGTCGCGGACAGCGTGTCGAAGCTCGTCGCCAGCTGCGCGGTGTCGATTCTGTCCACAGTGGACGACAGCTGGCCGAACGCGGCGAGGACGTCGTACGGGACGGTCGTGCGCGAGCGGGGGATCGGCTCGTCCGGGTCGAGCGTGGCGTCACCCCGCGGGTCGAGGGCCAGGAACTTCTGGCCCAGCACGGTTTTCAGCCGGATCGCCGCGCTCGTCGTGTCGCCCAGCCACGCGCCCTTCGCCTTGAACGACACCAGGACGTGGTCGCCGGCCAGCCGGACGTCCGAGACGCGGCCGACCTGCACGCCGGCGATCCGGACGTCGTTGCCCTCGGACAGGCCTGCGGCTTCGCCGAACTCGGCGGAATACGTGGTCCCGTCGCCGATCACCGGCAGAGAGCGGGCGTTCATCGCGGTCACCACGCCCAGGCCCAGCACCGCAATGCCGACGAGCGCCGTCCGGACCGGGGCGGCCTCGGCCCGGCGTATTGACATGGCGTCAAGAGTGACGCACCTCACGCCGGGCCGCCAGCGAAGTCCCCCGAAGAGGCGAAGATCGCCCCGTCACGCCGAAGTGAGCAGCGGGTACTCGCGGTACTCCAGCGCGTTGGCCGCCCGGTCGGTCATCCGCAGGAAGATACCGCCGAACAACCGCGTGCTCAGCATCTTGTAGGCGCGGTTGCGGTTGCGGATCTTCTTGGCCGTGCGCGGTGCGAGGAAGTTGCCCGAGCCCTTGCCGTTCTTCTGCCCGACAGCGGCCGGTTTGCGCAGCCGCTCCTCGTACTTCGCGAACGCCGTCACGTGGTCGCCGCCGGCCGCCGCGAGCTCCCCGGCCAGCACCTGGGCGCCCATCATCGCCAGCCCGGTGCCGGACCCGCCCGGCCCGGCGCACCACGCGGCGTCGCCGAGCAGCACGACCCGGCCCTTCGACCAGTGGTCCAGGTGGATCTGGCTGATCGAGTCGACGTAGAGGTCGTCGGCCGCGGGCAGCGCTTCGAGCAGCTTCGGCGTCTCCCAGCCGGTGTCCGCGAACAACCGCGCGACCAGCGCCCGCTGCTCGTCGGCGGTGCGGCGGCGGAACTCGACGTCGTCGGCGGCGAAGACCAGCCCGACGTGCAGCCGGTCGGGGTGCCGGTGACTGCCGACCATCAGGCCGCGGCCGGGCTCGTTGTAGTGCACGCTCGTGTGGTCGAGCCCGAGGTGGTTGGGCGCGGTGAACCCGGCGATGCCGAAGCCGAGGTCGCGGCGGAAATCCCGCTCCGGACCGAACGCGGCGGCCCGCACCCCCGAGTGCACGCCGTCGGCCCCGACGACCAGGTCGAACTTCCGCGGCGCCCCGCGCCGGAAGGTGACCTCGACGCCGTCCGCGCGCTCGGTCAGGCTCGTGACGCGGTCGCCGAAGACGTACTCGGTGTAGTCCTCGGTGTGCGCGTACAGGACGCGGGCGAGGTCGCCGCGCAGGATCTCGACCTCGCCGCTCCACGCGGCGCCGGGCACGCTCAGCTGCGGCTTCCCGTCGAGGCCGAGCACGGTCTGCACGCCCATCGCCGTCTCGAACCGGCGCACGTCGCCGAGGATCCCCATCGCGGCCAGCAGCTTCACCTGCTCACCCCGGAAGTCGACGGCCTGGCCGCCGGGCCGCAGCTCCGGCGCGGTTTCGACGACGGTGACGCGGTAGCCGCTGCGGTGCAGCCAGTAGGCCGCGGACGGGCCGGCGATGCTGGCCCCGGACACGAGCACGGTCTTGGCGGTCATCGGGAGGTCCTCTCGGTCGGTGATGACCGAAGACTGCGTGCCGCCGCTGACGACCCGCGCACCGTTCACTGACGGCGGCGCCACTCGCTGGGCAGCACGCCGTAAGCCGCGCGGAACCGGCGGGTGAAGTGGGTCGGGTCCTTGAACCCCCAGCGGCGGGCGACCGCGGCGATCGGGAGGTGCCGGTCGGCCAGGTCGGCGCGGGCCCCCGCCAGCCGAGCCGTGATGATCCACTGCTCGAGGCTCAGGTCCGCGGCCGCGCAGGCCCGGTAGAGCTGGCGCGGTGACACCGAGAGCGCGGTGGCGACGGACGCGGGGGACAGGCCGGGGTCGCCGAGGTGGTGGCGCACGTGGGCGCGCACCTGGGCGATCAGCGTCGGCTCCTCGCCCGCCGCGCTCACCAGCAGCGCCCGGACCAGGTCGACGCACACGCGGCCCAGCGCGTCCGCCGCGGGCGTCGCGCTGAGGGCGTCGGCGTCGCGGGCCAGGGCCTGGACGTGGTGCGCGACCAGCCGGTGGAGCGGGCTCGCCGCGAGTCGTGGTGCGGCCCGGCGGACCGTGGCCGCGGACAGGCCCAGCTCGTCCGGCGGGAGGTGCAGCGTCCGCGAGCCGCCGGGACCCAGCCAGACGAACGTGACCGGCCGCGGGGTGCTGATCAGGCTCAGCTCGCCGGGCTCCTCCCCGCGCGGGAGGGGGACGCCGGCGGCCTCGACGCGGGACAGCGTCAGCGGCCCGAACGACCACCAAGCGAGCTGCGTCTCGAACCCCACGGCCATGGAGCCAGTCAACCGGACCGCGGGGCGTCTCGACAGCGCCCGGATCCCGCAATCGCGTGGCGCGGACGGCCGAGGGCCGGGCACCGAGAGCCGATCCGGCACGCGCCGGGCGCTCCTAGGCTCGGTTTCTCGGAGAAAAGAGGTCGTGATGCCGTTCGCTCGCACTTCCGACGGTGCCGAGATCTTCTACAAGGACTGGGGTTCCGGGCCGCCGGTGGTATTCAGCCACGGCTGGCCGCTGAACGCCGACGCGTGGGATCCGCAGCTGAACCTGGTGGCGTCCAACGGGTTCCGCGCGATCGCGCACGACCGGCGTGGCCACGGCCGGTCCAGCCAGACGTGGACCGGCAACGACATGGACACCTACGCCGACGACCTCGCCGCGCTCATCGAGTCGCTGGACCTGACCGGCGTCGTGCTCGTCGGGCACTCCACCGGCGGCGGCGAGGTGACGCGCTACCTGGGCCGGCACGGCACCGAGCGCGTCCGCAAGGCCGTGCTGCTGGGCGCGGTGCCGCCGCTGATGCTGCAGACGGCGGCCAACCCCGGCGGCCTGCCGCTGAGCGCGTTCGACGACATCCGCGCCGGCGTCGCGGCCGACCGGTCGCAGTTCTACCAGGACCTGTCCGCGCCCTTCTACGGCGCGAACCGGCCGGGTTCGGCGGTCTCGCAAGGCCTGCGCGACCAGTTCTGGCGCCTGAGCATGCAGGTCGGGCTCAAGGCGGCCTACGACTGCGTCGCGCAGTTCTCCGAGCAGGACTTCACCGGGGACCTCGGCAAGATCGAGATCCCGGTGCTGGTGGTGCACGGCGACGACGACCAGATCGTGCCGATCGACGCGGCGGGCCGGCGCAGCGCCGAGATCCTGCCGAACGCCACCCTCGTCGTCCACGAGGGCGCGCCGCACGGCCTGTGCGGCGACCACGAGACTCGGTTCAACGCCGAGCTGCTCGAATTCATCCGGGAGTGACTGTGACCGTCCCCGCACCCACCGCTCAGGAACTGGCCGAGGTCGAGCGGGCCAACACCTCCGGCAAGCAGCCGGTCGTGTTCGTCCACGGGCTGTGGCTGCTCGACACCAGCTGGGACCGCTGGGCCGAGTTCTTCGAGGCCGCGGGCTACGCCGCGGTCACCCCGGGCTGGCCCGACGACCCCGCCACGGTCGAGGAGGCCCGAGCGAACCCGGACGTCTTCGCCAACAAGAGCGTCGGCGACGTCGCGGCCTACCAGCAGGCCATCGTCGAGAAGCTGGACCGCAAGCCGGCGATCATCGGGCACTCGTTCGGCGGGCTGCTCGTCCAGATGCTGGCCGGGCGCGGGCTGTCGGCCGCGACCGTCGCGATCGACCCGGCGCCCTCGCGCGGCGTGCTCCCGCTGCCGGCGAGCGCGCTCAAGGCGTCCTCGGCGGTGCTGACCAACCCGGCCAACCGCCACCGCGCGGTGGCGCTGACGTTCGAGCAGTTCAAGTACGGCTTCGCCAACGCCGTCAGCGACCAGGAGGCCCACGAGCTGTACGAGAAGTACCACGTCGCCGGCTCGGGCGTGCCGATCTTCCAGGCCGCGTTCGCGAACATCAACCCGCGCACCGAGGTCAAGGCTGACAACCTCAACCCCGACCGCGGCCCGCTGCTCGTCATCTCCGGCGAGTACGACCACCAGGTGCCGCACGCCATCGCGCACGCCACCTACGAGCGGCAGCTGAAGAACCCGGGCACGACGGAGTTCGCCGAGCTCCCCGGCCGCGGGCACTCGCTGACCATCGACAGCGGCTGGCAGGAGGTGGCGGCCACCGCGCTCGACTTCGTCAGCCGGTTCGTCAAATAACCGCAGGTCAGCCGGGTAAAGCGTCAGTTGGCCGGTGATGTCGGAGTTTCAGTGGCTAGCATGGCGCGGTGGACCGTTCCGCCGCAGGCCGGATCCAGGAAGACGCCGACGAGGCCGTCGAGGCTCGCATTCTGGACGCCGCCGCGCACCTCATCGCCGAGGACGGCTTCGGCCGGATGAAGCTCGGCAGTGTCTGCGCGCGCTCGGGGTACGCGAAGTCCGTGATCTACCAGCACTTCGGCGACAAGGACGGCCTCGGCGGCAAGCTGGTCGAGTACGCCGTCGAGGAGTTCACCGACGCCTACAGCGAAGCGGTGGCGGCCCGGACCGGGTCCGCCACCGCGACGCCGATGGACATGCTGCGGGCGCTGCTGGACATCATCTTCGAGCTCATCACGACGATGCCGACGCTCAACCACGCGTTCCTGGCCCTCTGGGGTGACGCGTCCGCGGAGAGCTCGGCCATGCGCGCCGCCCTCACCGAGGCCGACCGGCGGTTCCGCTTCGCCATCGCCCAGACCGTCGCCAGCGGCGTCGCGGACGGGAGCATCACGGGCGTCCGGGACGCCGACGCGTACGCGTCCGCGCTGCTCGCCCAGCTGCGCGGGATCTCGATGCAGGCCCTGATCGACCCGGACGGCATCGACCTGCGCGGCGTCCGCACCGAGCTGGAGCGCGGCGTCGACCGGCTGTCCGCGAGCTTCCGCGGCACGCTACAGGCTGAAGGCGATTGACCGCAGCACCAGCACGGCGACGAACACCAGCGTGAAGGCCAGATCGAGTGAGATCCCGCCGAGCCGCACCGGCCGCACGACGCGGCGCACCGGCCCGATCACGGGCTCGGTCGCCGCGTAGGCCAGCCCGCGGGCCCGCCGGGTCCACGGCGGGCTGGTGCCCACCACGGCGACCCAGTCCAGCACCATCCGCGCGATCAGCACGAGCATGTACAGGGTCAGCGCGAACCCCAGCAACGTCCCCAACGCACCCATCGGTCCTCCTCCGTCTTGCTACCCGATGAACGCGTGGGCGTGGCGGAGAGTGCCAGGTCTGTCCGGTTTCACAGCTTTTCGACAGGAACCAGGGTGACGCGGTACCGCCAGGACCCGTCTTCGCGGACGCCGCCGTGCCGCTCGATGGTCTTCGCCGAGGCGACGTTGCCCGGCTCGCAGACGAGGACCACCTCGGGCATCCCGCGGGCGCGCGCCTCGTCGAGCACGCGGGCCAGGGCCCAGCCCGCGAGCCCACGCCGGCGCGCGGACGGCCGGACGCCGTAGCCGATGTGCCCGGCGCCCGCGTCTCTGCGGCGCAAAGCGATCCCGCCGAGCACGCGCTCGCCGTCGACGATCCACCAGTACTCGGTGGACTCGTCGGTCGCCAGCCGCGTCAGCCAGGCCGTGAACCCGGCCGGCGTCCCGATCTCGTCGGCGGGGAGCAGCCCGAAGCCGTCCTCGTGGAGGCCGGGGCCCCACTCGGCGTGCGCGTCCAGCCAGGCGGTGCGGCGGTCCGCGGCGGGCGTGATCAGTTCCGGCACTCCGCGACCGTATCCGCCCACCGGTGGATCGCGAAGTGGCTGCCGTCCCGGCGGATCTCGGCCGCACCAGGGCCCGCGAAGTGGGCCGGCACAACGAGTTCCCGGTTGTCGGCCGCGCGTTCGAGCACGCTCCGGCGAGTGGTGGCGGCCTGGCGCGGGTCCTCGCAGAAGCAGCTGCTGTGGCGGGGATCGAGGAGCTGCACCGGGCTGTGCAGCAGGTCGCCGACGAACACGGCGCGGTCCGGACCGGACGCCAAGCGCACGAGCGACGAGCCGGGCGTGTGGCCGGGCGCCGGCTCGAGCGTGAGGTTGCCGTCGATGCGGTGGCTCGTCTCCCACAGCACGGCCCGGCCGAGCACGGGGCCGACGCTGTCGGCGTAGACGAGAAGGCTGCCTTCGCGGCGCAACTGCTCCTGCTCGGTGCGCGGCGCCGGGCGCCGGTGGGCGTTGCGCGGGTCGAAGTACGTCTGGTCGGCGCGGGGGATCAGGTAGGTCGCGTTGGGGAAGGCCGGCACCCACTCGTCGTTGCACAGCTTGGTGTTCCAGCCGACGTGGTCGTAGTGGATGTGGGTGTTGACGACGACGTCGACGTCGTCGGCCCGCACCCCGGCCTCGGCGAGGCGGTCCAGGAAGCCGGTCTTCAAGTGGTCGAACAACGGGATCTGCGGCCGCTGCCGGTCGTCGCCGACGCCGGTGTCGACGAGCACGACCTGGCCCTCGCTGCGCAGCACCCACGTCTGGACGGCGGCGTGGTAGCCGTCGGTCTCCGGGTTCCAGTGGTCGGGGGCGAGCCAGGATGCGTTGTCCCGCCGGAGTCCGGCTGGGCTGTCCGGCACGATGGTCCGCACCGGGGCGATCTCGCCCTGCCATTCGACGACCTTGAGCACTTCGACGTCACCGATCTGCATTTCTCCACGCTAGGACGCCAGCGTGAGTGTTTCCATGGCCGAAATGCTCGTCTGAATGCGCGATCGTCTCACGGCTACGATGGGCTCGTGGACCTCCTGAGCGACGCGATCGCCGCGATGCGGATCGGGCAGCCGACGTCGAACCGCCTGCGCGCCGGCTCGACGTGGTGCTACCGCTTCGCGCCGTACGAGGGCGCGGGGTTCCACGTGCTGCTGCGGGGGAGCGGCTGGCTGGTCCCGTCCGCCGGCGAGCCGGTACCCCTGGGCGCCGGCGACGTGGTCCTGGTCCCGCACGGCAGCGCCCACACGCTGTCGTCCGCCCCGGACGCCGCCGGCGCGGTGCCGTTCGAGACGGCGGTGCCCGAGCCGGACGGCCGCACGGAGTTCCTGTGCGGCAAGTACCGCCTGGACCGCGCGCGGCAGCACCCGGTGCTCGCGGGCCTCCCGGAGGTCGTCCACCTCCCCGCGCGGATCGGCCGCCACCCGGAGCTACGGGCGGCGATCGACCTGCTGGGGGGCGAGGTTGCGGCGTCTCACCCCGGCCGGGACACGGTGGTGACCGGCCTGCTGGACCTGTTGCTGGTGTACCTGGTCCGGGCCTGGCTGGCTTCGACCGAGCACCCGGGCTGGCCGGAAGCCTTGCGCGACCGCGAAATCGCCGCAGCGCTGGCGGCGTTGCACGAGAATCCCGCGGCCCCGTGGCGCATCGAGGACCTCGCGGCCCGGGTCGGCCTGTCCCGCGCGACGCTGGCCCGCCGCTTCACGGCGTTGACGGGCTGGCCCCCGATGGCGTACCTGACGTGGTGGCGCATGACCACGGCGGCGAGCCTCCTGCAGGACACGGACCTGCCGCTGCCCGCACTGGCGGCCAAGGTGGGCTACGGCTCGCCGTTCGCGTTTTCGCACGCGTTCAAGCGCGAATTCGGTGTGGCGCCGGGAAAGTACCGGTTGGGGGCCGCATGAATCGGCCCCTACCGCGTGTTCGCTGGTAGGGGCCGGTTTTGCGCAATGGACCTGGGTGCCCTCGGCAGGATTCGAACCTGCGACACCTGCCTCCGGAGGGCAGTGCTCTATCCCCTGAGCTACGAGGGCCCATCGCTGGGCGACGTCAGAAGCTTAGCGCATCCCCCGTGACCCGCGCGGGCAGGGCGCCGCAAAACGTGTTCGCTGGTCAGGGGGCTGAAGTTGATCCATTCGTGGGCGTCTCGATAGCGTGGGAGGCCCACCTGAAGGAGCTGTCGTGGTTGAGCCGTTCCGGGTACCGCTCGATGAGGCCGACGTCGCCGACCTGCGGGAGCGGTTGCGGCGGACCCGGTGGCCCGAGGCCGAGACCGTCGACGACTGGTCGCAGGGGGCGCCGCTCGACTACGTGCGGGAGCTCTGCCGGTTCTGGGGCGAGGAGTACGACTTCGGCTTCGCCGGCCGGCTCAACGCCTTCCCGCAGTTCCGGGCCACCGTCGACGGCGTCGGCGTGCACTTCCTGCACGTCCGGTCGCCCGAACCGGACGCGCTGCCGCTCGTGCTCACGCACGGCTGGCCCGGGTCCGTCACCGAGTTCCTCGACGTGCTCGGGCCGTTGACCGATCCGCGGGCGCACGGCGGGGATCCGGCCGACGCCTTCCACGTCGTCGCGCCGTCGCTGCCCGGGTTCGGGTGGAGTGACAAGCCCGCGCTCGAGATCCCGCGGGTCGCCGAGCTGTGGGACGCGCTGATGACGTCGCTCGGCTACGAGCGCTACGGCGCCCAGGGCGGCGACTGGGGTGCCGCCGTCACCAACGCGCTGGCGCGGTTCGGGCGCGTCGCCGGGGTGCACGTCACCTTCGCGTCGGTGCGGCTGGACCAGGACGACCCGACGGAGCAGGAGCGTCAGGCCCGCGCCGACCTGGCGGAGTTCCGGCGGACCGGCAGCGGCTACGCCGCGCAGCAGAGCACCCGGCCGCAGACACTCGGGTACGGCCTGACCGACTCGCCCGCCGGGCAGGCCGCCTGGATCGCCGAGAAGTTCTGGGCCTGGACCGACCACAAGGGACACCCCGAGGACGCCGTCGCCCGCGAAAAGCTCCTCGACGCGATCTCGGTCTACTGGTTCACCGCGACGGCCGCCTCGTCGGCGCGGATGTACTGGGAGAACGACGACCGCGACCTGTCCCTGATCACCGTGCCCGCCGGGGTTTCGGTGTTCCCCAAGGAGATCGTGCGGCCTTCGAGGCGGCAGGCGGAGCAGCGTTACGCCGACCTGCGGTGGTTCGAGACGCTGCCCGCCGGCGGTCACTTCGCCGCGCTCGAGCAGGCCGAGCTGTTCGTCCAGCAGGTCCGCGGCTTCTTCCGGCTGGTGCGCTAGCCGGAAGAAGCGCCGAAGCGTAATCGGTCCGCCAGGCGGGAAACCCCTCCTGGTGGATTGGTCGGCGCGCGCGTGCGGGGTACTTTTCGGATGGGTGAACTTAGGCTCCCCTCTGTTGCACATATGCGCATCCGACTATATGTTGAGCGTCGACGGTGAACCGGGAACGGAGGCGAAATGGGGCACGGACACGGGCACGGCCAAGCGGCCGCGCCGGCGAGCGCGTCGGGCCGGTACGTCCGGAGCCTGACGATCGCCCTATGCATCGGCGCCGGGTTCATGGTGCTGGAGTTCGTCGTGGGCTTCGCGACCGGCTCGCTGGCGCTGATCTCGGACGCGGCGCACATGTTCACCGACGTCCTCGGGGTCGGCATGGCCCTGACCGCGATCATCCTGGCCCGCCGCTCCGGCCCCACCGTCAGCCGCACGTTCGGCCTCTACCGCGCGGAGGTGCTGGCGGCGCTGGGCAACGCGATCCTGCTGTTCGGCGTCGCGGGGTACGTCCTCGTCGAGGCCGTCGGCCGGATCAGCGACCCGCCCGCGGTGGCCGGCCTGCCGGTGCTGCTGGCCGCGACGGCCGGCCTGGTGGCGAACATCGTGTCGTTCGCGGTGCTGCGCTCGGGGGCGAAGGAGAGTCTCAACGTCCGCGGTGCGTACCTCGAGGTGCTGGCCGACCTGATCGGCTCGGTCGGCGTGCTGATCAGCGGCGCGCTGACGCTGCTCACCGGCTGGCGCTACGCGGACCCGATCATCGGCGTCGCGATCGGCCTGTTCGTGCTGCCCCGCACGTGGACCCTGGCCCGCCGCGCGTTGCGCATCCTCTTCCAGCACGCCCCGCAGGGCGTCGACGTCGGCGCGATCAGCGCGGAGCTGTCGGCCCTCCCGGGCGTCGCGGACGTGCACGACCTGCACGTCTGGACCCTGACCTCGGGCATGGAGGTGGCTTCGGCGCACCTGACGCTCGCCCCGCCGGCGCAGCAATCGGACGTGCTGACCGAGGCCCAGAACCTGCTTTCGACGCGCTACGCGATCGAGCACGCGACCCTGCAGGTGGAGGCGCCGCACTGCGCGCGCCGCTGCCAGGAACTCTCCTGGTAGCTCGCGCCGCCCCAAGCCCCGAAAGCCGTGAAGGCCTCCTTACCGGCCATAAGAGCCGGTAAGGAGGCCTTCACGGACCTCGAAACGGCGGTCAGGGCAGCGGCTGGGCGCCTCGGCCCGCGAGCATCAGCTTCATCTGGTCCATCTCCGCGCCCTGGGATGTGAGGATGCTGTTCACCAGGGCCTTCAGCGCCGGCAGGTTCGAGTGCTCCGACGCGTACTGCGCCATCGACGTGCCGCCCTGGTGGTGGCGGAGCATCAGCTGCAGGAAGTAGACGTCGAACGGGCGGCCCGACAGCGAGCGCAGCTTCGTCAGCTCCGTGTCGGTCGCCATGCCCGGCATCAACGCGCCGCCCGAGGGCGACAGCGACGACGGGGCCATCGACATGCCGTCGTGGCCGGACATCGGTTCCGTCATCCACTTCATCGGCGAGCCGATCGCCTGCTCCGGCTGGTCCCACAGCATGAGCCAGCCCTTCATGCGGCCGACCTGCTCGAGCTGCGTGCGTTCGATGTCGAACGCGAGCTGCTTGATCTCCGGGTCGGTCGTGCGGTCGCGGGCGATGCCCGACATCGTGACCGCCTGCAGGTGGTGCGTCGACATGTCCTGCGCGAAGCCGACCTCGACGGAGTCGCGGGCCGGGGTGGCCGTGGCCGCCGGGTCGTCGACGGCGCGGGTGAGGAACATCCCCGCGACGCCGCCGATCAGCAGGACCGCCAGCAGCGTCCCGCCGATGATCACCCAGCGCGACCACGTCGGCTGCTCGACGACCTCATCGGTTTCGAGGTCGTCGAGGTCGGCTCCGGAACTCACTGGGACGGCGCGCCCGAGGCCGGGGCGGACGCGGGGGCGGTCGGCACGCCGCCGGGGGCGCCCTGCTCACCCTGCGCGGCGGTGCTGCCCTTGTAGTCCATCGGCTTCGCGTCCGGGCCCGGCTTCGACGGGTCGAACGGCGGCGGGTTGTCCGGGTCGAACGAGCCGGGCACCGCGTCGCAGGACGCGCCGACCTCGGGGTAGACGCCGTTCGGGTTGGAGCGCAGGGCCGCGATGAACTCGTCGATCCGCGGGTCGTCGGCGCTGTCCAGCTTCAGCTGGTGGCCCCAGGACTGCAGCGAGATCGGCTTGTCGAGACCGGGGTAGGGCGACAGCATCGTGAACGGCTTGTCCTTGGCGCGCACGCTCAGCAGGTTCAGCGCGTCACCCGAGATCTGCTGCGGGTTGTAGGCGATCCAGACCGAGCCGTGCTCCAGCGCGTGCACCATGTTCTCGGTGCGGACGGCGTTCGGGTAGACGATGCCGGTGCAGGTGGCCCACGTCTGGTCGTGCGGGCCGCCGAACGGCGGGGTCTTGTCGTAGGCGACGCGCTCGGTCGGCAGGACGTGGACACTGCCGGTGTAGGTCGCGGTGATGACGCCGGGGATGCGCTTCGAGGGATCCGGGTCGGACGCGGTCGGCGCGAACGCGGCGGCGGCCTCTTCGCGGCTCGCCTGGTCACGCTTCGGCGCGGACGCCACCATGTAGTAGGTGATCACGGCGGCGGCGAGGGCGACGATGGCCACGACCGCGATGATCGTGCCCCACGGCGTGCCCTTCTTGCTGACCACGGAACCGCGGGCCGCCTTCACGGCCGACCCCTTTTTCCCAGTTGTCCGGTTCGCCATGGCTCCCGCGTTCTCCTCTGCTGGCTGCGGACGGATTCCCGCCCGGGCCAGTGTAGAGACCACACGTCTGATCACCGTTAACACCTCACGTGGATGCCCCCCGTGACGTGGCCGAGACCGCTGCGAGCGCCCGACCTGGGCACACCTAGAATTCGACGAGTGACTCCCGCCGCTCTCGCCGACCTGGTCCGCAGCTCCGCCGTGCAGGTACTGACCGCACGCGGCATCGACGACACCGTGCTGCCGGAGCAGGTGACCATCGAACGCCCGCGCAACCCCGACCACGGCGACTACGCGACGAACCTGGCCCTGCAGGTGGCGAAGAAGGCCGGCCTGAAGCCGCGCGAGTTCGCCGAGGCGCTGGCCGCGGCGGTCGCGGCGGCCGACGGGGTCGCTTCGGCCGAGGTGGCGGGCCCTGGCTTCCTCAACTTCCGCCTGGCCGCCGCCGCGCAGGGCGACATCGTGCGCCAGGTCATCGAGGCCGGCGCCGCCTTCGGCCGCGGGGACGCGCTGGCCGGCACCAAGATCAACCTCGAGTTCGTCTCGGCCAACCCGACCGGTCCGATCCACCTGGGCGGCACCCGCTGGGCCGCGGTCGGCGACGCGCTGGGCCGCGTGCTCGGCGCGCAAGGCGGCGAGGTCACCCGCGAGTACTACTTCAACGACGCCGGTGCGCAGATCGACCGGTTCGTCCGGTCCCTGATCGCCGCCGCGAAGGGCGAGCCCGCGCCGGAAGACGGCTACGCGGGCGGCTACATCAACGACATCGCCGCCGAGGTCATCAAGGCCGAGCCGAGCGCGCTGTCGCTGCCGGAGCAGGAGCGGCACGAGACGTTCCGCCGCATCGGCATCGGGCTGATGTTCACCGAGATCAAGGACAGCCTGCACGAGTTCGGCACCGACTTCGACGTCTACTTCCACGAGAACTCGCTGCACGAGTCGGGCGCGGTCGACGCCGCCGTCCAGCAGCTGAAGGACTCCGGGAACCTCTACTTCGCGGACGGCGCCTGGTGGCTCAAGTCGTCCGAGTACGGCGACGACAAGGACCGCGTCGTCATCAAGCAGGACGGCAACCCGGCCTACATCGCCGGCGACCTGGCCTACTTCAAGGACAAGCGCAACCGCGGCTTCGACCTCTGCATCTACATGCTCGGCGCGGACCACCACGGCTACATCGCCCGGCTCAAGGCGGCCGCGGCGGCGTTCGGCGACGACCCGGCCACGGTCGAGGTGCTGATCGGCCAGATGGTGAACCTGGTCAGCGACGGCAAGCCGGTGCGGATGTCCAAGCGCGCCGGTACCGTGATCACGATGGAGGACCTGGTCGAGGCGGTCGGCGTCGACCCGGCCCGCTACGAGCTGATCCGCTACTCCGTCGACTCCACTTTGGACGTCGACCTGGACCTGCTGCGCAAGCACTCCAACGACAACCCGGTCTACTACGTCCAGTACGCCCACGCGCGGCTGGCATCCCTGCAGCGCAATGCTGCCGACCTGGGCATCAAGTCCGCCGAGTCCTTTTCGGACGTCGACTTCGGACTGCTCACGCTGCCCGCCGAGGGCGACCTGATCCGCACCATCGGCGAGTTCCCGGAAATGGTGCGTCGGGCCGCCGACATGCGGGAGCCGCACCGGATCGCGCGCTACCTCGAAGAACTCGCGGGCGCTTACCACAAGTTCTACACCGTGGGCCGCGTGCTGCCCCAGGGCGACGAAGAGGTGACCCCGCTGACCCACGCGCGGCTCGCGCTGTGCGAAGCGGCCCGCCAGGTCCTGGCCAACGGCCTCGCCCTGCTCGGTGTCTCTGCTCCGGAACGGATGTAATCGATGGCGCACCCCGCGGGCCCACGGCACGCCGACGTCTACCCCCACGCCGACTCCTCCGGGTTCCCGCCCGCGAGCGGCGACGAGCTCGACCGGCTCTACCCGAAGGTCTGGCCCCGCAACACCTTCCGCGGCGCGGACGGCGTCGTGCGGATCGCTGGCGTCGACGTGCGCGAGCTGGCCGAGCAGCACGGCACGCCGCTGTTCGTCGTCGACGAGGCCGACTTCAAGTCCCGCTGCGCGGACTACGCCGAGGCGTTCGACGACCCGTCGCTCGTGCACTACGCGTCCAAGGCGTTCCTCTCCATCGAGATCGCCCGCTGGGTGGCCGAGCAGGGGCTGAGCCTGGACGTCTGCAGCGGCGGCGAGCTCGCCGTGGCGCAGCGCGCGAGCTTCCCGGCCGAGCGGATCACCTTCCACGGCAACAACAAGTCGCCGGCGGAGCTCGAAGCCGCGGTCGTCGCGGGCGTCGGCACGATCGTGCTCGACTCCTACTACGAGATCGCCCGGCTGGCCGACACCGCCGCGCGCCACGACGTCGTGCAGCCGGTGCTGATCCGGGTGACCGTCGGCGTCGAGGCGCACACCCACGAGTTCATCGCGACGGCCCACGAGGACCAGAAGTTCGGCTTCTCGCTGGCCGCCGGGGACGCCGCGGAGGCGGTGCGGCGGGTGCTCAACGCGCCGTCGCTGAAGCTGACCGGCCTGCACAGCCACATCGGCTCGCAGATCTTCGACGCCGACGGCTTCGAGGTCGCCGCCCGCCGCGTCGTCGGGCTGCTCGCCGACCTGGCCAAGGAACACGGCCCCGAGCTGCTCGACCAGCTGAACCTGGTCGACCTCGGTGGCGGTTTCGGCATCGCCTACACCGACAAGGACAACCCGCCGCCGCCGGCGCAGATGATCACGCAGATCCGCGAGATCGTCCGCAAGGAGTGCGCCTACGCCGGGCTGCCGGTGCCGCGCATCGCCGGCGAGCCGGGCCGCGCGATCGCCGGGCCGGGCACGATCACGCTCTACGAGGTCGGCACCATCAAGGACGTCGCGCTCGGCGACAACGCCGTGCGCCGGTACGTGAGCGTCGACGGCGGGATGAGCGACAACATCCGCACCGCGCTCTACGACGCGGTGTACGACGTCCGGCTGGTTTCCCGCTCCGCGAGCGACAACGATGAGCCGGTGCACGCCGTGCTGTCCCGGGTCGTGGGAAAACACTGTGAGTCCGGCGACATCGTCGTACGAGACTGCTGGCTGCCCGACACGCTGGCTCCGGGCGACCTGGTGGCCGTCGCGGCGACCGGTGCCTACTGCTACTCGATGGCGAGCACGTACAACCGGCAGCCGCGCCCGGCCGTGGTCGCCGTGCGCAACGGCGGCGCCCGGCTGCTGCTGCGGCGTGAGACGACCGACGACATGCTGCGCCTGGAGGTCTGAGAAACCGTGTCTGCTGCTGAACCTCGAGCGATCAGGGTCGCCCTGCTCGGCTGCGGGACCGTGGGCGGCGAGGTCGCCCGGTTGCTCACCGAGCAGGCCGGCGAGCTGGCTGCCCGGGCGGGCGCGCCGGTCGAGCTGGCCGGCATCGCCGTCCGCCGCCCGGACAAGCACCCCGAGCTGCCCCCGGAGCTGCTGACCGCCGACGTCGAGAAGCTCGTGACCTCCGACGACGTCGACGTCGTGGTCGAGCTCGTCGGCGGGATCGAGCCGGTGCGCAGCTGGCTGCTGGCCGCGCTGAAGGCCGGGAAGTCCGTGGTCACCGCGAACAAGGCGCTGCTCGCCGAGCACTCCGCCGACCTGTTCGAAGCGGCCGACGCCGCCGGCGTCGGCCTCTACTTCGAGGCCGCCGTGGCCGGGGCGATCCCGCTGCTGCGACCGCTGCGCGAGTCCCTGGCGGGTGACCGGATCACCCGCGTGATGGGCATCGTCAACGGCACCACGAACTACATCCTGTCCGCGATGGACTCGACCGGCGCCGGCTACGCCGAGACGCTCGACGAGGCCAGCCGGCTCGGGTACGCCGAGGCCGACCCGACCGCCGACGTCGACGGCTACGACGCCGCGTCCAAGGCCGCGATCCTCGCCTCGCTCGCCTTCCACACCCGGGTGACGGCCTCGGACGTGCACCGCGAGGGCATCGCCGACGTCACCGCGGCCGACCTCGGCGCGGCGCGCGTGCTCGGCCGCACGGTCAAGCTCCTCGCCATCTGCGAGCGGGTGACCGACGACGACGGCGTCGAGTCGGTGTCCGCCCGCGTGCACCCGGTGATGATCCCGCGCAGCCACCAGCTGGCCGGTGTGAGCGGCGCGTTCAACGCCGTCTACGTCGAGGCCGACGCCGCCGGCGAGCTGATGTTCTACGGCCAGGGCGCGGGCGGTGCGCCGACGGCGAGCGCGGTGCTCGGCGACCTGGTCGCGGTGGCCCGCAACCAGGTGGCCGGCGGTCGCGGCCCGCGCGAGTCGGCGCACGCGGCGCTGCCGGTGCGGCCGATGGGCCAGACCCCGACCCGGTACCACGTAAGCCTTTCCGTGGCCGACCGCGCCGGCGTGCTCGCCCAGGTGGCGCAGGCGTTCGCCGCCCACGGCGTGAGCATCGCGGCGGTCCGCCAGCTCCACGTCGCCGACCGGGCGAGCCTGGTCGTCGTCACGCACCAGGCCCCCGACGCGGCCCTGCGGTCCACTGTGGACGAGATCGGGCGGCTCGACGTCGTCCACCATGTTGTCAGTGTGATGCGGGTGGAAGGCGAAGACGCATGAGTATCCAGGCCTGGCCCGGCATCATCGAGGCCTATCGGGACCGCGTCCCGGTCCCCGACGGCGCGCGGGTGATCACGCTCGGGGAAGGCAACACCCCGCTGCTGCCCGCCCGCTACCTGTCCGAGCTGACCGGCTGCGACGTCCACCTCAAGGTCGAGGGCGTCAACCCGACCGGCTCCTTCAAGGACCGCGGCATGACCGTGGCCATCACGCACGCGCTCGCCAGCGGGCTCAAGGCGGTGATCTGCGCGTCGACCGGCAACACCTCGGCCTCGGCCGCCGCCTACGCCGTCCGCGCCGGGCTCACCTGCGCCGTGCTGGTGCCCCAAGGCAAGATCGCGATGGGCAAGCTCGCCCAGGCCGTGCTGCACGGCGCGCGGATCCTGCAGGTCGACGGCAACTTCGACGACTGCCTCGAGCTGGCCCGCAAGACCGCGGCCGACTACCCGGTCACCCTCGTCAACTCGGTCAACCCGGTGCGCATCGCCGGCCAGAAGACCGCCGCGTTCGAGGTCTGCGACGCGCTCGGCCGGGCGCCGGACATCCACTGCCTGCCGGTCGGCAACGCGGGCAACATCACCGCCTACTGGGCGGGCTATTCGGAGTACGCGGCCGACGGTGTGGTGAAGAACACCCCGCGGATGTTCGGCTTCCAGGCGGCCGGCGCGGCCCCGCTGGTGCTGGGCGAACCGGTGCGCGACCCGGACACGATCGCCACCGCGATCCGGATCGGCAGCCCGGCGTCGTGGACCGCCGCGGTCAAGGCGAAGAACGAGTCCCACGGGCTCTTCGAAGCCGTCACCGACGAGAAGATCCTCGAGGCGTACCGGCTGCTCGCCGGGCGTGAAGGCGTGTTCGTCGAGCCGGCGTCGGCCACCAGCGTGGCCGGCCTGCTCGCGACGGCCGCCGACGGCCGGCTGCCGAAGGGCGCCACGGTCGTCTGCACCGTCACCGGCCACGGCCTGAAGGACCCGCAGACGGCGCTGGCGGGCAACGTCGAGGTCGAGCCGCTGGCCGTGGACCCCTCGGCGGTCGCGGCGGCCCTGGACCTGCGGTGAGCGGCGCCTTCCGCGTCACGGTCCCGGCGTCGACGGCGAACCTCGGGCCGGGCTTCGACGCGTTCGGGATGGCGCTCGCGCTCTACGACGTCGTCGAGGTACAGGTCACCGACGAAGGCCTCAAGGTCGAGGTGATCGACGCGGGCGCGGGCGGCGTCGCCGACGTGCCCACCGACGAGTCCCACCTCGTGGTGCGGGCGATCCGGCGGACCTGCGCGCACCTCGGCGTCGACCCGCCCGGCCTGCACCTGCGCTGCTACAACGCGATCCCGCACGCGCGCGGGCTCGGCTCGTCGGCGGCCGCGGTGGTCTCCGGCGTCGCCGCCGGGTACGCGCTGGCGGGCCGGGAAATCGACGAATTCGACGCGCTGCAGCTGGCCGCGGGCTTCGAAGGCCACGCCGACAACGCGGCCGCGAGCCTGCTCGGCGGGCTCGTGCTGGCCTGGTGCGAGGGCACGGAGTTCCACGCCGAGCGGCTGACCCCGCACGCCGCGATCCGGCCGGTCGTCGCGGTCCCGGCGGTCCGCTCGGCCACCGCGACCACCCGCGGCCTGCTGCCGGCGACGGTGCCGCACCGCGACGCCGCGCACAACGCCGGCCGCGCCGCTCTCGCCGTGCACGCGCTCACGGCGAAACCGGAGCTGCTGCTGGCGGCCACCGAAGACCGCCTGCACCAGCTCTACCGCGCGCCCGCTTACCCGGCGAGCACCGCGCTGGTGGACACGCTCCGTGCACAAGGCGTGGCCGCGGCGATCTCCGGCGCGGGCCCGACGGTGCTCGCGCTGACCACGACGGGAATATTGCCGCCAGGGGCCGGTGTTGCGGGTTTCGACGTCTACGAGCTGCCCGCGGATCTCGCGGGTGTGCAGGTTGCGGCTCAGTAAAGGCTGGGTCACGTGCCTGCGGTGGGGGCCGCCACGCGGGGGGTGGTTGTTGCACCCGGCACCGGTGCGGTCTACCCTCGGGGGCGTTCGATCACCGTGCGTTTCCGCACCCGATGCCGGTCCAGGGGAGTTTCCCGGATCGCATCCTTCGTCGATCCGCCAGATCCGCACCGCCTGGCAAGCGGGGTAACGCGGAGGGACGCAGGCGGGTTTCCGGTCTCGGCGGTGTCGGATTCCGCATCCTCCGAATGGAGGACGCAAACCCCTGTGGTGGAGGCGCTCCAGCTGTGTTTCGCACGGCCGAAGAGCTCATCTCCCGTATCGGGGGGCAGTTACGCCGGTTCGCGATCAGAAGCGAGCGGCAGTCCGCTGATCCGCCTGGAGGCGTGGATCGGTCAGGAAGGACATGTGTGAGCAACACCGATCTTTTGAGCGACGTGGGTAACGGCGCCGCAGAGTCGAACGGCACGGCCCCCGCTCCCAAGAAGACGGTCGGCGGGTTGACCGGCAAGACTGTGGCCGAACTGCGTTCGCTGGCTGGGGAGCTCGGCGTCGGCGAGACGACGGGTATGCGCAAGGGCGACCTGATCGCCGCGATCCGTGAGCGTCAGGGCAAGTCTCGTAAGCGTGCGGCGAACGAGACCCTGCCTCTGGAAGGCGTCGGCGAACCGCCCAAGGCGGCCCCGAAGAGCGAGGCCAAGGCCGCGGCCCCGGCGACCAAGCCGGAGCCGAAGAAGGCCGTGGTCCCGGAGGCGTCCGTCGAGGCGCCGGCTGCGCCCGTCGTGGACACCCAGCCGCAGGCCGAGCGCCCGCAGCAGGACAAGCAGGACGGCCAGCAGGGCCAGGACGGCGCGCCCGAGGAGGGCGGCCGCAGCCGGCGTCGCCGCGGTTCCAACCGCGCCGCCGGTGCGCCCGAGAGCCAGAACGGCGCCGACCGCCAGAACGACCGCCAGCAGGGTGGTGACCGCCAGACCGGCGGCGACCGCCAGCAGGGTGGCGAGCGTCAGGGCAGCGGCGAGCGTCAGCAGGGCGGTGACCGTCAGCAGAGCGGTGACCGTCAGCAGCGCGACCAGCGTCAGGGCAACCGGAACGACAACCGGCAGGGCCAGGACGGCAACCGTCAGCGCAACCAGCAGGACGGTGGCAGCCGCGGGCAGGACAACAACCGCGACCGCGACCGTGACAACCGCGCCCAGCAGCAGGACGACGACGAGGAAGGCGGCCGTCGCGGCCGTCGCTTCCGCGACCGTCGTCGCCGGGGCACCGGCGGTGGCCAGCGTGAGGTCGGCGGTTCGCCGGACACCGAGATCCGCGAGGACGACGTCCTGCTGCCCGTCGCGGGCATCCTGGACGTGCTCGACAACTACGCGTTCGTCCGGACGTCGGGCTACCTCGCCGGCCCGAACGACGTGTACGTCTCGCTTTCGCTGGTCCGCAAGTACGGCCTGCGCCGTGGTGACGCCATCACCGGCGTCGTGCGTCAGCCGCGGGACGGCGAGCAGCAGCGGCAGAAGTTCAACCCGCTGGTGCGCGTCGACTCGATCAACGGGCTGGAGCCGGACGAGGCCAAGCGCCGCCCCGACTTCACCAAGCTGACCCCGCTGTACCCGAACGAGCGGCTGCGCCTCGAGACCGAGTCGCACAAGCTCACGACCCGCGTGATCGACCTGATCATGCCGGTCGGCAAGGGACAGCGCGCCCTGATCGTGTCGCCGCCGAAGGCCGGTAAGACCACGATCATGCAGGACATCGCGAACGCGATCTCGACGAACAACCCCGAGTGCCACCTGATGGTCGTCCTCGTGGACGAGCGTCCGGAAGAGGTCACGGACATGCAGCGCTCGGTGAAGGGCGAGGTCATCTCCTCCACCTTCGACCGGCCGCCGGCGGACCACACCTCGGTCGCGGAGCTGTCCATCGAGCGGGCCAAGCGCCTGGTCGAGATGGGCCACGACGTCGTCGTGCTGCTCGACTCGATCACGCGTCTCGGCCGTGCGTACAACCTGGCGGCCCCGGCGTCCGGCCGGATCCTGTCCGGTGGTGTCGACTCGACCGCGCTCTACCCGCCGAAGCGGTTCCTCGGCGCGGCGCGCAACATCGAGAACGGCGGCTCGCTGACCATCTTCGCTACGGCGATGGTGGAGACCGGGTCGACGATGGACACGGTCATCTTCGAAGAGTTCAAGGGCACCGGTAACGCGGAGCTCAAGCTCGACCGCAAGATCGCCGAGCGCCGCGTGTTCCCGGCCGTCGACGTCAACCCGTCCGGTACCCGCAAGGACGAGCTGCTGCTCAACCCGGACGAGCTGGCCGTGACCGTGAAGCTGAGCCGGGTGCTGCACGCGCTCGACTCGCAGCAGGCCATCGACCTGCTGATCTCCCGGCTGCGCAAGACGAAGACGAACACCGAGTTCCTCATGCAGGTCTCGAAGACCGCCCTCGGCGGCAACGAGGACGACTGAGTTCCGGTCGCAAGTCCGTGAAGGCCCCCTTACCGGCTCTTATGGCCGGGAAGGGGGCCTTCACGGCTTTCCCGGCCGGGAATACCAGGTCAACGGGGTCTGTTCAAGTCATTGTCAGCGCGTCTGGCAGAATCACCCGCTGAAGTCCGGCGCCGGTTCACCCCGCTCGAAGACTGGGGACCCGGAGCCAACGAGAGAGGACACCATGAAGAGCGGCATTCACCCCGAGTACGTGGTCACGAACGTCGACTGCGACTGCGGTAACACCTTCACCACGCGTAGCACGAAGACCAGCGGCAGCATCCACGTCGAGATCTGCTCCAACTGCCACCCGTTCTACACGGGCAAGCAGAAGATCATGGACACCGGTGGCCGCGTCGCGCGCTTCGAGGCTCGCTACGGCAAGCGTCAGAAGAAGGACGCCGAAGCCAAGTAGCTTGGTCGACGGCGCCCACCCGCACGTTCGGGTGGGCGCCGTTTCTTTGTCTGAAAACCGGGCCTGAGAGGTGGCAGAGGTGGATTCGAGCTCGCTCAAGGGGCTGCTCGCCGAACACGCGGAGCTGGAGACCCAGCTCGCGGACCCGGCGGTGCACGCCGACCAGGCGCGCGCCCGCAAGCTCGGCCGCCGCTACGCCGAGCTGACGCCCGTGGTGCGCGCCGTCCACCAGCTCGACACCGCCCGTGAAGACCTCGGTGCCGCGCGTGAACTGGCCGCGGAGGACTCCGGCTTCGCAGCGGAGGCCGAAGAGCTGGCCGCGGGGATCCCCGAGCTGGAGTCGAAGCTCACCGAGCTGCTGCTGCCGCGCGACCCGTACGACGGCTCCGACGTCGTGATGGAGATCAAGTCCGGCGAAGGCGGCGAGGAGTCGGCGCTGTTCGCCGGCGACCTGCTGCGGATGTACCTGCGCTACGCCGAGCGGCACGGCTGGAAGGCCGAGGTGCTCGACTCGGTCGACTCCGACCTGGGTGGCTTCAAGGACGTCACGCTCTCGATCAAGACGAAGTCGGCGGTCGTCGACGGCGTCTGGTCGCGCCTGAAGTTCGAGGGCGGCGTGCACCGCGTCCAGCGCGTGCCGGCGACCGAGTCGCAGGGCCGGATCCACACGTCGGCGTCCGGGGTGCTGATCTACCCGGAGCCCGAAGAGGTCGAGGTCGAGATCGACCCGAACGACCTGCGCATCGACGTCTTCCGCTCGTCCGGCCCGGGCGGCCAGAGCGTCAACACGACCGACTCGGCGGTGCGGATCACCCACCTGCCGACCGGCATCGTCGTATCGTGCCAGAACGAGAAGTCGCAGATCCAGAACCGCGCCCGCGCGCTGCAGGTCCTGCAGGCCCGCCTCCAGGCGGTCGCCGAGGAGGAGGCCGCGGCCAAGGCGTCCGACGCCCGCCGCTCCCAGGTCCGCACGGTCGACCGCTCGGAGCGCATCCGGACGTACAACTTCCCGGAGAACCGCATCTCGGACCACCGGGTGAACTACAAGTCGTACAACCTGGACCAGGTCCTGGACGGCGAGCTGGACGGCGTCCTGGACGCCCTGGCGACCGCGGACCGCGAAGAGCGCCTGGCCTCGCAGTCCGGCTGAGGCCGTGTCGTCGCTCCAAGCACGCGTGTCGACCCGCTGATCACGCGAGCTGACCCTTTGATCACGGGCCGGGTGTGCACGGAACGCCGAAACGCGTGATTGCCGGGTCGACTCGCGTGATTGCGGGGTCGACACGGCATCGCGTCAGCGGACGGCGGGCTTCTCCGGCTCCCGGAAGGCGTCGAAGACCTCGGTCATGGCCTCGGACTCCGGCTCTTCCGCGGCGTCTTCCGGCACAGCCCGGGACGGCCGCGGCAGCAGGCTCAGCACCGCGAACACCATGGCCAGGAACGTCGGGAACAGCGTCAGCAGCTGGTGCTTCACGCCTTCGACGCCCTCGCCGAGCGCCGACAGGCCGAATTGGCCGATCGCGAACAGCAGCAGGAAGAACACCACGGTCCCGTACTCGCGCGCCTTTCGACGGAACGCGCGGATGCCCGCCCAGCCGATCAGCAGCCAGAACGGGACCAGCACGAACAGGCCCAGCGGTGCGGCCAGCGCGGCCAGGCCCGACAGCACTGGCACCCGGTACTCCTGGGTCATCTGCGGGAAGCCGGCCGACTCGGCGAAACTGCCCAGCCGCGGCGGGCGGGCCGTGAGCGTGTCGACCGCGCCCTGCTGGAGGACCTGCAGCGTGCGGGTCGGGTGGGACGCGTAGTACTGCACGACGTTGCGGCGGCTGATCTTGTCGCGGTAGGTGTTGTAGCCCGGGTCCGTCCAGGGGCTCGCTTCCCACCAGCCCTTGCCGATGAACTTCTTCGCGTCCGGCGGGAGCCCCAGCGCGGTCAGGTCGGCGTCGGTGTCGTGCTTGCCGTCCACGATGCTGTCGAACACCACGTGGAACATGTTGGCTTCGCGGTACTCGGCGTTCGCCGGGTCGCCCTTCGACTGCACCATCGCCGTCCCGGCGCCGACGATCACCAGCACGCCCAGCGGCACCAGCCACCGCGCGCGGCCCTTCGCGCCGAGCGGCCGGACCAGCGCCAGCGCGATCACGAACAGCGGGATCAGCAGCAGCGTCTGCGACTTCGCGTTGATCCCGATCAGCGCGCCCACCACGGTCAGCGCCGCGCCCCAGTAGCGCCACGCGCCCGTGCGGTGCATCAGCAGCAGCCCGCCCGCGGTCAGCAACATCCCGACGAACCCGGCGCCTTCGCTGAGCACCGAGGCGAAATAGCCGAAGAACGCCGAGTCGGCCATCACGAGCAGCAGCAGGACGGCGGCGATGACGCGGTTGCGGCGGCTCAGGTCGAGCCCGAGCACGGTGGCCGCGACGCCCACGGCGACCAGCACGCACGTGATCGCGCCGAGCACCAGCAGGTTCAGCTCCGCCGACGAGCCGAGCACCTTGCCGAGCTTGCTCGCTGACCAGTCGAGCCACGCCTGGCTCGAGATGTAGTCGCTCTTGCACGCCGAACCCGGCCCGTAGCCGAAGTGCACGTAGAACTCGGGCTTGATCTCCGGGTGCCGGCCGCCGAGGTCGCACAGCAGGCGCCAGCCGTCGCCGTTGTCGGCCATCCCGACCGGCCGGGGGACGAGGAACCGGAGCAGCAGCACGCCCAGGGAAAGGACGAAGACGCCCAGGCCGAAGCGCAGTTCACGGGATCGCACGCAGGTCAGCGTACGAGATCACGCTGAGTCGGCGGGTGCCGCACCGGGTACCGGCGTCGCCGGCCGGTGGCGGAAGACGACGTAGTGGTAGAGCAGGTAGTTCCAGAACAGCCCGACGACGATCGCGGCGCCCTTGGGCACCAGCAGGTTGATCCCCGGGAACAGGTGGTTCACCAGGGTGATGACGAGGAACTGCACCACCCAGAGCCCGAACGCGGTGACCACGAAGAACAGCACGGCCTGGCGGCGGACGTCGCCGTCCTTCGCCCGGAACGTGAAGTTCCGGTTCAGCGTGAACGACAGCAGCATGCCGATCGTCGTGGAGATGAAGTTCGCGACGAACGTCGGCACGCCGAGCGTGGCCAGCAGCGCGTACCCGAGGACGTCGACCAGCGTGTTGCCGATCCCGACGATGCCGAAGCGCACCTGCGTGGCGGTGACGAGCCTCATCGGACGGTGCTCCGGCTGTCCTCGGCGGCCTCGTTCGCACCCGTCCGCACCGACGCGACGCTGTACAGCGGCCGGTTCTGCACCTGCGAGTACGTCCGGCCGATGTAGCTGCCGAGCACGCCCAGCATGATGATCTGGATGCCGCCGAGGAAGAACATCGCGATGGTGATGAACGCCCAGCCGGGCACCGCGGTCTCCGGCGCGAACAGCTTGACGCCGATGACGTAGAGCACGCCGAGGAAGCTCAGCAGCGAGAACAGGTACCCCATCCGCGTGATCATCCGCAGCGGTGTGGTCGAGAACCCGACGATGCCGTCGGCGGCGAACCGCATCATCTTCGTCAGCGGGTAGCCGGTGGCGCCGGCGTGGCGCTTGTCGCGGTCGAACAGCACCGCCGTCTGCTTGAACCCGATGTAGCTGACCAGGCCGCGCAGGAACCGGTCGCGCTCGCGGTACTTGCGCAGCTCGTCGACGACCTTGCGGTCGACCAGCCGGAAGTCGCCGGTGTTCTTCGGGATGTCGACGGCGGCCATCTTGCCGAGGAACCAGTAGAACGCGCTCGCGGTGAGCCGCTTGAACGGCGAGTCCTGGCGCGACCGTCGCTGCGCGTAGACGACGTCGAAGCCCTCTTCCCACTGCTCGATGAGCTCCAGCGCCACCCGCGGCGGGTCCTGCAGGTCGCTGTCCATGATGATCGCGGCGTCCGCGTCGACCAGGTCGAGCCCGGCGGTGACGGCCATCTGGTGGCCGAAGTTGCGGGACAGCTCGATGACCGTGATCCGGCCGTCGCGGGCGCTCAGCCCGGTGAGCGCGGCCAGTGAGCCGTCCTTGCTGCCGTCGTCGACGTAGATGAAGCTGAAGTCGTACTTCCCGGCCAGCGGCGCGGTGACCTCGTCGACCGTGCGCTGCAGCAGCTCGATGTTCCCTTCCTCGTTGTAGATCGGGAAGATGAACGCGACCCGGCGGCGCGTGGTCGGCTCTGTCGGCACTGGCGCTCCCGGGGTTCGGCGTCTCGGGCATCCTAAAGACCGGCGACGGCCTCGGCGAACGCGGTCATCCGCCGGTCGAACGCCTCGGCCGGGCCGAAGTGGACGGCCACCGCGTCCGCCCCGGCCAGGATATACGCCCGGAACCGGGCGACGGCGGCGCCGAGATCGGTCCCGTCCCACTCCATCCGGGCGGTCGCCCGCACGTCGCGGCCGGCGGCCAGCTCCCCGAGCTTCCCGGCCCGCTCGCCGAACTCGGCGGGGGACAGCCCGGCGCTCTGCCACGCCGAACCGACGCGGGCCGCGCGGCGCAGCGCGATCGTGGAGTTGCCGCCGACGGTGATCGGCACCGGTCCCGCCGGCCGCGGCTCGAAGTACCCGCCGCCGGGGCCGCGGCCGGTGCGGAACAGCTCCGCGAGCAGGTCGAGGGTGGTGTCGGTCCGCTTCCCGCGACCGGCGAAGTCCGCCCCGACCTCGGCGAACTCGGGCTCGTTCCAGCCTGTGCCGACGCCGAGGCCGAACCGGTGCCCGGACAGCGCATCGAGGGTCGCGACCTGCTTGGCCAGCGCGAACGGCTCCCGCAGCGGCACGATCAGCACCGACGTCCCGAGCCGGATCCGGGTCGTCAGCGCGGCGATGTGGGCGAGCGTGACGAGGGGCTCGTAGACCCCGCCGAAGACGTCGCCGAACGCGCCGGGCGGGATCAGGTGGTCGGGCAGCCACGCGGTGCGGTAGCCGAGGTCCTCGGCGAGCCGCGCCAGCTCGGCGGGCCGGCCGGGCGGCAGGTCCGGGTGTTCGTTCGGCAGTACGACTTCGAGGTTCACGACAGCCTCCCGAGGAACTTTTCGATCGCGGCGAGCCACTCGTCGCGGGCTTCGGCACCGATGTTGTGCCCGGCTTCGATCTCGACGAGTTCGGCACCGGGAATGCCGTCCGCGAGTTCCCGCGACAGCTCGGGCGAGGCGAGTCCGTCGAGGGTGGTGGCGACGACGAGCGCGGGCACGGCGATCCCGGCCAGCTCGGCCCGGGTGTCGACCTTCGCGACCAGGGCGACGTGCTCGGGGCTGCCGTCGGGGACGAACGCGGCGAGCTGGTCGACGGCCGTTTCGAGCTGCTCGGGCGTCAGGGCTTCGAGGTGGTCGCGGCCGCTCGCGACCAGCGTGAGGAACTTCGCGAGCAGCTTCGGGTCGTCGTGCAGCAGCGCGGCCCAGACGTCGACGGCGAGCCGGATCCGGTTGTCGAGCCGGGCGAACCCGCTGGTCAGGACCAACCCGGTGACGCGGTCGGGGTGCCGGGTGGTGGCGCGGACCGCGACGGCCGTGCCGAGGGAGTAGCCGAGGATCGCGAACCGCTCCAGACCGGCGCCGGCGGCGATCGCGACCAGCTCGTCGGCGAGCTCGTCCAGGTCCAGCGGGGTCGCGCTGCGGGGCGTCGCGCCCGAGCCGGGGTAGTCCGGGCCGACGACGGTGCGCGTCCGCGCGAGATCGTCGAGGATGGCGCCGAAGTTGCCTTCGACGCTGCCGCCCCCGCCGTGGGCGAGCAGCAGGCCCGGGCCGGCGCCGCGGACGACGTGGTGGAAATGTTCGGTCATGCTGGCGACGTTAGGTCTTCACATCAGTGTGAAGGTCAAGTCCGGGGGACACATGCGGATCGGCGAGCTCGCGGAACGGACGGGCGTCAGCACGCGCCTGCTGCGCTACTACGGGGAACAGGGCCTGCTGGTGGCGTCGCGCGACCGCAACGGCTACCGGTGCTACGGCGAGGACGCCGTCGTCCGGGTCCGGCAGATCCGCCGGCTCCTCGGGGCCGGGCTGACCACCGGGGTGATCGCGTCGGCGCTGCTGTGCGCGAGCGGCGAGGACGCCCACCTCGACCTCTGCCCGGAGCTGGCGCAGCTGCTGCACCGCGAGCTGACGGCGATGGACGACCGGATCGGGACGCTCCAGCGCCGTCGCAGCACCTTGGCCGGGTACCTGACCGAAGGGGGCGCGTGACCGCTCGCTCGATACGCTGCACGGCGTGGGACCGGCGCGTGTCCTGACGGGGGAGTTCCGCCTGGTGTGCCAGGCTTGACGAGGTGAAGGACGACGAGTGAATCGGCAGCCGCTGCGCCTGGCCATCATGGAGGCCACCCGCATTCTCGAGCGGGCGGGCGTCGCTTCGCCGCGGTTCGACGCCGAAGTGATCGCCGCGCACGTGCTCGGGGTCGAACGCGGGCGGCTGCCGATGGTGCCCCTGGTCGATCCGCCCGTCATCGAGGCCATCGGCCAGCTCGTCCAGCAACGCGCGAAGCGGATCCCGCTGCAGTACCTCACCGGCTGGGCCGCGCTGGGTGACATCACCGTGGCGGTCGGGGCCGGCGTGTTCGTGCCGCGCCCGGAGACCGAGCTGCTGCTCGAGTGGGGCGTCAAGTTCCTGCAGGGCCGGGAGTTCCCGGTCGTCGTCGACCTGTGCACCGGCTCCGGGGCGCTCGCACTCGGCGTCGCGCACGCGCGCCCGGACGCGGTCGTCTACGCGGTGGACGTCGACCCGCAGGCGCTGGCCTGGGCGCGGCACAACGCGGACGTCCACGCCGACGCCGGCAACACACCGATCCGGCTGTACTCCGGCGACATCGGCGACCCGACGATGTTCGCCGAGCTCGACGGCCTGGTCGACCTGGTGCTGTGCAACCCGCCGTACGTCCCCGACGGCACCCCGGTGCCGCCCGAGGTCGCCGAGCACGACCCGCCGCGCGCGGTGTTCGCCGAGGAGAGCGGCCTGGCGGTGATCCGCCACGCGATCGCGGCGGGCGCGCGGCTGCTGCGTCCGGGCGGCGGCCTGGCCATCGAGCACGACGACACCCACGGCTCGGCGGTGCCGGCGCTGGTCCGGGCGCGCCGGGTGCTGACGGCCGTCGAGGGCCACAACGACCTGGCGGGCCGCGCGCGGTTCGTCACGGCGAAGCGGCTGGGCTGAGCAGCCCCCGTTTCCACGCTAGCGGAGGGCACCGACAGTTCCGGCTGCTCGCCGTGCCCGCGGCCGGACTTGTCCACAGTGCCGGGCAAACGCCCCAATGTGGCGTTGGGTGCGTCCAACGCACCCAATGTGGCGTTCGGTGCGTCAGATGCACCCAACGCCACATTGGGGCGCACGGGGCCTGACAAACCGGCCAGACTTTCGTCGTGGGGCAAGCGGGTAAACCCTCGCTTCGGGGCAGAACCGAGACAGCGCGGCTCAATACGGTCGATCACGGGACACCGCGACCCCGCCGGTTCCCAGTGAAGGAGCCGCAGATGCGCGCCAGAACCCCGAAAGCGCTCGCCCTGCTCGCCGCCGTCACGGTCCTGACCGGGCTCGGCGCCGGGACCGCGGCCGCCGAACCGCTCACCCGTGGCTGGCCCGCCCCGATCGACGCCGCGCACTGGGAGAACCAGGACCACATGACGTGGTCCGACTACCGCAAGGTGCCCGGGACGAACTGGGCCGACCCCGCCCTGAAGCCGACGCAGCGCGTCTTCAAGGGCGCCGTCGTCCTCGCCGACTACCCCGACCAGGACTTCGTCGTCACGCAGCCGCCGAAGTCGACCGTCTTCGGCAATCCCGGCCCCGAAGCCGCGAACATCCCGCGGACGGGCGTCGCGCAGTACTACCAGGACTTCCTCAACAAGCCCGAAGCCCTCAACAACGGGCACACCATCAACGAGTACTGGATGGAGGACTCCGGCGGCCGCTTCGGCGTGCAGCTGACGGCGTTCGGCCCGTACCGGATGCCCGGCCAGTCCTTCGAGTACGGCATGGAGTTCCAGCCGAACGCCTGCCCGCCGAGCGCGAACTGCGACCGCGACATCCGCACCGACGCCGGGAACGCCTGGCGCGCCGACGTCGGCGACACGGCGAACCAGTTCGACTTCGTCTTCTACCTCTCCGCCGGCCAGGACGAGAGCTCGACCTGGCAGGAGTTCGGCGAGATGAAGTTCGGCACCAAGGAGAACGTGCCCGACGCGTTCGGCCCGCCGAACCACGACCTGCCCAACTACGCCGCCACCCGGTACGTCCCGTGGACGTCGTGGGCGTCGGCCGCCAGCATCTGGCCCAACGCCGGGAACGGCAGCTCGGTGCAGGCCGAGAGCTCCGGGCAGTCGACCTACGCCCACGAGTTCAGCCACATCCTCGGGATCGGCGACAACTACAACAACCCGTTCGGGATCCCCCCGTGGCGGGACTACTCCGGCGCCTGGGAAATGCTGTCCCGCGGCACGTTCAACGGCCCCGGCGGCCCGCACACGCGCTGGCAGATCCCGGCGACGCAGGGCAGCTCGATGGGCGCCCAGCACATGCTGCGCAACAAGATGAAGCTCGGCATCGTCGACCCGGCCGACGTCCTGCAGCTCGACCGCAACCAGCTGGCGGTGTCCGGGCCGGTGTCGGCGCGCATCACCGCGCGCGAGGCGGACGCGCAGCCCGGCGCGTTCACCGGGCTGAACATCAAGCTCACCGGCGGCGACAAGAGACCGAAGTGCGACAAGACGACCGACCCGTTCTGCGACGGCGGCGGCTACGACAACTACACCGTCGAGGTCGTCGACCGGATGGGCGCGGACTCGTTCTCGCCGGACTCCGGCGTGCTGCTCGCCAAGACGAAGGACAAGGACAACGCGCCCTTCGAGTGGGTGATCGACGCCAACCCGGCCGACATCGGCATCACCGACTACACCAAGCCGGACGGCACGCCGGTGAAGATCACCATCGGTGACTACCGCCAGCTCAACGACGCGCTGTTCAAGGCCGGCACCGAGGCGGCGAGCCCGTACGAGTACACCGACCAGGCGAACCGGCTGAAGTTCCTGGTCACCGACCTCGCCCGGGACCGCAAGGGCGTGCTCTCGTACACCGTCACGGTCGCTTCGCTGGACGGCTCGGGCAGCCAGGCGCGCGGCGCCGCGGTGACCCCGGCGCTGCCGGCGTTCGCCCGCGGCGGGCTCGCGACCTGCGACTTCGGCCTGTTCAACACCGGTTCGGCGAAGGGCGCGAAGGCGCCGTACGACACCGACACCTACCGGCTGAGCGCGTCGACCGACGCGAAGGGCTGGCAGGTCCGGCTGCCGAACGAGCTGGCCACGGCGAAGTTCGGTCAGTTCGTGAAGGTGCCCGCCTTCGCGAAGCGCAGTGGCGGTGACCTGGCCGCCCGGGTGAAGCTCACGGCGACGTCGGTGAGCGACCCGTCGAAGACGGCCACCGCGAGCTGCACGGCGTTCGGCTTCTGACGCGCACCTCGTGACCACGACCCGGAGGGGCCTGCCGCGGCGGGCCCCTCCGGCGCGCGGGGCTACCCTTGGCGCCATGAGCGTGGTCTACGACTGCAGCAAGCGGGACTCCCGGGCGGACGGGCTGGCCGCCGCGGCCGGCGCGGTCCGGTCGAGCCGGCTGGTCGTCCTGCCGACCGACACGGTCTACGGGATCGGCGCCGACGCGTTCGATGCGGGCGCCGTCCAGGCCCTGCTGCGCGCGAAGAACCGCGGCCCGGACATGCCGGTCGGCGTGCTCGTCGGCTCGTGGTCCACTGTGGACGGTCTGGTCCTCGGCGTGCCGCCGCAGGCCCGCGCGCTCATCGAAGCCTTCTGGCCCGGCGATCTGTCCATTGTGCTCCCGCACGCGCCGAGCCTGCAGTGGAACCTCGGCGACGCCCGCGGCACCGTGATGCTCCGGATGCCGCTGCACCCGGTGGCCCTGGAGCTGCTGCGCGACGTCGGCCCGATGGCCGTCTCGAGCGCGAACGTCTCCGGCCGGCCGCCGGCGAGCACGGCGCAGGACGCGCAGGAGCAGCTCGGCGACTCGGTCGCGGTGTACCTCGACGGCGGCTCCAGCGGCGAGGCCGTCGCGTCGAGCATCGTGGACCTCACCGGCACCGAACCGGTGGTGCTGCGCGAAGGCGCCGTGAGCAAGGACGCCATCGCGGAGGTGCTCGGTGTCCCCGCGGAATCGTTGGCGTGAAGCCGGATCAAGGCGCCGGGCGCGGCACGATAGCGTGTCGCGGGTGACCCCGACCCCGCGAGCGTGACGCACCCGTGCCGCCCACATCCGGTCTTCTCCCGATCCGGGAATACATCCTCGTCGCGCTGACCGCGACGGCCGTGACCTACCTGCTCACCGGCGTCGTGCGCCGGATCGCGATCCGCGTCGGCGCGATCGCGAACCCCCGCGCGCGCGACGTGCACGTCGCGCCGATCCCGCGCATGGGCGGGATCGGCATCTACCTCGGCGTCGCCGCCGCGATGGGCCTGGCCCACCAGCTGCCCGCGCTGTCGCACGGTTTCGACGCGTCGTTCGACTCGGTCGGCGTGCTGCTCGCCGCCGGTGTCATCTCGCTCATCGGCGCGCTCGACGACCGGTTCGAGCTGGACGCCTGGACGAAGCTGGCCGGCCAGGTCATGTGCGCCGGGATCCTGGTCATCTTCGGCGTGCAGTGGGTGTCGTTCTGGGTGCCGTGGGGCGGCACCGGCGCCTCGTTCGGCTCGGTGCTGGTGCTCGACAAGAACCAGGGCGCGCTGCTCACCGTCGTGATGGTCGTGGTGATGGTCAACGCGATGAACTTCGTCGACGGCCTCGACGGCCTGGCCGGCGGCCTCGGCTTCATCGCGGCGGCGGCCACGTGCGCGTTTTCGCTGGGGCTGCTCGACAGCTCGGGCGGCGACGTCGGCACGTACCCGCCGGCGCTGATCGCGGCCACCCTCGCCGGCGCGTGTCTGGGGTTCCTCCCGTACAACTTCCAGCCCGCCAAGATATTCATGGGCGACTCGGGCTCGATGATGATCGGCCTGATGCTCGCGGGCGCGACCACGTCGGCGTCCGGGCGCGTGCCCTACCCGCAGTTCAGCGGCAAGGACGCGATCGCGCTGCTGTCCCCGCTGGTGGTCGTGGCGGCGGTGCTGTTCGTCCCGATGCTGGACCTGATCATGGCGGTCGTCCGCCGCACCCGCCGCGGCGAAAGCCCGTTCGCCGCGGACAAGATGCACCTGCACCACCGGTTGCTGGAGATCGGCCACTCCCAGCGCCGCGCCGTGCTGCTGATCTACTTGTGGGCCGGCATCCTGGCGTTCGGCGCGGTCTCGGTGACCCTGTTCGACGACGCGGCCGCGCTCTGGATCATCGGCGTCGGCCTGGTGTTCGCGGTGGGGGTCTCGGTCATCCCGCGGCTGCGCTCACGCCACCAGCCGCGTACCTAGTCCGCGGGGTTCTCTACACTCGGGGTCGAACCGAGCAGGGAGCCAGCTGTGAGCGAGACCGAGACTTCGACCGAAGCGCAGGAGAACCCGCACGCCAAGGTGGTGCTGCAGGCGGCCCGCGCCATGACGAAGGCTTCGCTGCTGGTGACCCCGCCGGCGGTGCTCGTCTGCATCGTGCTCTTCAGCGTCCTCAACGGCATGCCGGGCTTCTGGGGCTCGCTCGTCGGCGGGGCGCTGGCGATGCTGGCGTCACTCTCGACCTTGGGCATGATGCGCTTCAGCGCCGGCCAGGACCCGATGTTCGTCATGGTGATCGCGCTCGGCGGGTACGTCGTGAAGGTCGTCCTGCTGTTCGGCGCGCTGACGCTGCTGAAGGGCGTCACGGCGCTGCACCCGATGTCGCTCGGCATCACCATGATCGTGGCCATCCTGCTGGCCGCCGCGGCCGAGTTCGCCGCCTTCCGCAAGACCAAGATCCCGACGATCATCCCCTCCTGACGCCGTCCGGTTCGCCGGGGTGTCCGTTACCCACGGTGAACCGGCACGCGGCCGCCCGAGTGTGACCGGCGTCACGGCCGTGCGCTTTCGCGCGGGCCTCGAAAAGGGTCCCGGACGGCTCGCCTGCGACGTTCCCGGGAGGGTCCCGGCCCCCGCCGGACCTGGGTCCCGGATCGACCCGGGACCTAAGTCCTGGGCTGATCGGTTGGTATGGAGTACGCCTGTACGGCACTGATTGACCTGCTGGTATGGTCCGCGTCAAGGGTGGCGGCCTCGGCCGCGCGCTTCCTGAGACGAACCGCGATCAGCAGTGTGGCGACCGTGTAGTTCCGCCTTCCGCCGCTGGTCCGAAGTAGACCGCAGGGCAGTGTTCACGCGAGACAACCCCGTGTGCAGAACGTGAAGCCGTGTTCATCGCACAGTGGGGCAGCCGCCTCCGACGTCCCGATACGTATCGGGTACGTTAAGTCCAGATCGTGACGATTCCCCCGGCGGAGTGAACGCCGGCCGGGAGAACCGGAAGGAGCCCAGTGGGCGCGCTGGTATTGGCCGAGGGTGCGATTTTCGAGCCCCCAGGTGCCGAGAGCTTCATCTTGCCGCCGATTTTCGGCAGTGTCACCAAGCCGATGGTGCTGGTCGTGCTCTCGGTCGTGATCATCGCGACGTACTTCCTCGTGGCGACCCGCAAGCTGAAGGTCGTGCCCAGCAAGGGGCAGTTCGTCGCCGAGTCCATCTACGACTTCAGCCGCAACAACATCGCGCGCGAGCAGATCGGCTCGAAGGACTTCAAGCCGTACGTGCCGCTCGTCTTCGCCTTGTTCACCTTCATCCTGGTGAACAACCTGTACGGGATCATCCCCCTCTTGCAGTTCCCGACCATGGCGCGCTTCGGTTTCCCCGTCGCGCTGGCGGTCCTCGTGGTCTACCCGGTGTACCACTACGCCGGGTTCAAGCGGCACGGGTTCGCGGGCTACTTCAAGAAGGAGCTCGCGCCGCCGGGCGTGCCCAAGGCGGTGCTGCCGCTCTTCTCGGTGATCGAGTTCGCGGAGAAGTTCTTCCTCAACCCGCTGACGCTCGCCATCCGTGTTTTCGCGGCCATGTTCGCCGGCCACCTGATCCTGGCGGTGTTCACCCTCGGCGGCACGTTCCTGCTGACCGAGACGTCGAGCTGGGCGCTGAAGCCGGTTTCCGTGGTGGCCTGGATCTTCGCCATCGGGATGACCTTCCTCGAGGCCTTCATCCAGGTGCTGCAGGCCTACATCTTCGCCCTGCTCTCGGCGGGGTACATCGGCGCCGCGCTGGCGTCGGAGCACTGAGAACACAAGCCCCCGATCCGCGCGAGCGCGTGGACCGAAGTGAAGGGAAATGCACGTGAGCAACATCGTTCTGGCCCAGCAGGCCGCCGAGGCCGTCAACCTCAACAAGGGTCTTGCTGCGATCGGTTACGGCCTGGGCGCCATCGGCCCCGGCATCGGTGTGGGTCTGATCTTCGCCGCCGTCATCAACGGCACCGCCCGGCAGCCGGAGGCCCAGGGCAAGCTGCAGGGCATCGGCTTCTCGACCTTCGTGCTGACCGAGGTCCTGGCGCTGATCGGCATCGTCATCTACTTCATCGCCTCCGCCTGAGTCCTCTGCTCATCGCTTAAGGAGACGTTGTGGTGACGAACGAACTGGTGTTGGCGTCCGAAACGCCGTTGCCTATCGTGCCGGACATTTCGGAGCTGATCCTCGGCATCGTCGCCTTCCTGATCCTGCTGTTCATCCTCAAGAAGTACGTCGTCCCTCGCTTCGAGGCCGCGTACGAAGAGCGTGCGCAGAAGATCGAGGGTGGCATCGAGAAGGCCGAGAAGGCTCAGGCCCAGGCCGAAGCCGCGCTGGCGGAATACCAGGCGCAGCTGAAGGAAGCCCGTGGCGAGGCCGCGAAGATCCGCGACGACGCCCGGCTCGAAGCCGAGCAGATCAAGGCGGAACTGCGGGCCGAGGCCGAGTCCGAGTCCCAGCGGATCGTCGCCCAGGGCCAGGCTCAGCTGCAGGCCCAGAAGGCGCAGATCATCGCCGAGCTGCGGGCCGACATGGGCCGCAACGCCGTGGAGCTGGCCAGCCGCATCGTCGGCGAGTCGCTCGAAGACGAGGCGCGCCGTCGTGGCACCGTCGACCGGTTCCTCGCGGAGCTGGACACCGCCGGTGCCGCTGGTGGAGCGGGGAAGTAGACCCGAATGACGTTGCATGCTGCGAGCCGCGAAGCGCTCGGCCTCGCCGAGGAACGCCTCGGCGAGGTTCTGGCCGACGCCGACGCGACAGGGTCTTCCTTGGTCGGCGACGAGCTGCTCTCGGTCGTCGACCTGCTGGACCGGGAGATCGGTCTGCGCCGGGCGGTGAGTGACGCCTCGGCGACGCCGGAGTCGCGCACCACGCTGGTGCGCCGGCTGTTCGACGGCAAGCTGTCCGAACCGGCACTGAAGGTGCTCGACGCCGTGGCGGGCAGCCGTTGGTCCAGCCCTCGTCAGCTGGTCGACGGGCTCGAGTCGCTCGGGCACTCCGCGCTGCTCACCGCCGCCGAAAAGACCGGCAACATCGACGCCGTCGAGACCCAGCTGTTCCAGGTCTCGCGCGTCGTGGCCAACCACCCGGAGCTCGAGACCGCCCTGGCGGACCTGGCCGGTCCCGCCGACGCCAAGCGGTCGCTGGTGCGCGGGCTGTTCGCCGACAAGGTGGACGTGGTCACCGAGACCCTCGTCGAGCAGGTCGTCCGCCGGGCCAAGGGCCGCGGTGTCGGCGCCGGGCTCGACGCGCTGGTCAAGCTGGCCGCGGAACGCCGTCAGCGCTCGGTCGCCTACGTGACCAGCGCGAGCCCTCTGACCGACGAGCAGACCGCCCGGCTGGGCGAGAAGCTCGACACCATCTACGGGCGGTCGATCGCGCTGCACGTCGAGGTCGATCCCAGTCTCGGCGGCGGGCTCGTCGTCCGCGTCGGCGACGAGATCATCGACGGGAGCGCGGCGGGTCAGCTAGCTGCCCTGCGCAGGCGGCTGGCCCGGGCCTAGTCCCTGGTCACACAAGACTTTGCATACTGGCAAGAACGAAGCGAGAGCGGGAAAGACATGGCCGAGCTGACGATCTCCTCGGATGAGATCCGTAGCGCGATCGAGAACTACGTCTCGAGTTACGCCCCGGACGTGAGCCGGGAAGAAGTTGGCGTCGTGATCGACGCGGGTGACGGTATCGCCCACGTCGAGGGCCTCCCCTCGGCCATGGCCAACGAGCTGCTCGAGTTCCCCGGCGGCGTCCTGGGCGTCGCACTGAACCTGGACGCGCGCTCCATCGGCGCGACGATCCTCGGCGACTTCGAAAGCATCGAAGAGGGCCAGCAGGTCAAGCGCACCGGCCAGGTCCTGTCCGTGCCGGTCGGCGACGGCTACCTCGGCCGCGTCGTCAACCCGCTGGGCGCCCCGATCGACGGTCTCGGCGACATCGAGACCACCGACCGCCGTCCGCTGGAGGTCAAGGCCGCTTCGGTGGTCGAGCGCCAGCCGGTGTCGGAGCCGCTGCAGACCGGCATCACCGCCATCGACGCGATGACGCCGATCGGCCGCGGCCAGCGCCAGCTGATCATCGGTGACCGCAAGACGGGCAAGACCGCCGTCGCCGTGGACACGATCATCAACCAGAAGTCCAACTGGGAGACCGGCGACGAGAAGAAGCAGGTTCGCTGCATCTACGTCGCGATCGGCCAGAAGGGCTCCACGATCGCCGCGGTCAAGAAGTCCCTCGAGGACGCGGGCGCGATGGAGTACACCACCATCGTCGCCGCGCCGGCATCGGACTCCGCCGGCTTCAAGTGGATCGCCCCGTACACCGGCTCGGCCATCGGCCAGCACTGGATGTTCGAGGGCAAGCACGTCCTCATCGTGTTCGACGACCTGACCAAGCAGGCCGACGCGTACCGCGCGATCTCGCTGCTGCTGCGTCGCCCGCCGGGCCGCGAGGCCTTCCCCGGCGACGTCTTCTACTTGCACTCCCGCCTGCTCGAGCGGTGCGCGAAGCTCTCGGACGAGCTGGGCGCCGGCTCGCTGACCGGGCTGCCGATCATCGAGACGAAGGCCAACGACGTGTCGGCCTACATCCCGACGAACGTCATCTCGATCACCGACGGCCAGTGCTTCTTCCAGTCGGACCTGTTCAACGCCGGTCAGCGCCCGGCCATCGACGTGGGCATCTCGGTGTCCCGCGTGGGTGGTGCCGCGCAGGTCAAGGCGATGAAGTCGGTCTCCGGCTCGCTCCGCATCGACCTGTCGCAGTACCGCGAGCTGGAGGCGTTCGCCGCCTTCGCCTCGGACCTCGACGACGCCTCCAAGGCGCAGCTCGAGCGCGGTGCCCGGCTGTACGAGGTGCTCAAGCAGCCGCAGTACTCGCCGATCCCGGTCGAGGAGCAGGTCTGCACGGTGTGGCTGGGCACGAACGGCCACTACGACTCGGTCCCGACCGAGGACGTGCGCCGCTTCAACCACGAGTTCCTCGACTCGGCCCGCCGCAAGCACGACGACGTCCTGGGCGCGATCCGCGACTCCGGGAAGTTCGAGGACGCGACCGCCGAGAAGCTGGTCGCCGCGGTGAACGAGTTCAAGAAGGAGTTCACCACCGCCGACGGCAACGCCCTGGTCGGTGCGGACGCCGACGCGATGGACGCCGACAAGGTCGGGCAGGAGACCGTCAAGGTCAACAAGCCCGCCCCGAAGAAGTGAGCTGATAGCTCATGGCCGCACAACTCCGGGAACTCCGGTCGCGCATCAAGGCGACCAAGTCGATCGGCAAGATCACCAAGGCGATGGAGCTCATCGCCACCGCGCGCATCACCAAGGCGCGGGCGAAGGTCGCCGCTTCCCGGCCGTACGCCGACGAGATCACCAAGGTGCTCTCGGCGCTGGCCGGTGCGGCGGCCAACCTCGACCACCCGCTGCTGGTCGAGCGCCCGAACCCGAAGCGGGCCGCTGTCCTGGTCGTGACCAGTGACAAGGGCCAGTGCGGTGGCTACAACTCCAACGTGCTGCGCGCGACCGAAGAGCTGCTTTCCCTGCTCCGCAAGGAGGGCAAGGAAGCTCGGGTCTACGTCACCGGCAACAAGGGCCTGAACTACTACCGGTTCCGCGGCCGCGAGGTGACGGACGGCTGGACGGGCTTCTCCGACCAGCCGAACTACGCCGCGGCGGTCGAGGCGGCCGAGACCCTGGTCGAGTCGTTCATGGCCGGCGTCGACGACGGGCACGGCAACGCCGACGGCATCGAGGGTGTCGACGAGATCCACATCGTCTACACCGAGTTCGTCTCGATGCTGACCCAGCGGCCGATCGCCAAGCGCGTCGCGCCGCTCGAGGTCGAGTACACCGACGGCGAGGAGGAGCAGAAGCCCACCGGCGACCTGCTCCCCAGCTACGAGTTCGAGCCGAGTGCCGACAAGCTGCTGGACTCGCTCCTGCCGAAGTACATCAACACGCGCATCTACTCGGCGCTGTTGGAGTCGGCGGCGTCCGAGCTGGCCGCGCGCCGGACGGCGATGAAGGCCGCCTCGGACAACGCGAACGACCTGGTCGGCAACCTGACGCGGGAGATGAACCAGGCCCGCCAGGCGCAGATCACCCAGGAGATCTCCGAAATCGTCGGTGGCGCGAACGCGCTCACCGCAGCAGGAAGTGATGATTGATGACCAGTACTGAAGCCCCGCGCGCCAAGGGGCGCATCGTGTCGGTGACCGGTCCGGTCGTCGACGTCGAGTTCCCGCGCGGTTCCGTTCCCGACCAGTACAACGCGCTCAAGGTCGAGATCGAGTTCGAGCAGCTGCGCAAGACGGTGACCCTCGAGGTCGCCAGCCACCTGGGCGACAACCTCGTCCGCACCATTTCGCTCCAGCCGCAGGACGGCCTGGTCCGGGGCGCCGCGGTCACCGACACCGGCGGCCCGATCACCGTGCCGGTGGGCGACAAGGTCAAGGGCCACGTCTACAACGCGCTCGGCGAGTGCCTCGACGAGCCCGGCTACGGCGATGACCTCGAGCGCTGGGGCATCCACCGCAACCCGCCGTCCTTCGACCAGCTCGAAGGCAAGACGGAGATGCTGGAGACCGGCCTCAAGGTCGTCGACCTGCTCACCCCGTACGTCCAGGGTGGCAAGATCGGCCTGTTCGGCGGGGCCGGCGTCGGCAAGACGGTGCTCATCAAGGAGATGATCACCCGTGTCGCCCGGAACTTCGGTGGTACGTCGGTGTTCGCCGGGGTCGGCGAGCGCACCCGTGAGGGCAACGACCTCTTCCTGGAGATGAGCGAAGACGGCGTCATCAACGACACCGCCCTTGTGTTCGGCCAGATGGACGAGCCGCCGGGCACGCGCATGCGCGTCGCCTTGTCCGCGCTGACCATGGCGGAGTACTTCCGCGATGTGCAGAACCAGGACGTGCTGCTGTTCATCGACAACATCTTCCGGTTCACCCAGGCCGGCTCGGAGGTGTCCACCCTGCTGGGCCGGATGCCGTCGGCCGTGGGTTACCAGCCGACGCTGGCCGACGAGATGGGCCAGCTGCAGGAGCGGATCACCTCGACCCGGGGCCGGTCGATCACCTCGATGCAGGCGATCTACGTCCCCGCGGACGACTACACCGACCCGGCCCCGGCCGCGACGTTCGCCCACCTGGACGCCACCACCGAGCTGTCGCGTGGTGTCTTCCAGAAGGGCATCTTCCCGGCGGTGGACCCGCTGGCGTCGACGTCGACGATCCTCGACCCGGCCATCGTCGGTGAGGACCACTACCGCGTGGCTTCCGAGGTCATCCGGATCCTGCAGAAGTACAAGGAACTGCAGGACATCATCGCGATCCTCGGTATGGACGAGCTCTCGGAAGAGGACAAGCTCACCGTCCAGCGCGCCCGCCGGATCGAGCGCTTCCTCTCGCAGAACATGCTGGTCGCGGAGGCGTTCACGCAGATCCCGGGCTCGACGGTGCCGCTGTCGGAGACCATCGAGTCGTTCGACCGCATCGCCAAGGGTGACTTCGACCACTACCCGGAGCAGGCGTTCCTGGGTATCGGTGGCCTCGAAGACCTCGAGAAGAAGTACAAGGAAATCACCAAGAAGTGAGTTCCTGAGGCGGCGGGGGCAGTGTCCATTGTGGACTCGGGCCCCCGCCGTTCTCATACCGGGATACAGACCTATTACACTCGGTGGCAACACCCCGAGCGAAGGAGTGCTACGTGGCTGAGATGTCCGTGGAGCTGGTGGCCGTCGAGCGCCGTCTCTGGTCGGGTACCGCCACTTTCGTGGTGGCCCAGACCACCGAGGGCGAGATCGGCATCATGGCCGGTCACGAGCCCGTGCTCGGGCAGCTCGTCGAGGGTGGCGTGGTCAAGGTGACGACCACCGACGGCGAAACGGTCTTCGCGGCCGTGCACGGCGGTTTCCTGTCGGTCACCGGCACCGGGGTGAGCATCCTCGCCGAAAGTGCCGAGCTTTCCGACGAAATCGACGTCGACGCGGCGAAGGCGGCCTTGACCGCCGACGACGAGACCGAGCGGACCAGGGCCTCGGCCCAGCTCCGCGCGGCAGGTCAGTCGGTCTGAGCGAGCGACGGGCAGGAGCCGGGCCGTGCAGATCACCGTGGTGGTAGTCGGGCTCCTGATCGTGCTCGTGGTGCTGGTCGGCTGGTACGGCCAGCGGTGGATCCGGATGCGCCGCGGTGGGGGCGTGAGCGTCGCGCTGCGGTGGCGTCCGGACAGTGCGCGGGCCAGCTGGCACCTGGGCCTCGGCCGCTACGAGGGTGACGAGTTCGTCTGGTACCGGGTGTGGAGCCTGCGCAGCGGCCCGGACCGCGTCTTCCAGCGCGCGAGCATGCAGATCGCCGACCGCCGTGACCCCTCCGGCAGCGAGGCCTACGCGGTTCCCGAAGGTGCCATCGTGCTGCGCTGCGAGTCCGAGACCCAGGAAGCGATCGAGATCGCCATGGGCCCGGGCGCGCTCACCGGGTTCCTCTCCTGGCTCGAGTCGGCCCCTCCGGGGCGACGGCTCCCGCACGCTTCCTGACCCGCTGTCTCACCTCTGCTGTCTCACCTCTGCTGTCTCACTCCGCTGTCTCACTCTGCTGTCTCAAACCGAGACAGCCAGGGCCGCCGTTTTGGCCTACGGTTGAGCGCATGATCTTCATCGTGGTCAAGTTCCCGGTCAAACCGGAGCACGCCGAAGCCTGGCCGGACATCGTGGCGGACTACACCAAGAACACCCGCGGCGAGGCGGGCAACCGGTTCTTCGAGTGGTCCCGCAGCCTCGAGGACAAGAACACGTACGTGCTGGTCGAAGGCTTCGAGGGCCAGGACGCCGCCGTCGCGCACGTCGGCTCCGACCACTTCAAGTGGGCGGTCGCGAACCTGGGTGCCTACATCTCGGACAACCCGCGGATCATCAACGTCCAGGACGCCTCCGACTGGGGCCCGATGGCCGAGATCGCCCCCCACTAAACTGGGGTTCGTGACCCTCGTCGACATCCCCGGCTCCAAGTCCGTCACCGCCCGAGGCCTGTTCCTGGCCGCCGCCGCGCGCGGCACCACCGTGCTCGGCCGTCCGCTGCATTCGGACGACACCGAGGGCTTCGCCGAGGGGCTCGTGAAGCTCGGTTACCAGGTCGACCGGCAGGCGAACGCCTGGACGATCGAGGGCAGGCCGTCGGGGCCGGGCGTGGCGTCCGCCGACGTCTTCTGCCGCGACGGCGCCACCACGGCCCGCTTCCTTCCCGCGCTGGCCGCGGCCGGCACCGGCACCTTCCACTTCGACGCGTCCGACCAGATGCGCCGGCGTCCGCTGGGCCCGCTCACCGACGCGCTGCAGGAGCTGGGCGTCGACCTGACCTTCGAGGGCGAGCCGGGCCACCACCCGCTGACCGTCCGCGCGAACGGCGTCAAGGGCGGCGACCTGACCCTGGACGCGGGCTTGTCGTCGCAGTTCCTGACGGCGTTGCTGCTGCTCGGGCCGCTGACCGCGGAGGGGCTGCGGATCACGGTGACCGACCTCGTGTCGGTGCCCTACGTCGAGATCACGCTGGAGATGATGCGGCGCTTCGGCGTCGAGGTCCGCCGCGAGGGCCGGACGTTCGTCGTCCCGCCGCAGCCGTACCAGGCGTGCGACTACCCGGTGGAGCCCGACGCGTCGACGGCCAGCTACTTCCTGGCCGCGGCGGCGGTCACCGGCCGCACGGTGACCATCCCCGGCCTGGGTTCGACGGCGCTGCAGGGCGACGTGCGGTTCGTGGACGTCCTGGAGCAGATGGGCGCCCACGTGCAGCTGGAAGAGGACTCGGTGACGGTCGCGGGCCCGTCGGACGGCCTGCGTGGCGTCACGGTGAACATGCGCGACATCTCCGACACGGTCCCGACGCTGGCGGCGATCGCGCCGTTCGCGGCCGGCCCGGTGCGCATCGAGGACGTCTACAACACCCGCATCAAGGAGTGCGACCGCCTGGACGCGTGCGAGGAGAACCTGCGCGCCATGGGCGTGTCCGTGGAGACGGGCCGCGACTGGATCGAGATCCAGCCGGGCGCGCCTGCCGGTGCCCTGGTCAAGTGCCGCCGCGACCACCGGATCGCGATGGCGTTCAGCATCACCGGCCTGCTGGTCGACGGCATCACGCTGGACGATCCGGAGTGCGTGAAGAAGACGTTCCCCGGCTTCCACCAGGCCCTCGGGTCCCTGCGGGAGAGCTGGGGGATCTAGATGATTGATTCCGTGAAGATCATGTGAGCTGACCCGGTTCAGGACATGAGAGGAGGGTGTCCAAGATCAATGTGTGAGCAAAGAACTAGACACCCTCCTGACAGCACTCTACGTGCTCGTGGA